>JAIDSW010000350.1 GCA_029061025.1 Duncaniella sp.
GGACCTTCCTCTCAGAACCCCTACGCATCGTCGCCTTGGTGGGCCGTTACCCCGCCAACTAGCTAATGCGCCGCATGGCCATCCGTCACCGGAATTACTTCCTTTAATCCCCAAGGGATGCCCCTCGGGGATATTACGCGGTATTAGACAGAATTTCTTCTGCTTATCCCCCTGTGACGGGCAGGTTCCATACGTGTTACTCACCCGTGCGCCGGTCGCCAGCGGGGAGGATTGCTCCTCCCCCTGCTGCCCCTCGACTTGCATGTGTTAAGCCTGTCGCTAGCGTTCATCCTGAGCCAGGATCAAACTCTTCGTTGTTGTCTATATCTTTTTATTCTTTTTCAAAATTAAAAAATACAGACCAAGTTGTTTACGTTTTGCTTGTTCTGTAAGATGGGATTCATCCTTCAGACCCGCTCGACCTGTCCTGACTTCATCATTGTCGTTTTTATCAAACGCCTGCTTTAATGTCGAAATTGACAGAGAACTTTTTCCGTTTCCGCCGCGCTCCTTTCAGAGGGGCGGAAGCTCGTCTCTTGTACTACTTCGTTATTGTTGCAATTATTTCAATGTTCTCGGTTTTGACTTCCGGAGTTCGTTTCCGAAATTCTTTGCAAAGTTAGAGCAAAAATTTCAACCGTGCAAATCTTTCGGCGATTTTTAACGCGATTTAACATTTGAGCGACAAACCTTTCAGCACCGCCGCTTGTTGCAAACCGTCATTTCAATCAGGCAAACCTTCGTTCACCGCCCTTCCTCCGAAAAGCGAGTGCAAAGGTAGAAACTTTTTCTTTTCCCACCAAATCTTTGATGGAAATTTAACAGATTTTAATAGTCAACAATCTTCAGCACTGATCGTCTACCATAATATAAATAAAAATGGCGTCGGGAGAGAAAATTTTGTATCTTTGCAAGTCCAATCATTTTTATCAATTCCGTAAGCCCATGAATCTCCACCAGCGCATTTTCAACCTCATCAACCGCGACCGAAAAGGAATGCTGGCCAGCCGAATATATGACTGGTATATGCTGATAATGATTCTCGGGAGTATCGTCCCGCTTATGTTTGTGGAGAATTATCCGATATTCCGGGTGATCGAATGGGTTACCGTGACGGCCTTCATCATCGACTATATTTTGCGATGGTATTCAGCCGCCATGACGATGAAAGAGGGATGGCTATCCTATCTCAAGTATCCTTTCACCCCTATGGCGATCATCGACCTGCTGAGTATACTGTCGGGAATGGATCTGATAAGCGCCGAGTTTAAATTGCTGCGACTGACGCGCCTTCTGCGCCTGGTGGCACTGCTCAAGATATTCAGATACTCTTCAAAAATCGAGATATTCACCAGGGTGCTCCGGCAGGAGAAAGATGTGTTGCTGGGCGTATTGGCGATAGCGTTGTTTTACATATTTGTATCGGCGCTGATAATGTTTAACGCCGAGCCGCACATCAATCCCGAGACAGGCGCCCCGACTTTCGGATCTTTCTTCGACGCTCTCTACTGGGCAACCGTGACGCTGACCACGGTGGGCTACGGCGACCTCACCCCCACCACCGACATAGGCCGCATAATCTCGATGATATCGTCGCTTTTCGGCGTGGGCATCATAGCGATGCCATCGGGCGTGATCACAGCCGGCTACATGCAGGAATGGCGAAAAGATCACGACTCCCATCACGAATCCCATGAAGAAAAGTCGGCTGCGAAGGAATAATCTTGAACCATACACCCGGAGTTACGCATAAATTCACTAACTTTGTCAATTATGGAAAAAGCATTACCCCACATAATCTCTCTCCCAAAGATCTACGATCCGCGCGGCAGCCTGACTTTCGCTCAGGGGGGCGAGCGCGGCAACATCCCCTTTGACATAAAACGAGCCTACTGGATATATGACGTGCCGGCCGGAGCCGAGCGCGGCGGACATTCACACAAAGTATCGGAAGAACTTATAATAGCTCTTTCGGGGAGCTTCAGGGTAAACCTGTATGACGGAGCAGAGTGGCGCCACTACGAACTCAACCGCCCGTTTAACGCGCTCTATGTCCCGCCACAAAACTGGCGCACGCTCGACAATTTTTCAACCGGAGCCGTGTGTATGGTGCTCACATCGACGGAGTTTGATGAGAGTGACTACATACGTGACTACGAAGACTTCAAGCAATCGGTAAAATGAAATATCCGTTTCTCGACCTCGCACAGCTCAATGAGCCGCTGCTGCCCGAGCTGGAAGCGGCGGCGCTGAGAGTGATACGCTCGGGCCGCTACATAGGCGGAGAGGAAAATGAGGCTCTGAATGCCGAACTCGCCTCATTTCATCATGCCCCTTTCGCGATAGGCGTAAGCAACGGACTCGACGCGCTACGACTCATAATCCGAGGTTATATCGAACTCGGCATCATGAAACCGGGCGATGAAATAATAGTGCCCGGCAATACCTACATCGCATCATTGCTGGCCGTGAGCGACAATGGTCTCACACCCGTGCCTGTCGATCCCGACATCGCAACCATGAATCTCGACGCGGCAAAGGTAGAGGCAGCAATCACGCCTCGCACCCGCGCAATCATGCCGGTGCATCTCTACGGTCGCGTGGCCTGGGACGAAAACCTGCGCCGCGTGGCTTTGGACCATGACCTTAAAGTGATAGAAGATTGTGCCCAGGCGATAGGTGCCGTATCACCCGCCGACGGAATCTTCAGCAGCCGCAATGCGGGCGCACTCGGCCACGCCGGAGCGATAAGTTTCTATCCCACAAAAAATATCGGCGCCCTCGGCGATGCAGGTGCCGTGATAACCCATGATCCCGAGCTTGCCGCTGCCGTAAAAGCCCTCGCCAACTATGGAAGCGATCGCCGGTATCACAATATTTACCGTGGCCTTAACTGCCGCCTTGACCCTATCCAGGCAGCAATGCTGAGAGTAAAGCTGAAGCATATCCTCGAAGAAAACTCTGACAGGAGCATCAACGCATCGATATACGATGAGCTCATCACCAATCCTCAGGTAATCAAGCCGATGATACCGCAGCAGGCCAGCGAATGTGTTTGGCATCAGTATGTGATACGTGTGCCGTCACAGCAGCGCGACACCTTCCGCGAGCAGCTCAAGCAGCAGGGTGTGGGCACCGACGTGCATTATGCCACGCCGCCGCATCTTCAGCCGTGTTACGCCTCACTGCCCCATGGTCCGCTGCCCGTCACAGAGCAGCTCGCATCGGAAGTAGTGAGTCTGCCCATTACGTCAGCCACCACGCCGGGAGACATAACTGCCATATCAGAAATTATCAACTCAATTCAACTGTGAATTAATGAGACGCAATTCTCAAGCCAAATCAAAAAAGACCATACGCCTGCTCATCGTCATGGCGACTTGCATCGTTCTGTCGGCGATAAACTATTGCCGGTCAGAACAGCACTCAGGCAATCACGAAAGGCGCTTCGCCACGCCGTCAGACTCCCTTACAGCCGCGCTGCTGCAGGTAGACATTCCCGACTCCATCCCTTGTCATCCGATCGAATACACCGGCATGAACATAGGATTCAATCCCCGCCTGCACATACCCAACTGGGTAGCATGGCAGCTCACCGCCGATGAAGCCGACGGCGAAGAGCCTCGCACCAACAAGTTTTTCGCCGACGAAAGAGTGCCCGGCTCGGCTGAATCTTACGACTACAATTATTCAGGCTACGACCGCGGGCACATGGCTCCGGCAGGTGATATGAAATGGGACAAAAACGCCATAAGCGAATCATTTTTCATGACCAATATCGTCCCGCAGGCCAAAGCCCTGAACTCGGGCGCATGGAAACGACTCGAAGAAAAATGCCGCACATGGGCCCGTGTATATGGCAACATTTATATCGTTTGCGGCCCCGTCACATCCGATCAGCCGATTGAATACATTGGCGACTCACGGGTATTCGTGCCTCAGCGATTCTTCAAAGCAGTGATAGCGATCGACACCGACCGTCCGCGCGGTATAGGCTTCATAATGCCCAACGGAAAAGTGCCCGGCGGCATGCAACAGTCGGCCGTGACCATCGACGAGATAGAGCGTATCACAGGCTACGACCTCTTTGCCGCCCTCCCTGATGAAATCGAGAATGAAATAGAATCGCAATGCGATTTCCACTACTGGAGCACCTTGAAAACGCCCCGAAAATGACCACCGACAACACTACAATCTGCGCCATCTCCACCCCGCCCGGCATAGGCGGCATAGCAGTGGCCCGCATATCAGGCCCCCGGGCAATAGCCATCACTGACACACTCTGGCATGGCCGCCCGCTGTCGCAGGCAGCAAGCCACACCGCACACCTCGGCACCATAGTGGATACCGACGGAAACATGCTCGACCAGGCCGTAGCAACGATATATCGCTCTCCGCGATCATTTACCGGCGAGGATACCGTAGAATTATCCATCCACGGTTCGACCTACATACAGCGCCGGTTGATCGAAACCCTGATTTCGGCCGGATGCACACTCGCACAGCCGGGAGAATTCACCCGCCGCGCATTTGCTGCAGGAAAAATGGATCTCGCCGAGGCCGAAGCCATTGCCGACGTTATCGCTTCAAGCTCCCGAGCAGCCCACCGCATAGCAGTCACCCAGATGAAAGGCTCTTACTCGCGACGTCTCAACGAACTTCGTGCCCGTCTGCTCGACCTTGCGGCTCTGCTCGAGCTCGAGCTCGACTTCTCGGAAGAAGATGTGGAATTTGCCTCGCGTGAAAATCTACGATCCATAGCCCGCGACATACACGCCGAAGTCACACGTCTTCACTCATCATTCGCCGCCGGACAAGCCATAAAAGACGGTATACCCGTAGCAATCGCCGGCGCCACCAACGCCGGGAAATCCTCACTGCTCAACACACTCATCGGCGACGACCGAGCCATAGTCAGCGACATCCACGGCACCACACGCGACACCATCGAGGAAACACTCGAAACCGGCGACTACCTGTTCAGATTTATCGACACCGCCGGCCTCCGCGAGACCGACGACACCATCGAGCGCATCGGCATCGAGCGCACCCGCCGGGCCATAGACCGAGCCATGATAACCCTGCTCGTGGTCGACCCCGCCTCCCTACCCGATAAAGAAATCATTGACAGCATGATCCCGTCGGAGCCCAACCGGCATATGATAATCGCCGTCAATAAAACCGACCTCCACACCCCGGCCGACATCGAAGCGACAATAGCAGCACTGCCCTCCCCCCC
>JAIDSW010000351.1 GCA_029061025.1 Duncaniella sp.
CTCGCTTGCTTGCCGCCCTTCCCGAATATGACAAATATTTAAAGTGAATATGAAACTACGCAATATCTTCATGGCCATACTGATGTTGGCCGCTATCGTTCCGGCGGTGACTTCGTGCAGCGACTCAAAGAGTTATGCCGAGCTGCTCACCGATGAAAACCATCGCGTCAACTATTTCCTGTCGCTCCACCGTGTCGAGACAGAGATTCCTGCCGACAACAAATTCGAGGTGGGACCCGACGCGCCCTACTATAAGATGGACACCGAGGGCAACGTATACATGCAGGTACTCGACCCGGGCTCTGCCGAAAAGCCCGAAGCCAACGACCGGGTGTACTTCCGCTATCTCCGCTACAATCTTTTCAGCTATGAGCCGGGATCAGACGACAACAGCCCCCAGGGCAACGCCAACAATATGGGCTATAATCCGGTATTCTTCCTGCTCGACAATGTTTCTATCCAGCAGTCGACCCAATACGGCACCGGTATTCAGGTACCCATGCACTATCTTGGATACAACGCCAAGGTCAACCTCGTGGTGAAGTCGCAGGTAGGCGCCACCTCCGAGATTGCCGACGTGATACCCTATCTCTACACCATCAGCTATTTCAAGAGCCAAATCTAAGCACAATATATACACTATGTCACTCATAAAGTCGATTTCAGGAATCCGCGGTACAATAGGCGGTCCGGCCGGCGAAGGTCTTACGCCGGTAGATATAGTAAAGTTCACCGCTGCCTACGCACGGTTTATCTCCACCATCACCACCCGCACCTCGCGCCTCATAGTGGTGGGACGTGACGCCCGCCTGAGCGGCGAGATGGTCGACAGCCTTGTGTGCGGCACTCTCGTGGCAATGGGTTTCGACGTGGTCAACATAGGTCTCGCCTCCACCCCCACCACCGAAATCGCTGTGACTGACCAGAAAGCTTGCGGCGGTATCATCCTCACGGCAAGCCATAATCCCAAGCAGTGGAATGCACTCAAGCTCCTCAACGAGGACGGCGAATTTCTCAACGATGCCCAGGGCAAGGAGGTGCTTCGCATAGCCGAGGCCGAAGATTTCACTTTCGCTCCCGTCGACCGTCTGGGCAAGGTATATACCGTCAATAATTACAATCTCCGCCATATCGAGCAGGTACTCGCCCTCGACCTCGTCGACAAGGATGCCATCGCCGCCGCTGATTTCACAGTGGCCGTCGATGCTGTCAACTCGGTGGGAGGCGTTGTGATACCTCAGCTTCTCCGCGCTTTGGGTGTGAAAAATATCGTCACACTCAATTGCGATCCCACCGGCAATTTCGCCCATACTCCCGAGCCTATTCCCGAAAACCTCACCGAGATCTCCGACCTGATGAAGCGCGGCGTGGCCGACGTAGGTTTCGTGGTCGACCCCGACGTTGACCGCCTCGCCATCGTGATGGAAAACGGCGAGATGTTTGTAGAGGAATATACCCTCGTGGCCGTGGCTGACTACGTGCTGGCCCACACGCCCGGCTCCACGGTGTCAAATCTCAGCTCGTCGCGCGCCCTGCGCGACGTCACCCGCGCCCACGGCTGCACCTACAATGCCTCGGCTGTAGGCGAGGTGAATGTCACCACCCTCATGAAGGAGACCGGTGCCGTGATAGGCGGCGAGGGCAACGGCGGTGTGATATATCCCGCCGCCCACTATGGCCGCGATGCGCTCGTGGGCGTGGCTTTGTTCCTTACCCTCCTCGCCAAGAGCGGCAAGAAGGTATCGGAGCTCAAGGCCGGTTACCCGCAATACATGATTGCCAAAAACAAAATCGAGCTCACCCCCGATATCGATGTCGATGCCATTCTCGCGGCCGTGAAGGAAAAATTTGCCGGCGAGCAGATTACCGACATTGACGGTGTGAAAATCGACTTCGCCGATTCGTGGGTACACCTGCGCAAGAGCAATACCGAGCCTATCATACGCATCTACAGCGAAGCTGCCACTATGGAGGAGGCCGACGCATTAGCTGCTTCGATAAAGGAAGTAATCCAATCGCTTACCCGCTGATATGGCTCAACGAATAGCAGTATTAGGCTCAACCGGATCGATAGGTACGCAGACGCTCGACGTAATCGAGCGGTATCCCGACCTGTTTACGGCTCAGGTGCTCATAGCCGGCAGTAAGGTCGACATGCTCATAGAGCAATGCCGCAAGTTCCGTCCGCGCCGCGCGGTTATTGCCCGCGAGGATCTCTACGCCACCCTCCGCGACGCCCTCTCGCCGCTGGGTATAGAGTGTTCGGCCGGAGCGCAGGCGGTAGCCGACGCAATGGATGATCCCGACGTTGACACCGTGGTCACCGCCACCGTGGGCTACAGCGGGTTGCTCCCCACCATCCGCGCCATCAAGGCCGGGAAACGCATCGGTCTGGCCAACAAGGAGACTCTCGTAGTGGCCGGGCAGCTCGTGACCGGACTTCTTGCCGAGTCGAAATCCACTGTAGTCCCCATCGACTCGGAGCATTCGGCCATATACCAGTGTCTTGTAGGGGAGACGCCCGAGAGTGTCGACAAACTTATAATCACCGCATCGGGAGGCCCGTTCCGCCGTTTTTCGGCCCGTCAGCTCGAAAGCGTCACCGTGGAGCAGGCGCTCCACCATCCTCGCTGGAACATGGGCGCGAAAATCACCATCGACTCGGCCACGATGATGAACAAGGCCTTTGAAATCATCGAAGCACGATGGCTTTTCGGAGTGCCGGCCGACCGCATCACCGCCGTGATACATCCCCAGGCTATCGTCCACTCGATGGTGCAGTTTGTCGACGGAGCTGTAAAAGCACAGCTCGGTCTGCCCGACATGCACCTGCCTATCCGCTACGCGCTTGCCGACGCCACCCGCCTTGAGTCAGACTGCCCCAAACTGACCGTGGCCGATTACTCGCGCCTTACGTTCTCGCAGCCCGACGCCCGCAAGTTTCCCTGCCTGACTCTGGCCCGCTATGCACTTGATCGCGCCGGCAACACCGCCTGCATCATCAATGCCGCCAACGAGATAGCCGTTGACGCCTTTCTCCACGGCCGCATAGGCTTCACCTCGATTTATCCGCTCATCATGTCGACGGTGAGCCGCATTGATTTCATTGCCGACCCCACGCTCGACGACTATATCGCCACCGACTCGGCTGCCCGCGCCGCAGCCCGCGAGTGGGTGACTGAACACACTTTATAACCACCATTATCTCAACGCATTGGAAGCATTTCTCATGAAAGCCCTGCAACTGATTGTTGCCCTCGCTTTCCTTGTCATAATCCACGAATTCGGCCACTTCATACTGGCTCGTATCTTCGGCATCAAGGTCGAAAAGTTCTATATGTTTTTCAATCCCGGGTTCTCGCTTTTCAAGTGGAAACCGGGGCAGCATGTCGGCTCAGGCAACGCGATAAAGTTCGCCACTCCCGAGGCCCGCGCCGAATATGAGGAGGATCAGCGGCTCGACAAAGCCGAGACCGAGTATTCCGACGCCTACAAGGCTGCAAAAAAATCCGATGACCCCGCCGCTCAGTCGCGCCTAAATGTCGCCAAAGCCGAGCTCGACAAATGTATCGCCGCCCGCACGGCCCGCTACGATGCCGAGTATGAGCAGGAGAAGAAGGAATCGCGTTGGAAACGCTTCTGGGGGCACACTGTCTATGGTATAGGCTGGCTGCCGTTGGGCGGCTACTGCAAGATTGCCGGTATGATCGACGAGTCGATGGACACCGCGCAGATGACTCAGGAGCCCCGCGAATGGGAATTCCGCTCCAAAGCTGCATGGAAACGCCTGCTCGTGATGATAGGCGGCGTGCTCTTCAATTTTATTCTCGCCATAGTGATCTACGCCGGCATCGCCTATCATTGGGGCGACCGCTATATACCTTTCACCGATGCCTACGAAGGTTTTGACTTCGTGCCCTCGGCTCAGGAAGCGGGATTCCGCAACGGCGACATTCCTCTTACGGCCGACGGACACGCGCTCGACGCTTCGGAAAGCGACTGCCTCTACCGCCTCGCATCGGCCAAGACAGTGACCGTGCTCCGCAATCATGCCGATACGGTCACCATCACTCTCCCCGACAATTTCCTGCTTAAGCTCAACGAGGACAAGGGGCTTATGTCGCTTCGCGTGCCGGTCGTGGTTGACCGTCTCGTGTCAGGCGGCGCTGCAGCAAAGGCAGGTCTTGAAGAAGGTGACCGCATTCTTGCTGTCGACACCATTTCCACCCCTTCATTCACCGAGCTCTCCCCCGCCCTGCTTCAATATAAGGATAAGACTGTTGACATCACCGTGGAGCGCGACGGCAAGCCGCTGACACTCAGCGCTACGCCTGACTCCTACGGCAAACTCGGCTTTCAGCTGCGTCAGCCTGTCGACATCTACCCTACCGTCACTCAGCAATACTCGCTGATCCAGTCCTTCCCCCGCGGTTGGGAAATAGGGACCTCGACACTCACCAGCTACGTCAGCTCGCTCAAGCAGGTATTCACCCGCGAGGGCGCGCAGAGTCTCGGCGGATTCGGTGCGATAGGCAACATGTTCCCCGACAAGTGGAACTGGCTTTCGTTCTGGCAGATCACGGCCTTCCTTTCCGTTGTGCTGGCGTTCATGAACATAATCCCCATCCCGGGACTCGACGGCGGCCATGTGCTTTTCCTGCTCTACGAAATCATCACGCGCCGCAAGCCGTCGGAAAACTTCCTCATAGGCGCGCAATATGTAGGAATGGCATTCCTGCTCCTTCTGCTTGTCTACGCCAACGGAAACGACCTCTTCAAAGCATTTTTCAAGTGATATGAAAACCATCATACTCAAACGCGGGAAAGAGGAGTCGCTGCAGCGCTTCCATCCCTGGATATTCTCGGGCGCAATCGCTTCAAAGCCCGACGATCTCGTTGAGGGCGACACCGTGGAGGTGCGCTCGGCTTCGGGTGAACTAATGGGTACGGGCCACTATGAGGCCGGCTCGATTGCCGTGCGCATGCTCACCATGGACGATACCCCCGTCGACGATGACTTCTTCGCCCGCCGTCTGGCCGAAGCGTGGGCTATGCGACGCCGCCTCGGGCTCATTACGCCCGAAAACACCACCTTCCGCCTCGTGCACGGCGAAGGCGACTTCCTGCCCGGTTGCGTGGTCGACGTCTACGGTCACACCGCCGTGCTTCAGGCCCACAGTCCCGGCATGCACTTCGCACGCCACACTATAGCCCGCGACC
>JAIDSW010000352.1 GCA_029061025.1 Duncaniella sp.
ATAGTAATTGCGCTTGACGTCAGAGCCGAGACGGATGAATACCGACAGTTCGCCCGATTTCAGTGAGGTCTCGTCGTCGATAAGTTTCTCGGCGTGTACCCACATCTGCAGGCGCTTATAGTTGCGGAGGTCGAGCTGGGTATTTTTGTAGATACCACGTCCGTCGCCCGCGCGCAGTCCGGTTACCTTCATTGAGATCGACTGCTCGTTGAGCTGCACGATCTGACTCTGGCCGGGGTCGGATATACGGGTCACACCGGGAGGAAGCACATAGTTGACCGGCTCACGGTCAGCATTCTCCTCGATGTTCACCACCGATATGTCGAGGTCGCCCTCGGCGGGAGCGTCGGAGCGGTTGTTGAGGTTGAAATCGTAGGTGCGCCACTCGCCGCGCACGAGTTCAAATGTGGCGAAACGCAGGTGGGTGGTGTTTTTGAATCCGGTCATGAACATGCGGGCGAAACGTATGGTGGAGAAGTCGTTGATGTTACCCACCACTTTCTCATAGCTTGCCAAGGGTATCTTGAACTGATACCATACTACCTCCTGAGGATCAGCATTGATTGCAGCCACGTAGCTCACCTGCTTGTCGGTGATGAAGTTGCGTCCCACCTCAAGATCCTCGGGGCGGATGGATACGCGATACTGGAAATATCGCTCATATTCGTTGAGCGTATTGTCCTGGTTGATATCCTCGACATCGGGAGTGCTACGCGATGACTGGTAAAGCGCGTCGGGTGCATCCTCGGGCGAAAGGGAGTTGCCTTCCACGCCGTTGTAACGCTTGTAGCGCTCGAGGATTGAAGCGCGCATCTCGTCATACTGATAGGAGCGGTAGAAATGATAGTTGTCACCGGCGGGGTCATTGAAAGCCGAGAACGGATCGGCCTGCATGCGCTCTATCGCCGAGGGGTTGAGGCGGCGTCGCAGGCCGTCGAGATAGTCCTTGTAAGATGTGAAGCCAAACTCCATCTCGTTGGGCAACCCGTCAAGACCCACGTCCTGGAGGCGACGGGCCGACGAGTTGTTGTCGAATGCGTAGGTGAGAGAATTTTGCGATGAAGTGCGTCCCCACACCGTCTCGCGCAGGAACTGATCGTCGCCGTCAACCGGAATGCCGTTTTCGTAGCTTTTCAATCCGTCTTTCAGAATATCCTCGGAGATTTAGCCGAAGTTGATGTACAGGTCACCGCCCTCGAGATTGGGATTAACGGGGGCA
>JAIDSW010000353.1 GCA_029061025.1 Duncaniella sp.
AAGCAATATACTCGACGGCCCCACAAGAGGCACCACATCGAGACCTTTTTTCTGTGCCACGGCCACAAGGTCGGCACCCGGATCGGCAATGGCAGGACAGCCGGCCTCGGAAATCACCCCTACGGGACTACCTTCGGCAAGAGGCTGTATCATAGCGGCCACGTCGGCGGCAGCGGTATGCTCGTCAAGCACCGTAAACGACAGTGTATTAATATCTATCGTCGGGTCACACCGCTTGAGGAAGCGCCGCGTGGTGCGCACATTTTCCACCACGAAGTGCTTTATCCGTCGGATAATTTCAAGATTGGCCGGAGGAATCACGGCATCGAGCGGTCCGTCGCTCATAGCCGAGGGAATGAGGTAGAGAGCGGGGCGCAACGCCGCGACTGTATTAAGCTCGGCAGCGCCTGTGTTTTCGGTATTTTCGCTTCTCTGTTCCATAACTGCAAAGATACTCATTTATTTCCTTAACCGCAAGGAAAAAATTTGGATATATATTTATAGTGTATTCAAAAAAAATCTTAACTTTGCAGTTGGAAAACCAATGACCTGAAATCCATCTCATCCCAGATGCACAGTGACCATGTAGAACATATCGGTGTGGTTAAGGAAGTTAGCTTCAATAACATCTCCGTAGCGGTCGAGGAGCCCTGCCAATGCGAGGGCTGCTCGATAGCGATCGTGTGCATGGGCAAGAGCGAAAACGAGGCCGATATTATCAATATCCCCCGTCCGCGCGGAGCCGGGCACGACAGTTTTCACCCGGGCGACCGTGTGAGACTCGAAGCCGCATCGGGCTCCAAACTCAAGGCCTCATTCTGGGCATTCATCCTCCCAACGGGGATATTGCTCACCGCAGTGCTGGGAATTCAGGGTTACGCCCCTGACCTCGGCCCGCTGCTGACGGCACTTATTGCAGCCGGCGCGGTAGCCTTGTATGAACTGATATTATATCTATTCCGTAAAGACCTTGCCATGTCTGTCACCTGGCAAATAAGACACTGTTAACCTTTAAATTATGAACCTGTTTCTAATTTCAATCCTCGTGCTCGGCGGCATCGGCGTGATAGCCGCTATCCTGCTCTATTTCATTTCCCGCCGCTTCAATGTGGTGGAAGATCCCCGCATCGGTCAGGTTGAAGAACTCCTCCCCGGCGCCAACTGCGGCGGCTGCGGCCGCAGCGGTTGTCACGACTTCGCAGTAGCCTGCGTGGGCGCCGACACTCTCGAAGGCCTTGTGTGCCCCGCCTCGGGCAGCGCAGTAATGGCCCGCATAGGTGAGATAGTAGGCCTCGTTGCTTCCGAGGCCAAACCCAAAGTAGCCGTGCTGAAATGTAATGGCACATGCGACGTGCGTCCTCGCGTGGCACGCTACGACGGCGCTCAGTCGTGCGCCGTGCTTGCCATGGCCGGCACAGGCGAAGGCTCATGCCCCTTCGGTTGCCTCGGCTGCGGCGACTGCGTTGTGGCTTGTAACTACGATGCCGTGCGCATCAATCCCGAAACCGGTCTGGCCGAATTTGACGATCAGAAGTGCGTGGGTTGCGGCGCCTGCGTCAAGGCTTGTCCCCGCCACATCATCGAGCTCCGCGACAAGGGTCCGCGCGGCATGAGAGTATGGGTAGCATGCTCCAATACCGAAAAGGGCGGCGTTGCCTCCAAGGAATGTAAAGCCGCATGTATCGGCTGCTCGAAGTGCGTGAAAGTCTGCACCCACGAAGCAATCACCGTTACCAACAATCTTTCATATATCGACTACACCAAGTGCAAGCTTTGCCGCAAGTGTGTCGACGTATGCCCCACCCACGCAATTCTCACAGCCAACTTCCCCGTAAAGAAACCGGCTCCCGCCGCTGAAACTCCGGCTGCCAACGTTAACGCTTAATTCCCTCAACTCCCATCATGAAGACATTCAAAATAGGCGGTATCCATCCCGGCGAGTTCAAGCCCGCAGCCGGCAAGGCCGTAAAGACAATAGAATTACCTCTTGAAGTAACCGTACCCCTGTCGCAGCACATCGGTGCTCCCGCCGTTGCCAAGGTTGCCAAAGGCGACCACGTGGAGCGCGGTCAGGTGATAGCCGAAGCCGGCGGATTCGTTTCGGCCAACGTGCACGCCCCCATCTCGGGTACCGTAGTCAAGATCGACAAATATAAGACTCCTCAGGGTCTCCCCGCCGACGCAATATTTATCAAAGCCGACGAGGCTGATCACGCTGCCGACACCGAAAAGCGTGCCAATCCCGAAGTGAAACGCGATAAGGCTGCCATGGATGCTCTCGACGCCAAGGAAATCGTCGACATCATCAAGGCTGCCGGTATCGTGGGTATGGGTGGCGCTACTTTCCCCACTCACGTGAAGCTCTGCCCCCCTCCCGGCAATGTAGCCGAAGTACTCATAATCAACGCTGTGGAGTGCGAGCCTTACCTGTCGTGTGACGACATGCTCATGCGCGAGCGCGCCGAGGAAGTGCTCACCGGCGTTCAGCTCCTGATGCGGGCCGCAAAGGTCAACCGCGCCATCATCGCCATCGAGGAAAACAAGCCCGAGGCTATCGAAATCATGACCAAAGCTGCCGAAGGCATGGACGGCGTCGAGGTGATGACCATGAAGATGAAATACCCTCAGGGATCGGAAAAGCAGCTCATCGAGGCTACTATCGGCAAGGAAGTTCCTTCGGGCGGCCTGCCTATAGCTACCGGTGCCATCGTGCAGAATGTGGCTACCGCATCGGCTGTGGCTCGTGCCGTGATGTACGACGAGCCTCTTATCGAGCGCATGCTCACCCTCATTAACACCGCCGACGGCACTGCCGAGAATTATCTCGTGGCCGTAGGTACTCCCATGGCTTCGCTTCTTGCCGAGGCTGCGGCCCGCCCCGCCGAGATTATCCTCGGCGGCCGGCTGATGGGACGCCCCGGGGTCTCGCGTCGCGCG
>JAIDSW010000354.1 GCA_029061025.1 Duncaniella sp.
CTGTATAAGTGATTGAAAAAAATAATCATATTCATAAAACTTTTATATAGAATCGGTTGTTATATAAATGTATCGACTTTAACAGCTTTAAAGTCATACATAAAATTTCTCACGAATTAATTATTTATCCCCCCAAAATATCAAAATTATGGCTTACAAAATTGACCAAATCGAAGGCATCGGCAGCGTATACGCTGAGAAACTCGAAGCCGCCGGAGTAAAAACAACCGACGACCTGCTTGATAAGGCAGATTCTAAAAAGGGACGCGAAAAGCTCGCTGAAGAAACCGGTATCTCCGAAAAACTCATTCTCAAATGGGCTAACCATGCCGATCTGTTCCGCATAAAGGGTGTTGCAGGTCAATTTGCTGAATTGCTCGAAGCTGCCGGAGTTGATACCGTAAAAGAACTTCGCCACAGAGTACCTGCAAATCTCCATGCCAAACTCGTGGAAGTCAACGAGGCAAAGAATCTCTGTAACCGAGTTCCCGCCGAGGCTGAGGTTGCCAAGATGGTAGAGCAGGCTAAAGAGCTCGAACCCCGCATTAAATACTGATTAAGAAACATACGTCTTGCTTTCCGGATAGCAAGTCGATAATATAAAGAGAAGTCCGCAGTAGAATCGAAAAGATTCATATTGCGGACTGCGATAGTTTTGCGTTGATTAATTATTTCTTTGCTTTTTTGAGCTTGTCAACAACTTTCTTGTTGACCTTGACCTTATATTTTTTGTGGAGGTCAGCAATCCAGTTTTGCTCAAGTTGTTTCTGATAATCTTCAGTGACAGCACCTCTCACATCAGCAGCCTCTTCAGGAGCAGCGATTACACGGCCGTTGTAACCAAACCATTCTATCCAGCGACCGACTGGCTCAGGCTTTTCGCCTCCGAATGCTACATTATCAAGTATTGCGTTTTCGCCTTTACCCGCGATTACTTTTTCAACCTTGATATTTCGGCCAAACTGCTTGCGAAGTGTAATCGAAAGTGAATCATCTCCGATAGTGTTATCTTCGAGATACTTTTTAGCTGCGGTAGCTACAGAGTCGGAAGTAGCGAAAATCACGTAACCTTTATATTTGGGAGCACTCCAGGAATACTTGTCGCGATTTGCTTTGAAGAACGCTTCAAGACCTTCTTTATCCTTATTGCTCTTGTCCCAAATATTACGGTTGGATATTTCAAAGAGGAGAATACCGTCACGATACTCGTTGACAAGGTTACGGTAAGTAGCGTTATCGTCACCGATATGAGCTTTGAAGTGCTCAAGCGTACGATCATCGAGGCAACTGCGAGTTGCCTCGTCAAATGTGGTCCATGCATCAGGGGTTGTGACGCGGGTGTTCTCCCCTACTGTAGCCATCACTTCCGCAGCGGTAATTTCATTGCCGTTAATACGGGCAACCACAATATCGGAAGCGGCAGCCTGACCAAGACCATCGGCGGGTGTGGCAGCCGACCGGAGAATGTCTTTGACCTTATCCATACCTTCGGCAACAATTACCGCATGATATGTTTTCTTGAGTTGATT
>JAIDSW010000355.1 GCA_029061025.1 Duncaniella sp.
CCCCGCGGCCACCACGCCGCCAACCAACAACATGACGCGCCCAAGAACCCCCACGAGGCGCTCCTGCAGGGCAAGCCCGCACGCACCGTAGAGCTTGAGACGGCCGACGATATCAAGTTTGCCCGCGAGCTTTTCCTCCTCACTTCCAAGCCGGTGCTTTACGTGTGCAACGTCGACGACGCTTCGGCTGTCGACGGCAACAAGTATGTCGAGGCCGTGAAGGAGGCGATCAAGGATGAGAATGCTCAGATGCTCATCGTGGCCGCCAAGACTGAAAGCGAGATCGCCGAACTCGACACCTGGGAGGAACGCAAGGAGTTCCTCAACGAGATAGGGCTGGAGGAGTCGGGCGTGTCGCGACTCATCCGTGCCGCCTATGCGCTTCTCAACCTTCGCACATTCTTCACCGCCGGCTCCGACGAGGTGCGCGCCTGGACTTTCGTCGAGGGCAGCAAGGCTCCTCAGTGTGCCGGTGTGATCCACACTGATTTCGAGAAAGGCTTCATCCGCGCCGAGGTCATAAAATATGATGATTTCGTCACCCTCGGCTCCGAGGCTGCCGTGAAAGAGGCCGGCAAAATGGCTATCGAGGGTAAGAATTATGTGGCTCAGGACGGAGACATTATGCACTTCCTCTTTAATGTGTGATACCGCTTGCTGATGCAGAAGATCAACAAGACCAATGCCGCGCGACTGCTCGACCGCGCCGGGGTGGAATACCGCCTTGTGCCTTATGCGGTCGACCCCGATAATCTCGCCGCTGAGCATGTGGCCGAGGAGCTGGGCGAGGATATCAACTGTGTGTTCAAGACCCTTGTGCTCCACGGCGCTCCATGCGGGCATTTCGTATGCGTGATTCCCGGCAATATGGAGGTCGACCTCAAGAAGGCGGCCAAGGTGGCCGGAGCGAAGAAGGCCGAGATGATTCCCATGAAGGAACTGCTTGGCCTGACGGGTTACATCCGCGGCGGTTGCAGCCCCGTGGGCATGAAAAAGCCGTTCCCTACATATTTCCACTCCACGGCGCTTGATTTTCCGAAAATCTACGTTTCGGCCGGTCAGCGCGGATTGCAGTTTGAGGTCGCTCCTCAGGCGCTTATAGATTATTGCAGCGCCACTGTGGCCGATATCGCTTCGCCCAAGGAATAATGGACTCTACAGGCAGCATACTCGCTCTCACCACGTTTGGCGAATCCCACGGCCCGGCCATGGGAGGGGTGCTGACGGGTGTACCCGCGGGTGCTGTCATCGACCTTGATGTGCTTCAGGCGTTTGTTGACCGCCGCAGGGCATCGGGGCGGCACGCTACCGGTCGCCATGAGGCTGACCGGGTGGAGATTCTTTCGGGCTTGTTTGAAGGCAAGACCCTCGGCACTCCCGTAGGTTTCATTATCCGTAATTCCGATGTCCGTTCGGAGGATTATAAGCAGTGGGCCGACGCCTATCGCCCCGGGCATGCCGATTATACCTATGAGGCTAAATACGGCCTTCGCGACTGGCGCGGCGGTGGTCGCGCTTCGGCGCGAGAGACCGTAGCGAGGGTTGTGGCCGGCGGTATCGCCGTGCAGATTCTCGATACTATGGGCGTGAATGTCACCGCCCGCGTGGCTCAGATAGGCAGTGCCACCGACGAGGCCGAAATGACCCGTCAGCTCGACGAAGCCCGCGCCGCGGGCGACTCGCTGGGCGGAATCGTCACCTGCACCATCTCAGGCGTGCCTGCCGGGGTGGGGGAGCCTGTTTTCGGCAAACTGCAGTCGCGTCTTGCTGCTGCCATGTTGTCGATTCCCGCTGCCAAAGGCTTTGACTACGGCATGGGATTTGCCGGTGCTGCCGCGCGCGGTTCGGAGGTGATGGATAAGTTTCTTCCCGATTTCTCCACTGCGTCCAATCACTCGGGTGGCATTCAGGGTGGTGTTTCCAACGGCGCCGATATATATTTCCGCGTGGCTTTCAAGCCTGTAGCCACCATGATGCGCCCCATTGACACGGTGGATCGCATGGGTAATCCGGTGACGGTGCAGCCGCGCGGACGTCACGACGTGTGTGTGGTGCCGCGTGCCGTGGTAGTTGTCGAGTCTATGGCTGCCCTCACTATTCTCGATGCCATTCTACTCAATCGCTCGTCGCGCCTATGACCGCGCCTTACCGTGATTATTCAGCTTTTCTTGCCTGTCATTTTCCGGGCAAGATGCAGAAAATAGCCGTCGACGCGGGTTTTTCGTGCCCCAATCGCGACGGCACGTTCTCTACGGGCGGCTGTTCCTACTGCTGCAACGCATCATTTAATCCCGCCTATTGCCGCTCGGGTCTCGGTGTTGCCGCGCAACTTGAGGAGGGCAAGCGCTTTTTCGGCCGAAAATATCCCTCGATGCGTTACCTTGCATATTTTCAGGCATATACTTCCACACATCGCCGCTCGGTCGACGAGCTGATGGCGCTTTACCGCGAGGCGCTGTCGGTCGACGGTGTTGACGGTATCATCATAGGCACACGACCCGACTGCATAACCGAGTCCCTGCTCGACGCGCTCGCATCATTGCCGTGGGTGATGATGGAATATGGCGCCGAGTCGAGCCACGACGCCACGCTGCGCACCGTCAACCGCGGACACACGTGGGACGATACCGTCCGCGCCGTGGAGCTTACCGCCGCCAAGGGTATTCCCGTGGGGCTGCATCTCATTATGGGTCTGCCCGGCGAAACTGTCGAAATGATGCTTCAGACCATCGACCGCGTGAATGAATTGCCGGTCGACGTGGTGAAGATACATCAGCTGCAGCTCCTGCGTGGCACGCGCCTTACGGCGCAGGTCGAGGCGGGAGAACTTGCTATTCACCGCTTTACGCCCGATGAATACCTTGATCTGTGTGCCGCTGTGGTGAGGCGGCTCCGTCCCGACATAGCCATAGAGCGCTTCATCTCGCAGTCGCCTCCCGACATGCTCCTTTATCCCCGCTGGGGATTGAAAAATTACCAGTTTACCAATCTTTTACACAATAAGCTGAATGGACAAAAAGACAATATGGGATCTTAACCGTGCCGATGTGGCGCAGTTTCGCCGCAGCCCCAAGATGCGGCTTACCGTCGTGCTCGACAATGTAAGGTCGCTCAACAATATCGGCGCAATATTCCGCACCTGCGATGCGTTTGCTGTAGAGAAGCTTATGCTCTGCGGCATCAGCGCTACCCCGCCGTCGCCCGAGATTCACAAGACCGCTCTCGGTGCCGAGGACTCGGTGGAATGGGAGTATTTCGACAGCACGGCCGCGTGTGTCGACCGTCTGCAGCGCGAGGGTTATACCGTGTGTTGTCTCGAACAGGTCAAGGGCAGTATCATGCTCGGCGACTTCACTCCCCAGCCCGGTCGCCGCTATGCCCTCATCCTCGGCCATGAGGTGGAGGGTGTGGATCAGGCCATCGTGGATCAGTGCGACGTGTGCCTTGAGATTCCCCAGCGGGGCACCAAGCATTCGCTCAACGTATCGGTGTCAGGCGGCATCGCCATCTGGCACTTCTTCAGCGCCATAGGCATCTGATTAATAATTTAAAATTGAAAATTATTAAGAAACGTGAATCTCAAAAATTTTGTCTCCGGGTGCATTCCTCCCATAATCATGTAATAATGAATCAAAAAAGAATCATTAATCGTTAAGCATTAATCTTATAATGAAATTTCTTTCAGCTCTTATTATTCCCGCCATGGCGTTGGCCGCTGCTGATGCTCTGGCATGTACCAGTCTTATTGCCGGCAAGGATGCCACCACCGACGGCTCAGTGATGGTGACCTATGCCGCCGACTCCCATACCCTCTATGGTGAACTATATAACCGTCCCGGCGGTACGCATGCCCCCGGCGAGATGCGCAAGATATATGAGTGGGATACCAACAAGTATCTCGGCGAGATTCCCGAGGTGCCCGTGACTTATACCACCATCGGCAATATGAACGAGCATGGTCTCACCATATCCGAGAGCACATGGGGCGGCCGTCCCGAGCTTGCCGACACCACCGGGTTGATCGACTACGGCTCGCTCATCTACATCACTCTCGAGCGCGCCCGCACAGCCCGCGAGGCCATCAAGATCATGACCGATCTTGTGAAGGACTACGGCTATCACTCCGAGGGCGAGTCTTTTTCCATAGCCGACGCCGATGAGGCTTGGATTATGGAGCTTATAGGCAAGGGCGGCAAGGAAAAGGGCGCCGTGTGGGTGGCTCGCCGCGTGCCCGACGATTGCATCTCAGGCCATGCCAATCACAGCCGCATCCATCAGTTTCCGCTCGACGATAAGGTAAATTGCCTCTATTCGCCCGATGTGATCGACTTTGCCCGCCGTCAGGGATACTTCGATGGCAAGGACGAGGATTTCAGCTTCTCGAGCGCCTATGCCGTGCTCGACAAGGTAGCTACCCGAGGCTGCGACGGCCGCGTGTGGAGCTTCTACAATAAGTTCACTCCCGGCATGGAGCGCTATCTGCCCTGGGTGCTTCAGGCTGAGGGAGAGGTGCTTCCGCTTTGGGTCAAGCCCGAGCGCAAGGTGAGCGTCGATGATATGAAATGGATGATGCGCGACCACTTCGAGGGTACACCCATGGATATGACTCAGGATATAGGTGCGGGCCCTTATAAAGTGCCCTACCGCTGGCGCCCCATGACATTCAAGGTCGACGGCAAGGAATACCTCAACGAGCGAGCCATCGCTACGCAGCAGACCGGTTTCTCGTTTGTGTCGCAGATGAATGCTTCTCACCCCGATCTGATGCGCGGTATTCTGTGGTTTGGAGTCGACGATGCCAATACATGCGTCTACGTCCCCGTCTACAGCTGCGTCACCGAGGTGCCTCACGAATTTGCCCACGGCAACGGCGACATGCTCAATCTCTCGTGGGACTCCGCCTTCTGGGTAAATAACTATGTGGCCAATCAGGCCTACAACCGCTACTCGCAGATGATCGACGACATCCGCCGCGTGCAGGTGGCTCAGGAAGATACCCTCTCGTCGGAAGTGAAGATGCTGCTTGCCGAGGTGCCTACGCTCGAGACCGAGGCCGCCCGCTCGCTGCTCAATGACCACACCAAGATAGCATCTCGCCGCTATGTCAAGGCCTACCGCAATCTCGGCGACTATCTGCTCGTGAAGTACCTCGACGGCAACATCAAGAAAGAGAAAGACGGCAAGTGGGAACTCACCCCCGAAGGGCTTCCCGTATATCCCGACTTCCCCGGCTACGACGAGGATTATTACCGCAACATAGCCCGCACCACCGGCGACCATCTCCGCGTCGATTAGCCTCCCGCGGTGGAGATTTGCTGTCGGTAACCCGATCACTCCGCCATTTTTTTCGCGGAAAAGTTAAGATATAGGTCAATAAATTTTTGTAATAAGGTTTTTTGTATTATCTTTGCAAAACACGATACTTTGGCATACTTACAAGTTTGTTGACCTATCATCTCATACCTGTCACACGTTTTAACTATGATTTTTAATATCGTAGGGGTGTTTTTGTCATGCATCTTCTTTACAGGAGTGCTGATACCCCAGATTTTGTTGATTGCGTTCCGCCGCAAGCTGTTTGATGACATCGACGAGCGGAAAATACATCAGGGCACCATACCACGCCTGGGAGGTTTCGCTTTCCAGCCGGTGATAATGTTTTCGATTATAGGGGCGCTCGGTATCAACATTTATCTGAACAATGCCGAGATGCTCGACTTCTTCATCCGTGATGCGGTACTCATCATAGCTACTTTCTGTTCCCTCCAGCTTCTGTATCTGATAGGTATTGCCGACGACCTCGTGGGTATCAAATATCGCGCCAAGTTTGTAGCTCAGGTCATATGCGCCCTCATGCTCCTTGCCGGCGGCGTATGTTTCAACGACCTCCACGGCATATTCGGCATATATAACTGGCCCGACTGGATAGCATATCCCTTTACTGTAGTGGTGATGGTGTTCCTCATCAACGCCATTAATCTTATCGACGGTATCGACGGTCTTGCCTCCGGTCTCAGTTCGATAGCCTGCATCATCTACGCCGTGGCATTCTACCTTTTGGGTGAATATATCCTTTCCATGTTGGCTATGGCCACGCTCGGCGTGCTCATCCCGTTTTACTACTTCAATGTATTCGGCAATGCCGACAAGCATTCCAAGATTTTCATGGGCGACACCGGTACTCTCACCATCGGTGTGCTGCTGTCAGTCCTCGGCACAAAGCTGTTCAGCTACGACGGCGATATAGAAGGTATTGACGTGGCTGTGGTGGCTTTCTCGCCCCTGCTCGTGCCCTGCTTTGATGTGGTGCGCGTCTACATGTATCGCATCCGCCACGGCATGAATCCGTTTAATCCCGACAAAAACCACATCCATCACCGCCTGCTTGCCGCCGGATTCTCACAGCGCACGGCTATGGTGACCATAGTGCTCACGTCGCTTCTGTTTACCTGCGTCAACGCCCTCTTGTCGCTCAAGGTCAACATCAACATGATCGTAATTATCGACATAGTGGTGTGGCTCGGGTTGATGTATTATCTCGTGTTCCGCACCCGCCGCCTCCGCCGCGCCGCCGCAAATTAACCTCATTTCCTCCCCGGCAACCTCTTTTGTATCACAATGTAGGGACATCGCTTCGCGATGTTTCCCGGCGATTCAATAGGTAACCGCATGTGTATCACAATGTAGGGACGGTGCTTTGCACCGTTTCCCTGAGCAGAGACTTTTGCCGACGCGACTTAACCAACGGTGCAAAGCACCGTCCCTACATTGAGGGTCAATCTCCACCCCCCCCTTAATCTGAACAGTATCATCCAATGTAGGGACATCGCTTCGCGATGTTTCCTGCGGTGCAATGGTAACTACATTGAGGGCTAATATCTAATCGCGATGCTTAATCCCTCTGATTTCAGAGCGTCAGCTTGAATGTGTCGATGAAATCTTTGAAGGCTGGGACAGTTTCCTGGACGTAGGCTACCACTTCGCGGTCGTTCCACGTGTGGGGCGACGATTCTCCCTGATTTATCTCGATCGTAAGGTTGAACTGGTCGTTTGACAGGGCATTGCGTATTTCCGAGAGCAGTTCGGGCATGGTGTGAGCCATGAGTTCCGATTGCTTCTCGTTTTCAACTTTGATTTTGTAGTTGTGACCGTCAGTGCGCTCCGGAAATGATGCGCGCATCGTGTTGACGAGTATTCTTTCGGTAGGACGCGCGTTCATGAAGTCCTGCCATGCACGGCGCAGATCTTCCTCAGAATAGGCCTCGGAGCGTGATGAAGGAGTAGCTGCGGCCGTGGCCGCAGGCGTGGTTGCCTCTGCGTGGTTGCGTCCCGAGATGGAAAATGATGCCGGAGCACGGCCTGCTGTGTGACCGGGACGGGATGGCATCGGACCCGGACGTCGCGGTGCGGGAGGAGGCGGCGGCG
Organism: Duncaniella sp.; assembly: GCA_029061025.1. Taxonomy (GTDB): domain Bacteria; phylum Bacteroidota; class Bacteroidia; order Bacteroidales; family Muribaculaceae; genus Duncaniella. The sequence goes on from JAIDSW010000355.1 coordinate 7,426, forward strand.
GTGGTGTCGCGGGAGCTGCCGCCGGCTTGGGCGCAGGGGAAGCCGCAGGCGCGGGAGCCGGGCTTGCAGCGGGTGCAGGGGTGGGTTGTTGCGGAGTTGCCGCAGGACGGGCGATAGGTTTTAACTGCCCCTCTCCGTCGCCCGCCTTAAGCGGGGAGGGGCTGCATAGTTGGCACAGTTTGGCGAGCGTGAGCTCGACGAGAAACTGTTTGTTGGATGCTTCGCGGTAGTTGAGATCGGCTTCGTTGCACAGCTTCATGGCTGCCAGGAGGAATTCCGGAGTGCACTTCTGAGCCGTCGCCGCCATTGCCGCGCGGACTTCATCGTCGGTCTCGAGCAGTACGATGGTCGACGGGTCGCGTGCCACCATGAGGTCGCGCAGATAGTCGGCCAACCCGGCTATGAAGAAGTGCGAGTCAAATCCGCGGTCGCGTATTTCCTTGTATATCAACCATGTGTCGGTGACCTTTCCGGTAAGGAAGCAGTCGAGCAGGCGGTTGAAATAATTGTAGTCGAGCACATTGAGGTTGTCGATTGCTGAGCGGAATGTGATGTTGCCCCGCGATGAGGCCGCGACCTGGTCAAATATCGACAGGGCGTCGCGCATCGCGCCGTCGGCCTTGCGCGCTATCACGTTGAGAGCTGCCGTTTCGGCCTTTATGCCCTCGCTCTCGGCCACTTTCTGCAGGTGACCGATGATGTCGCGCACCGATATGCGGTTGAAGTCGTAGATCTGGCATCGCGACAGGATTGTGGGTATAATCTTGTGCTTCTCGGTGGTGGCGAGGATGAATATGACGTAGTGGGGCGGCTCCTCGAGGGTCTTGAGGAAGGCATTGAACGCCGCAGTCGACAGCATGTGGACCTCATCGACGATAAACACGCGGTAGCGTCCGGTCGACGGCGGTATCTGCACTTGCTCCACGAGCTGGCGCATATCGTCGACGCCGTTGTTGGATGCAGCGTCGAGCTCTATGATGTTGAGCGAGTTGCCCTCGTTGAACGCGCGGCACGAGTCGCACTCGTTGCACGCTTCGCCGTCGGGCGTGGGATGCTCGCAGTTGATGGTCTTGGCGAATATGCGCGCACACGACGTCTTGCCCACACCGCGCGACCCGCAGAAGAGGTAGCTGTGAGCCAGGCGCTGCGACGCAATGGCATTTTTCAGGGTGGCCGTCAGCGCACCTTGTCCCACAACGGAGTCAAACGTCGACGGACGGTACTTTCGGGCCGATACTATGTATTGTTCCATGTTACAAATTTAGCAAATATTTGCGGAATTCCGCAATCGCGTCATGTTAAAATTATGGCTTTTCGACGATACTGAACTCTCCCGCCCCGGCGCGCGTTTTAATAATGAGTTATATAAGTTTCCTGATTATAAAAACGCATTTATTTATGAGACCTCTTTTTACCGATATAGCTACCCGCAAGGCGCCGTCGCAGCGCCGCCGTGAGTCCACCCCTCTGAGATTCCGCAAGATTACCGTGGCCGATGTCGACAAAATCTACGATATACTCTCGCGCTACGCCACTGCCGGCACGTGTGACTACACCGTGGGCGGAATAATGATGTGGGTTGACTATTTCAATTACTCGTTTGCAATCGTTTACGACACTCTTTTCATCAAGGGAGTGAGCGAGGAAAATGCCGCGCTCACAGCATTCTCGGTGCCCGTTGGGGCTATGGATCTCCGCGATTCCGTGGAGCTGCTGCGAGATTATTGCGCTGCCAACAGGATTAAGCTCCGCTTCTCGGCCGTGCCCGAGTCGATGCTGCAGCCGCTGGCCGAGGCAGGATATTCCGCAGCCGAGCCGCTTGCCGACTGGAGCGACTATGTATACGACATTGATTCACTCGCTACCTACAGCGGAAAGAAATACTCTAAGAAACGCAATCATGTCAACCGCTTTATAACCGATAATCCAGAGTGGAGCGTGGCTCCGCTTACGGCCGAAAATCTGCCTGCCGTGCGTGATTTCCTCGTGCGTCGTCATCTTTCGGCCGACAAGCAGGAGAGCGCTGCATATGAGCAGCGTCAGGTGATGCGTGTGCTTGACGAATATCAGTCATATCCCTACGAAGGACTGGTATTGTCAGTGCCCGGCCGCGGTATAGTGGCTTTCGGCATAGGGGAGGTGATAGGCGATACCGTATTCGAGCATATCGAGAAGATGGATCATGACGTAGCCGGCGCGGGTGAGATGATGTGCCGCGAGTTTGCGGCCATGATACGCGAGCGCCATCCCGAGGTCAAGTATGTCAACCGCGAGGAAGATGCGGGCGACCCGGGGCTGCGCTATGCCAAGGAGCAGCTTCACCCGGTAAAGATGCTTGCGAAATACGACGTCACCGCGGCGTAAATACCAGGCGGGCGAGCGTGCACAGATGGTCACCCGAATCAATTCGGGCTGCATATATCCCTTCGCCGGGCTCGGCCATCGATCCGTAGCGTGCCGTCTCGCCGTAATGAGCCTCGTGTTTGAAAGCAATGTCGAAGCGCTTCACATGGTTTTTCTCATACATTTCGAGCGGCCAGCAGTCAGTGATAAGGTCACAGTAGCGACGGGTGGTGACGTGACGGTTCACGTCGATATCCGATACCGCAAATGTGTATTCCTTAGCGTCGTCGCCTAATTCGGGCATTGCAATCTTTCCCTGCGGAGCAATGGGGCAGGGCAGGTCGGTGATTGCTTCGGCCAGGGGCTGAAGCGATGAGAGGTCGCCTGGAGTGCGTGTCTCCATATTTATAGCCATCCATATGGTGCGCGCGTAGCCGGTAGGCTCGTTATCGTCAAGGTCAATGAGCACGAAATTGCGCTCTGAAAAGAGGCGGTTGAGCGATGCTACCCATGTGCGCAGCCTGTATCGTCGTCCCACGCGGGCAGGTCGCGACAATTCCACCGATACCCTGCTGAGCACCCACGATATTCCCATCGAGATCATGCGGTCAAACCCCACGCCGAGCTCGTTGGCGTGACCTGTCGCGGTGTCGATGATGTAGGTTGCGAGAGTGGATATCGACAGCTCCCGCTGCGCGTTGCAGTCGGCTGCCGTCACTATAAAATCGTAGTCGTAAGTCCTTTCCATACTGCAAAGTTACGTAAATTCCCCTGAATATACAAAGAGCGCTCCCGACGGACTGTTTCCGGCGGGAGCGCTGAAAGTATTTTTTTAATTCTGCGAGAGGATTACTTCACGATGAATTTCTTGCCGTCGCGGATGTAGATGCCGGGAGCGAGGTTGCCGCTCACGGGCTGACCGAGGATATTGTAGGTGCGGCCGTCCTTGACGGTACCGGCTACATTGTCAACGAAGATGTCGTTGATACCGGCTGATTCCACATTACCTCCCTTGTTCTGAGCCTCGGTGATGTGGGCTACCAGTGAGTTCAGGTAGTTCTCAAGATTGGTGTAGCCGTTAGAAGCCACGGCGGGACCATCTTCAGCCGAGAGGGGATCAAGGCCGTTGGCGCTTTCCCATTCGTCGGGCATACCGTCGCCGTCAGTGTCGGCTGCAGCGGGTTCCGATTCGAGGGTAGGCCAGCCGGTGTGACCGTCGGCATAGGTGATGGCATCCTGAGAGTTGATTATACCCTTGCTGCCGAATAGAGCGGTACCTTCCTTGGTCTCCTGTGCGATATATGCGTCGTATTCGTCGCGGTGGAGCGAAGCACCTGCATAGTCGGTCACGAGCTCAAATGCTTTTTCAGCGGTGTGAGTGGTGGTGGATGGGAATGCGATGGGGGTGGTGCGCTTCATCCAAGCGTTGGTCTCGTCGGTGAAAGTGCGGTCGTTGCCGCTCTTGTCGATCTGGTCGTAGACACCTTTTGTCCAGTTGTCGGCTGTGAGATCCTCGTAAGCGGGATTGACGTTGCCGGTCACGTAGAGCTGACCCCAGGTGTGGAGCATAGCTTTCCAGCTGTTCCATGCTACGGTGCATTTTGCAGGATTGCCGTTGGCATCAGTCACGTCGATAGTGTTCTTGTCCATATCGATGTAATAGCGGGTGCCCTTGATTGTGACGTAATTGCCATTGGTGACGTCGCGTCCGCCTGAAATCTGGTTTGAAGCTACTGCCGTGCCGGTGGCCTTGTAGAAATTCTGCTGTATGGTTGTCTTGTCAAGGCAGTAGTCTACGGTGCGTATGCCGGGTGCGGCGATGCGCTTGCCTTTCGAGCCTGTGGGGCTGGTGGGGCCGGGCTTGTAGTAGTTGTTGACGATGTTGACGTTCATACCTTCGCCACCGTAGCAGCCGTTGCCGCCGAAGTTGTAGATCACGTTGTTACGTAGATCCATGCGCTCGTCGGTCTGAGTTGAGGGACGCGGGCCGAGGCGGGGAGTGCGCGATGCGTGGTGGGCGAGAAGGTTGTGGTGATATGATGCGCCTGCGCCGCCCCAGTTGCCGCCATATCCGTGGTTACCCTTGGAGTGGCCGGCGTTGAGGAGCGAGTGGGTAACATAGCACCACTGCACGGTGATGTTGCGCGATCCGTATACTGACAGACACTCGTCGATCGACCACGATACAGAGCAGTGGTCGATTACGATATTGCGGGAGTCCATGCCGCCAAGACCGTCACCTTCGTGGGCGCTCTTGTTGGTCTTGAGAGCCTCGTTGCCGAGACGGAAGCGCATGTAGCGGATGATTACGTTGGGTGCCGAGATGACGAAAGGATAGTTGGCCACGCAGATACCGTCGCCGGGAGCGGTCTGACCCGCGATGGTCACATTGCCGTTGCGTAGCTTCAGCTCGCTGTTGAGCATGATGGTACCCGATACGTCAAACACGATGGTGCGCTGACCCGACTGGTTGATGGCCCAGCGGAATGTACCTTCGTCATTTGTGTCCTCGAGCGAGGTTACGTGATAGACTGCGCCGCCGCGTCCGCCGGTGGTGTACATACCGAAGCCTTCGGCGCCGGGAAATGCAGGGATGTCGGCAGTCTCGTCCACCGCCATGGCCTGCATCGATACGGCCATGGCAGCGAGAGCTGTGATAATAGTTTTATTCATTGTGCTTTAATTGATTTTTGAGATAAAGGATTAGCGTTTGAGCACCTTGTCAGTTTCCACATGGCCGTCGCTGTAGATGATGCGGCGTATGTTGAGACCCTGTGCGGGCTCTTCCAGACGAATGCCCTGAATATTATAGTATTCAAAGCCTATGATTTCCACGTCGGGATTCTCCACGCTTACTATGCCGCTCGAGTGGTCGGCTGCAGGGTAATATTCATCCACAGCGTCGGCGGCGTTGGCGTTCTGAGCCTTGATGATGTGCTCCACGATACCGTTGGCGTATACTTCGATGTTGGTGTACCAGCCGCGGGGGTCGAGTGTGTAGAGATTGCCATCCTCGGGATCGTTGGGATTCAGACCGTTGGCGGTTTCCCACACGTCGGGCATACCGTCGCCGTCGGTGTCGAAGCCTTCGGGACGTACCTCATGCTTGATTACGGGGAACGAAGGCACGCCGGGATTCTGTGTAGCCGATTCGGGATCGTTCACCCAGTCCACGATACCTTTGGTGCCCGACTTGGCATAAGTCTTGCCTGTTGCATCCACGTAGGGCACGTCGCCGTTGTAAGTCACTGTGCCTGTGCGGGCTTCCTCGATCACGCGGGCATCCACAGCGTCGCGGAAGAGCGAGGCGCCGCAATATTTCAGCACGCTGTTATAAGCCTCCTCGGCCGAGTGAGTGGTGACAGTACCGGCATCGATAGGCTCGTCGAGCTTCACCGATATGCAGTCCTGATCCTTGGTGTTCTTGAGGTAAGTCTGATTCTCGCCGTAGAGGTGGGCTACGTCGGCCATATAGCGTTCGCCGTTGATCATGAAGAGGCCGCTGTCGTAGGTCACGCCGTCCCAGTCGTAGTTGGCGGGCTCATCGGCCGCGGTCACATAGTTACCGTTGATGTAGTAGCGGCTTGCATATCCGTAAAGGTCGGAAGGAGTGGAGTTGCCGCTCGCGCCCACAGTCACCTGAGTCACGGCTTTCTTGTTTTTGGTACCGGGGCCGGCCTTATAGTAATTGTTTACCATGTTGATGTAGCCTCCGCCGGGGCCGCCGTAGCAGCCTGCGCCGTTACCCCAGTTATACAACACGCAGTTGCGGAAGTCAACTCGTTCGCCCTGTACGGTGTTGTCATACAGCGTCTTGTCATAATTGTCCTTTTTGTAGCGTGCGCCGTTGAAGCGGGGAGCACGGTTCTGCACGTGGGCGATCATGTTGTGGTGAAACGAAGCGTTCTTGCCGCCCCAGATGCCGCCGTAGGAGTGTGCGCCCTTGGTGTGGCCGGGGTTGCAGAGACCCTCGAATACGGTCGACCACTGGAGGGTGAAGTTCTGGTTGTCGTATACCGAGCATACCTCGTCGATCGACCATGAGAACGAGCAGTGGTCGAGCATGATGTTGCGGTAGTTGCGGAAGAAAAGTGCGTCGGCGCCGTCGTTCACGTCCTTGACCTGCGAGCGACGGAAGCGGAGAAATCGGAGGATGATGTTGTGTCCACCGGTCTGCACCGTGTAATAGGCTATCGTGATGCCTTCGCCGGGAGCGGTCTGACCCAATACGGTCACATCGTTGCCTGAGATCTTGAGGTCTTTCTTGAGTTCAATCGTGCCTGAAACGTCAAATACTACGATTCGCTTGCCGCTCTGCTTGGTGAGCGCCCAGCGGAGCGAGCCTTCGTTGTCATTGTCTTCCAGAGTGGTGACGTGAAGTACCTTGCCGCCGCGGCCGCCGGTCACATATCGGCCATGACCCTCGGCGCCGGGAAATGCCGGAGCCTTGTCCTCAGCCTGGAGAGTGACAGCCGCCATCGCGGTTGCAGCTAAGAGTAATGCTTTTTTAATCATCTGTGAAAATAATAGGTATTAGTGTTGTTAAATATTTTGCAATAGGATTTTGCCGCGTACCGGGTGATTTTTCCCTGCACCGGCCGGTTTCATGGGTATATTTCGTGCAAATATACGAAATATATTTCATTTTACCTCGCGTGTCACAGCTTTTTAACAATGAAGTCATCTAAACTTTTTTGATTTGTGAATTTTATTAAGGAATACCACAGCGAACGCCAGATAATTCCAACCCTT
>JAIDSW010000356.1 GCA_029061025.1 Duncaniella sp.
TTATGTGTATAAGAGACAGCCCCCGCTCCACACCGTCACTATAATTTTCAATTCTACATTATAAATTTCCCCTTCCCCCGCTCCATATTATCGTGGTTTTTGTTAATTTTTTGGAGGCGAGGGGGATTTTCGTTATCTTTGCATTTAGAATATACTTAACCTTAATAACCCAACTGCAATTTCTATCATGAAAAAAACTCTGCTGACAGCTCTTCTCGCTGCCGGAGCGCTTGCCTCGACGGCTGCCACGCCTCAGGCTGAGATGCTTGACCGCGGCGTTGTGGCTGTAAAGACCGCCGACGGCGTATATGTGTCGTGGCGCTCTCTCACTTCCGACGGCGATGCTACCTTCGATGTGTATCGCGACGGTGTGAAAGTCAACTCCGAGCCGATTTCTGCCGTTACTTCATTTACCGATCCCGCCGGCACCGCAGGCGCTACTTATGAAGTGAAAGCCAACGGCCTTACCGGCCTGACCGCTTCAGGCACTGCTTCGGCCTGGGAACAGAATTATCTCAAAATCCACCTCAACCGCCCCGAAGGCGGTTCGGTGGGTGCCGACGGTGATACTCCCCACAACTACACCTACGTGCCCGACGACTGCTCGATAGGCGACGTTGACGGCGACGGCGTGCATGAGCTTTTTGTAAAATGGATGCCCTCCGATGCCAAAGACAGTGCCTCGAAGGGATTTACCGGTCCTACCATCATCGACTGCTACAAGCTCGACGGCACTCAGCTGTGGCGCATCAACCTGGGTCACAACATCCGCTCGGGTAACCATTACACCCAGTTTATGGTCTATGACTTCGACGGCGACGGCTGCGCCGAGATGATATGCAAGACCGCTCCCGGCACCAAGGACGGCAAAGGTAACTGGGTGCTCATGGAGGGCGACAAGGAGACCGACGACTACCGCATGCACACCGACGTTCCTCAGAAGATATTCGGCCACGTGCGCGGCGGAGCAGAGTATCTCACCTGCTTCTCCGGCAAAACCGGTGAGGAGCTCTCGACCATCGCCTACAAACCCGGCTATAAAGACTACAGCACCTCAGTGTGGGGTGATGATTATTGCAACCGTGCCGACCGCTACCTTGCCGGCGTGGCTTACCTCGACGGCCTGCATCCGTCGGTAATCATGGCCCGCGGCTACTATCGCGGCGCATTTGTTTGGGCCGTGGATTTCCGCGACGGCAAGCTGCAGGAGGTATGGTTCCACGCTTCCAACAAGACCGGCGAAGGCCTGTGGGGCGAGGGTGCACATGCCCTCACAGTGGGCGACGTTGACGGCGACGGCAAGGACGAAATCGTCTACGGCGCCGCTTCACTCGACCACGACGGCACACTGCTCTACCGCACCAATCCGCTTAAAAACAACAAGGAGGGTCACGGCGACGCCCTGCATCTGGCCAAGATGCTCCCTGACCGCGAAGGCCTGCAGGTGTTCATGCCCCACGAGGACAAAGATCCGTCTTATCCTTTCGATACCGAGATGCGCGACGCCCGTACCGGCGAAATCATCTTCTTCAAGCCGCAGAGCGGCAATGACATAGGCCGCGGTATCGCCGCAAATGTATCGTCGGCATTCCCCGGCTACGAATACTGGGCTGCAAGCGATGCCAACGTCTACAGCTACGGCAAGGCCATCGCTTCCAACCGCCCGCCCATCAACTTCCGCATTTACTGGGACGGCGACCTGCTCGACGAGCTTCTCGACGGCACTTCAGTATCAAAACCCGAGCCCGATTTCTCGCGCATCAACACCGTGGTTGACTTCTCAACCATCGCCGACGTAGAGTCGTGCAACGGCACGAAGGCTACTCCCAGCCTCCAGGCCGACCTCTTCGGTGACTGGCGCGAGGAAGTGATCCTCCGCGACAAGACTACCTTGAGCGACCTCTACATCTTCACCACCACTATCCCCACCACCTACAAGCTCCCCTGCCTGCTTCAGGATCACCACTACCGCATGGCTATCGCTTGGCAGAATACCGCTTACAACCAGCCCCCTCACCTGAGCTACTGCCCTGAAGACGTTTATGCCACCAACGCCGCTATTCTGCTGCGTGAAGGTACCGCTTCGCAGCTCATCAATCTGGGCGATGCCATCGATCCCATCACCGTAGCTCTCTATCGCGCCGAAGCGCTCGTATGCTCCGAGCTCCCCGAAGGCCTCACCTGGAACTTCGATGCCGCTACCAAGACCGGTACTCTCTCGGGCACTCCCGCCGCTGCCGGCGATTATGCAGTGACCATCTCGTCGACAGGCGCTGCATCGGAGAGCGAAAACGCCGTATTCACCATTAAAATCAAGGTGGTAAAGACCGTAGAACTCACTCCTATGGTCTACTATTCATGCGATGCTCCCGGCGAGACGCTCCTCAACCAGCTCGGCACTGATGCCACCCTCGCTGCAAGTAGCGTAGAGGCCGTGGAAGGCGTGAAGGGCAATGCCGTGCAGCTCAACGGCGGCGCTTACTACGTGCAGGCTCCCGATGAGAAATTCGTCTTCGGCGCCGACGATTTCACAGTTGAATTCTGGATGAAGAGCGCCGATGATGCCGCTTACATTCTTCATGCCGGCTCTCACGCCAAGAACGACGCTACCGGCGCGACAGGCAACTGGATCGGCTTCGAGCTGAAAAATGCAGTGCTCTACTTCGCCATCGACGATGACAAGACCAAGAGCCAGGCTTATGTGAAAGAGGCCGACAAGTGGATGAACAATGAGTGGCACCACGTGGTGGGTGTGCGCGACACCTATGCTTCAAAACTCTACCTCTATGTCGACGGCGAACTCGTAGCCACCGGCGATGACAACACCGGCGCCGTAGCCTGCGAGAAAGAAAACTTCGTGATAGGCAACTCCAACGTCGGCTTCGACAACCCGTTTGCCGGCGCGCTCGACGAGCTCTACGTGTACCGTGGCGCCATGCCTGCCGAAAAGGTTGCCGAGCGCTTCGCCACCACCGGCAAGGATCTCGCCTACTATCCGTTTGACGAAGTGGGTGACACTACACCCAACCTCGTGTATGGCCACGCAATCGCCACCGATGGCACTCCCACAGCAGTGGAAGGCGTGAAGGGCGGTGCAGCTCAGTTTGCCGACGGAGCCCACTATCTCCAGGAAGCCTATGACGCAATTCAGCTCGGCGAAAGCAGCTTCACAGTGGATATGTGGATGAAGTCGACCGACGCCGATGCCTACATATTCTTCAAGGGCAGCCACGCCAAGAACGACGACATGAAGACCACCGGCAACTGGATAGGTCTCGAACGCAAAAACAACTATCTCTGCTTCTCGATCGACGACGACTCGAAAAAGACCGACTGCAAGCTCGCCGACGCCAACTACGCATTTGACGGCGCATGGCATCACGTAGCTTGCGTGCGTGACTTCGCCGAAAAGACCATGGCTCTCTATATCGACGGCGCTGAAGTAGCACGCACTGCCAACGTTGCCACCGGCGCTATCGCCGACAACAACGAGCCTTTCCGCATCGCGATCTCCGACGAAGCAGCCCGTCCCTATGAAGGAGCACTCGACGAACTCACCATCCGTCCCGTAGCTCTGAGTGCTGACGACATCAAGGCTATCTACGACACCTATGCCGCAGCCGGCATTGCCGAAACCGTAGCCACTGCCACCGCACAGCGCAGCTATCTCGTCGACGCCTTCTCAGGCCGCATCATGGCCACCGCCAAAGGCGACAACGTAGCCGCACTCATGGAGCGCGCTAAGCCCGGTATCTATGTGGTAGTAATCGAGCGCGCAGGCGCCACCGAGACCTACAAATACGTGAAACGCTGATTTTC
>JAIDSW010000357.1 GCA_029061025.1 Duncaniella sp.
TCTTTTACTTGATATTCGTGATTCAATTATTGTCGGCCAGCTTCTTCAGGGCGTTCCAGCGGGGATCTACGGGAGCGTCGTCGTCGGGAGCGGTATCCATCGAGTCCATCTCATCGATGAGCTGATCTTCGAGCTCGGCATCCTCGTCGCCCTCCTTGCGGGCACGATGCTTGCGCAGGAGCGCGCTCATGGCGCGGTTGCACTTACCCAGCGGGTGCACCGGCTTGATGGGCACTGCGAGCGACACGGTGTCGTAGATCATATAAGCAACGTTGAGATAATTGTCGCTCTGCGGTATGATGAGAAGCTCGTCGGTCTCGTCGTTGTAATCCTCGCCGTATTTCACCGTGAGATGATAGGTCTCCTCCACCGGAATCTCGAGATCGTCGAGACAGCGGGCACACTGCAGCGTGATAGTGCCCTCGATAAGGAAACTGAGGTCATACATATCATGCTTGTACACGACGGTGAGCTTCACTGTCAGGTCAGCGTCGCGTATATCAGCGCTCTCCATGTTGACAAAGAACTGCTTGTCAAGGTGATACTCAAATTCATGAGTTCCCTCGGGCAGCGTCTTCAGCGGCAATCGGAATTCTGTAAACTTTCCCACGGATATAATTGGTTGAAAAAACGTCGCAAAGTTACAACTTTTCTTTGGAAAAAGCAACAAATAAGATTCTTTAACAAACAAAGAGGGGAATTTTTTATGCTTCCCGCCAATTAATCCTGAAAAATTTGCAGTATTGGAGCGGGCGTTGTAATTTTGAAGTCAAAATTTGTTAAAACGATGATAAATATTACCAAGACCGCCCTATGGCTCAACACAAAGGATTATCTGATGATTATCCTGGGTACTTTCATGTTTTGTTTCGGCTTCTCGGCATTCGTGCTGCCCGAAAATGTGGTGATAGGCGGCGTGACCGGTATAGGCTCGATCGTCTACTTCCTCACCGGAATTTCGTGGTCGATAGGTGCGGCGCAGTTTGTCATCAACGGAGTACTTCTGATAATAGCATGGAAGCTGGTGGGGTCGCACTTCGTCTACCGCACCATCTTCGGAGTAATATGCGTCACGGTGTTCATGACGTTTCTGCCTCCTATGTTCACCGAGCCGTTCATGCCTGACCAGGCACTGCTCAACATTGCCATAGGTTCGATATTCTGCGGCATAGGTATGGGATTTATCTTCACCCACAACGGCAGCACCGGTGGCACCGATATAGTGGCCGCGATCGTGTCGAAGCACACCAACGTCACCATTGGCCGCACGATGCTTTATGTGGATTTCGTGATCATATCATCGTCCTACCTGATATTTCATAAGGTTCAGACGGTGGTCTACGGTTTCTTCTTCCTCTTTCTCACCACTTACGTGATCGACATGATCATCAACACCAACCGTCAGGCCGTGCAGTTTACCATCATCTCCACCCGCTGGCGCCGCATCGCCACGGCAATCAACAATCACGCCCGCCGCGGATGCACGGTGATGACCGGCATGGGCTGGTTTACCAAGCATGAGGTAAAGATGCTCTTTGTGGTGTGCCGCAAGATCGAGTCGATCACCATATTCCGCATCATCAAGGCTATCGATCCTAATGCCTTCATCACTCAGGCCAACGTTAACGGCGTTTACGGCCAGGGATTTGACCAGATAAAGCTGAAGATGGACGAGAATCTGTCGCGCGAGCTTGAGGAGGAGGATGGACCCGAAGTGATGTTACCGTAAAAAATTATAAAAAACTTGCCCGCCGCGTGAACTTTCCTTCACCGGCGGGTGTTTTATTAACAAGTTCAACTAATATTTATGATAAGGAAAATTGGATTGTTAATGGTGTTTACGGCAATTAATCCCTTGGGCGGATTCGCTCAGGGGATTGCTGATATTGCCGCATCGCTTGCCGACAGCCCCGCTGTCACTGCCGACGCCCGCTTCAGCGTCACGCTTCCGCAAAATGACACTGACGTTACCTACGACTTGAGTTTTACCGCCCTCCCCACCGGGGACACCGACCCGCTGTCGCCCTGCGACTATCTTATAGAATGGTCTCTGCCCACACCTTCAGGGCTCTCCGAAGGCTTCTCGGCTTACTTCGACGGTCACCATTACCGCTATCGCGACCAGCGGCTTCAGGAATATCACACCGAGTGGGACTCTGTACCATTCTTATTCTCAGGCTCGCGCGGAGGCATACAGTCGCAGGCGCAGTTTGTCGACCTGCTTCCCCACTACCTCGGCAGGGAAATTCTCGCCTCGCTTGCTGACACCACATATATATACAGCGATCCTGTCACCGTGACATTCTCGGGCAAAAAGGCCGTTCAGATTAAGATGCGCCGCGTGATAGGCGGCGAGACCGCAAGCGAACGCACATATTATTTCGACCCCGCGACCTCGCTCCCCATGCGCATCGACACCGAGAGCAATCCCGGCTCCATCACCGAGCAAAGCATACTCGTGGACTATAATTTCGACACACCTCAGGCCGTGCCGTTCACGGCCATGACTGAGGAGGCGCTGATAGAGCGCTATCCTGAGGTATTCGAGAAATACCGTCAGAGCAATTTCCGCATCGAGAATCTGCCAGGCACCACCCTGCCAACTTTTTCGCTCCCCACCCTGACAGGCGACCGGTTTACCCACCAGCGCGGCGAGGGACTGGGCGCGCCAGCGGTAATAGCATTTATCGACCCGTCCAAAGGCTTCAACGCCGAACTTATCTCTCAGATACGCGAGGCTGTAGCGTCGCTCCCCTATCAGGCTCAGGTAATATGGGCTTTTCCCACCAACAGCCGCAGCTCAATCGAGGACCTTGTCGGAGAGACACTGCCCCACGGCGAGACTGCCGTGACCGGGGCGGCTGCTCTGGCTCGCGACTGCGGCGTGGCGGCATATCCGGTGGTGGTGATGGCCGACCGCGACGGAGTGGTGAAAAAAGTTGTGCTCGGATTCAACAAAGACCTTGCCGACGTTGTTCTACAGAATATGGCATTAATAAAGTAATTCAAAAACCGAACAATACAATATGAATACCGTTTACTTTCAGGGTAATCCCTGCCACACTTATGGTTCAATGCCCATCGTGGGCGAAGTAGCACCCTGCTTTCACCTCGCAGGAGTGGATCTTAAAGAAGTGAAATGCGACGATTTCGCAGGAAAGCGCGTCGTGCTCAATATTTTCCCGAGCCTCGACACCGAGGTTTGCGCCCGCAGTGTGCGCAAGTTCAACGAGGAAGCCGCCGGCCTTGACAACACCGTGGTGATATGCGTGTCGATGGACCTTCCTTTCGCAATGTCGCGCTTCTGCACTCTCGAGGGCATCAAGGGCGTGATTCCCGCTTCGGCATTCCGCTCGCCTCTGTTCTCTCAGAAATTCGGCGTGCAGATAGTCGACGGTCCTCTTGCCGGACTTCTTGCCCGCGCAGTGATCGTGCTCGACGAAAACCGCCGCGTGATATATCAGCAGCTCGTTGAGGAAATCACCAACGAACCTGACTACGAGGCAGCTATCTCCGTGCTCAAGGAGACCAAGTAAGTTTCAGCTTTACTTTTCAGTAAAACCAATAGTGGAAGCCGCGCCATCAACCCTACGGGGAAGAAGGCGCGGTAATTCCATTTTTATGTCGTGTCGTATTTATTTTCTGAGCGTGAGCGCCACCACGTTCTCCACGTGCTGAGTGTGGGGGAACATGTCGACGGGACGTATAGCCTCGACATCATATTTCTCATGGAGCAGCGCCAGGTCGCGCGCTTGAGTGGCGGGATTGCAGCTCACGTAGACTATGCGCTCGGGGGCGGCGTTGAGTATCACTTTCACCACATCCTCGTGCATGCCGGCGCGGGGTGGGTCAACGATCATCACGTCGGGGCGTCCGTGCTCGGCGATAAACTCGTCGGTGAGCACGTTTTTCATGTCGCCGGCATAAAATTCGGTATTGGTCAGTCCGTTGACCTCGGCATTGACGCGGGCATCAGCCACCGCTTCGGGCACATATTCGATACCCACCACATGCTTCACGCCGCGGGCAAGGAAGCATGCGATGGTGCCTGTGCCGGTATAGAGGTCATACACGAGCTCGTCGCCGTGCAGCCGGGCGAAGTCGCGCGCCACGCTGTAGAGGCGGTGAGCCTGCCGCGAGTTAGTCTGATAGAATGATTTCGGACCTATGCGGAAGCGTAATCCTTCCATCTCCTCCTCGATATAGTCGCGCCCCGAGAATGTGAGTATCTCCTGATCGGCAATAGTATCGTTGACTTTAGTATTGATTACATAAAGGAGCGAGGTCAGTTGCGGGAACTCGTCGCGCACGGCCGATAGCAGCGCATCGATTTTCTCACGGTCATCCTCACCGAACACCATTACGGCCATCACTTCGCCGGTGGAGGCGATGCGTATCATGAGCGTGCGGAGCAATCCGTGCTGCGCGCGCAGATCGTAGAAAGTATATCCGTTGCGCTTGCCGTAGTCTTTTATAAACAGGCGCAGGCGGTTGCCCAGGTCGTCCTGAAGATGGCAGCGGTGAATATCGAGCACCTTGTCAAATGCTCCCGGGATATGGAAGCCGGCCGCGTCGCGGTCAGGAAATTCCTCGCCCGAGCGCATCTGGTCGTAAGTGAGCCACATCTTGTTGGAGAAGGTGTATTCCATCTTGTTACGGTATTCCCATATCTGCTCCGATCCGAGTATAGGGGTGATTTCAGGAATGGGAATCTTGGCTATGCGCGTCATAGCATCCTGCACCTGCTGCTGCTTGCAGCGGAGCTGGAACTCATAGGGAAGATGCTGCCAGCGGCAACCGCCGCAAAGCGTGAAATGCTCGCAGCGGGGCTCTACACGCAGATCGGAGGGCTTTACGAGCCGCTCAATGTGACCCTCGGCATAGTTGCGTTTCATGCGGTCGATCTTCACGTCGGCCACGTCGCCCGGGGCTCCGAAAGGTATGAACACCACCATGTCGTCGACCCGCGCGAGGGCATTACCTTCGGCGGCAACGCCGGTTATCTCTATATCCGTGAGCAACGGACGCTCTTTCTTTTTTTTTGACATATCAGAACTGGAAATAAATAAACGGCGACACCTCCTCGCTCATAAACTGAATGACGAGCTGCACCACGATTATAAACAATATTAGTTTCACCACCCACGGGGCTCGCACATACCACTCCCCCGCCCTGTCCCACGTGCCCTCGGGCAAGGCATGGGCTATGATGATCACCGCCATCATCGTCACCCAGAGCCAACGGGTCTCAAAGAACGGTATGATACATTCGGGTTGGAAATTAGTGAATATATTACGGATTATCAGCCATGAGTCGGTCCACGATTCGGCACGGAAAAATACCCACAGCAGCGACACGAAGAGCATCGTCACCGTCCACGACAGGAATGTGATGAAACGATTGCGGGGCAGGCGGTCGAGCCACGGGCGGCATGCCTTGTGCACGGCCAGACCCGCGCCGTGGAGCGCGCCCCAGAACACGAATTTCCACGCCGCGCCATGCCACAGGCCGCCTATGAGCATCGTGAGGAAATTGTTGAGATACGTGCGTGCCGTGCCTTTGCGGTTACCACCGAGCGGTATGTAGATATAGTCGCGCAGCCATGTCGAGAGCGAGATGTGCCATCGGCGCCAGAATTCGGTGACGTTGAGCGACTTGTAGGGAAAGTTGAAGTTGGGCGTAAGCCTGAATCCCATTATCAGCGCAAGTCCTATCGCCATGTCGCTGTAGCCCGAGAAGTCGCAGTATATCTGCATCGTGTAGCCCACCACCCCCATCAGCGACTCGAAGCCCGAGTAGCCTGTGGGCGAGAGGAATATCAGGTCGTTGTATTGCGAGATGTAATCGGCGATCAGGGCTTTCTTAATCACGCCTATGATTATGAGCCACAGTCCGGCAAATGTCTCGTCGATGCTTGCCGAGCGGTTTTCGCGTATCTGCGGTATGAAGTAATCGGCCCTTACTATAGGGCCGGCCACAAGCGCCGGGAAAAACGACAGGAAAAACACGTATTCAAGCCATGTCTCGGTAGGCGCGACCCGTCCCTTGTACACGTCAACTATATAGCTGATCGACTGGAAGGTATAAAATGAAATTCCTACGGGAAGTATTATATCGAGCGGCTGGAAATTGCCCTCGACCATGATGTTCCAGTTCCACAGGAAAAAGTTGGCATACTTGAAATACCCGAGTATCCCGAGCGAGCATATCACTGACAGCCACACGCACGCCTTGCGCTGCCACTTGCGGTCGAGTTCCACGAGCAGCTTCGACAGCGTCCAGTCAAGCAGCGACGTGGCCGTAAGCAGCAGAAAGAATATCCCGCTCGACTTGTAGTAGAAATATAGGCTGAACGCGGTGACAAACAGAAGCATCTGCCACAGCCTGCGCTTGAGCAACGCATATACCGGCAGAAACACGATGAACAGCGCCCAGAAAAGCCCGCTCGAAAACAGCATGGGACTCTTCGGGTCGTGACTCAGCAGGTCGACTATGTTATGCCATATCGTTTCCACTTATTTCTTCTTGTGACGCGGAGGCAATGGAGACTTGAGCGGCTGAAGCACCGTCACCGATGCCGGACGCGATCTTACATCTCCCGGATTATCGAGCAGAATAGGGTGTGCTCCGTGGAGCGGCATCCATCGGGCGATGCTGTCCATCCACAGCGCGGCCGACGCATGAGTGGGATGCGCGCCATCTTTCGCGCGGTCAAAGTGCATGCCGTCGCTCTTGAAGTAGCATCCGGCCGGAACGTTGCGGGCTATCATGTCGTTGATGCCCGTGTCAGGCTTCCAGTTGGGCGGACCGATCCACAGATAGGGAGTATCGCCGAGCTGACTGAGGAAATACCTGAGCATATCCTCGCGCTTGGCGGCTATATCGCTCACGAAAAGTTCATTGGCGCCCAGACTGATAAAGACGAATGTGGGCTTGAACTTGCGCATATACACCGTAAGCGTGTCGCAGCATCCCCAGTAGGCCGTGGTCGAGCTGTACCATATCACGGAGTTGAGCGTATGCCCGTTGGCTGCGGCATAGGCAGCCAACGGGCTGTGTCTTATACACCTCTGACGCTGCCGACGAATAGCGGT
>JAIDSW010000358.1 GCA_029061025.1 Duncaniella sp.
TCCCATAATATGTCGTTTTTATTGTAGAACAATCTATCAATATAAAATGGTTGGTCTTCCGACCACTATAACCCGGCAGGACGCCTCGTGTTGAGGTGCAAAGAACTCGGCCACAGCTATCTTAACAAGGCGTCCTGCCGGGACGCGAGTGACTAGGTTATGCCGTTCCCCGCACTGAAGATGCGGGGTTTCCGACAATTACGTGCCTCCGGCACTTATAACCGCCACGTAGTCGGCTTCTTTAGAAGAATATTATGCCTGTCTCTTTAATAAATTGGTTCATAGCGAAATGAATAGTTATAGAAAAAAATTTCTATAGAAGAATTTTTCTATAAGGACAATAAGTGGTCGAAATGGCGGGCGTGACGAAAGGGTGGAAGTAGAGGCGACGGAAGTAAACGCGACGGCAGAAGGCCGCGGGTGGCGCGGCCTTCGGAGGAATGATAGATTACATTTTTCAATTCCAATTTCCTTATTTATTGTCGGTCAGGGTGGCGGCTCGCGTCGCTGCCTCTGCCTGATGAGTGTGTTAAACCGTGTTGTTTCTAATTTTAATTATCCTGATGCAAAATTATAAAGGAATATCGAGGCGGGTAATACCTTAAAATGAGTAATTATGCGGCCGCAGCGACACGGGCAGTAACTAAATTGCGGTATGCGACGGGAAATAAGGAAGAAAATTTAAGGAATTTTTTCTTTATTTATTGCAAAGGAATCGAATTTTCAATACCTTTGCACTGCCGAGCCTCCGTGTGGCAGCGGAGTGTGGCAGGTAAAAGAGAATTTTAGTAAATCAATTTCAATATCCATTAAATTTTCAAAGTAACTACTATGTGGTTAACATGTTCATCTGTAGGACGTAAGCTCGTGATGGCCATCACTGGAGCCTGTCTTGTCCTCTTTGTCACGTTTCACTGCCTGATGAATGGAGTTGCGCTATTCTGGCCTTCGGGCTACAACGCAGTGTGTGAATTCTTAGGCGCCAACTGGTATGCGCTGGTTGCTACCGTCGGCCTGGCCGCCCTTTTCATCATCCACATCATCTACGCATTGTGGCTGACAGTTCAAAACCGTAAGGCCCGCGGCAACGACCGCTATGCCGTGACCGCTACACCCAAGGGTGTGGAATGGTCGTCGCAGAATATGCTCGTGCTCGGTATCGTGGTGCTCGCTTTCCTTGTGGTGCACCTGATCCAGTTCTGGGCCAAGATGCAGCTTCAGGAGCTCCTCGGCACAGAGTATGTACACGATGGCGTGGAAGTGGCTCCCGCTGCCGGTACGCTCTTCATTCAGCTGGCATTCTCGCAGGTGTGGACTCCGATTGTATACATCATCGGTTTCGTAGCCCTCTGGTTCCACATGAACCACGGTTTCTGGTCGATGTTCCAGACTGCCGGTTGGGACAATGACACCTGGCTTCCCCGCCTGAAGTGCATCTCCTGCTGGTGGACCACCATCGTGGTAGGCCTTTTCATCGCACAGGCTATCGTGTTCACCGTGCGCGCCAACACCAACGATTTCGAGACCGAATACAACGAGTATCTTCAGTACAAGGCATCGGAATATGCTCTCTCTACCGATGATTTCAATGCCGGATTCCCCTTCACCGATCCCGCTTGCGAGGGCATGAATGCCGATTGCAAGGGTCACCGCCACGGCGGCTGCCCCAAGGAAGCCGCTGCATGTGAAGGCGCTCAGACTTGCGAAGGCGCTCAGGCTTGCTCTCCCGCCGCTTGCGGCAAGGAGGTGTGCAAAGGTGCCGAATGTTCGCCCGAAGCCTGCGGCAAGCCCGTGTGCAAAGGCAGTCAGTGTGACACCGAAGTATGCGGAAATCCCGGTTGTGCAAAATAAGCATCGTCATCCCACCTTCACTTATTACTATTTCAATTCAAAAACTATCACACATCTATTAAGATATGGCAGATATAAAGAATCTCGATGGGATGATCGATTCTACCCCCATCATGAAGGATTTTGCCGACATCGAATCCTCCAAGCTACCTGAATATCAGATAGACTCAAAGATACCCGAGGGACCGCTCGCCCAGAAGTGGACCAACTACAAGGCCCACCAGAAGCTGGTCAACCCCGCCAACAAGCGTAATCTCGACATCATCGTCGTAGGTACCGGTCTGGCCGGTGCTTCGGCTGCATCTACCCTTGCCGAACTGGGCTTCAACGTGTGGAACTTCTGCATCCAGGATTCTCCCCGCCGCGCCCACTCTATCGCCGCTCAGGGCGGTATCAACGCAGCCAAGGACTATCAGAACGACGGCGACTCGGTATACCGTCTGTTCTACGACACTGTAAAGGGCGGTGACTTCCGCTCGCGCGAGGCCAACGTATACCGTCTGGCCGAGGTGTCAAACAATATCATCGACCAGTGCGTGCAGCAGGGTGTTCCCTTCGCCCGCGAATACGGCGGCCTGCTCGCCAACCGCTCATTTGGCGGCGCTCAGGTATCGCGTACTTTCTACGCCAAGGGTCAGACCGGCCAGCAGCTCCTCCTGGGCGCTTACTCGTCGCTCAACCGCCAGATCGAGAAGGGTCAGGTGCGCTCGTTCAACCGCCGCGAGATGCTCGATCTCGTGATCATCGACGGCCGCGCCCGCGGTATCATCGTGCGCAACCTTATCACGGGTGAACTCGAGCGCTATGCCGCTCACGCTGTAGTGCTCGCCACCGGTGGCTATGGCCGCACATTCTTCCTTTCTACCAACGCCATGGGCTGCAACGGCTCGGCTGCCATCCAGGCATTCCGCCGCGGCGCTTATCTGGCCAACCTCGCCTTTACCCAGATTCACCCCACCTGTATCCCCGTGCACGGAGAGGATCAGTCGAAGCTGACACTCATGAGCGAGTCGCTCCGCAACGACGGCCGCATCTGGGTGCCCGCCAAGAAGGAGGACGCCGAGGCTATCCGCGCCGGCAAGAAGAAACCCACCGATATACCCGACGAGGATCGCGACTTCTACCTCGAGCGTCGCTACCCGGCATTCGGTAACCTCTGTCCCCGCGACATCGCTTCGCGTGCCGCCAAGGAGCGCTGCGACGCAGGTTTCGGTGTAGGTACGGGCAACGCCGTGTATCTCGACTTCAAGTATGCCATCGAGCGTCTGGGCGAGGATGTGGTGCGCGACCGCTACGGCAACCTCTTCGATATGTATCAGATGATCTCCGACGATAACCCCTACGAGACTCCCATGATGATCTTCCCCGCATCGCACTATACCATGGGCGGTATCTGGGTTGACTACGAGCTTCAGACCTCGATCAAGGGTCTCTTCGCTATCGGCGAATGTAACTTCTCCGACCACGGTGCCAACCGTCTGGGCGCATCGGCACTCATGCAGGGTCTCGCCGACGGTTACTTCGTGCTCCCCTACACGATGCAGAATTATCTCGCCGATCAGATCAAGGTGAAGCATCCCGGCACGGATCATCCCGAATTTGACAAGGTGGAAAAGGAAGTGCGCGACCGCATCGCCCGCCTGATGAACATCAAGGGTACCAAGTCGCCCGACCAGATCCACAAGCGTCTCGGCCACGTGATGTGGAACCTCGTAGGTATGGGCCGCACGCTCCAGAGCCTCGTGAAGGCTACCGAGGAAATCGCCGAGGTACGCAAGGAATTCTACAGCGACCTCCGCATCGTGGGCAGCGCCGACGATCTCAACACCGAGCTCGAAAAAGCTCTGCGTCTTGAAGACTTCCTCGAAATGGCCCGCATGATGGCTATCGACGCCCTCAACCGCAACGAATCGTGTGGCGCACATTTCCGCGAGGAATACCAGACTGCCGACGGCGAGGCTGCCCGCAACGACAAAGACTACATGTATGTGTCGTGCTGGAAGTACACCGGCGACAACGAGCGTCCCATCCTTCTCAAGGAGCCCCTCAACTATGAGGAAATCCAGGTTCAGACCCGTAACTATAAATCCTGACGCTGAACGTCATAATTCAAATTCCTTACCCACATTTTGAAAATCCGATATGGAAACTACTATAAATGTAAATCTCAGAATTTGGCGCCAGCGTGGCCCCAAAGAACCCGGTAAGCTTGTAGACTACCGCGTGGAAAACGTATCCACCGGCTCGAGCTTCCTCGAAATGCTCGACATGCTCAATCAGCAGCTCGTAGAGAAGGGCGAAGAGCCTGTGGTGTTTGACAGCGACTGCCGCGAAGGTATCTGCGGTATGTGCTCACTCTACATCAACGGTCATCCCCACGGCCCCGTGCAGGGCATCACTACCTGCCAGCTCCACATGCGCAAGTTCCACAACGAGGAGACCATCACCATCGAGCCCTGGCGCTCGGCTGCGTTCCCCATCGTGCGCGACCTCATGGTTGACCGCAACGCATTCGACAAGATCCAGCAGGCCGGCGGTTATGTGTCGTTTAACTGCGGCGGCGCTCAGGATGCCAACAATCTCCCCATCTCCAAGGAAGTGGCCGACATCGCCATGGACTCCGCCACCTGTATCGGTTGCGGCGCCTGCGTGGCAGCTTGCAAAAACGGCTCGGCAATGCTCTTTGTCAGCGCCAAGGTAAGCCAGTTTGCCCTCCTGCCCCAGGGTCAGGTAGAGCGCGCCCGTCGCGCCCGCAAGATGGTGGCCCGCATGGACGAGCTCGGATTCGGTAACTGCACCAACACCGGTGCCTGTGCCGCCGAGTGTCCCAAGAACGTGCCTCTGAGCAACATCGCCCGCCTCAACCGCGAGTTTATCAGCGCCAAGTTCAAAGACTGATACTGAACATCCCTATACCCCTGTCGCCCGACATGCCCCGCATGCCGGGCGATATTGTTAAGCGGGGTAATGTTCACCCCGGAATATAATATTTTGATACTCACGCTGTAGGGACATCGCATTGCGATGTTTCGGAGAACCGCTCATGGTAATATAATGTGTGACATCCATGTAGGGACGGTGCTTTGCACCGTTTCACTTGTGCAGAGCAAAAAAATCCGCGCAATGTCGATGCAGAGCATGACCAACGGTGCGGAGCACCGTCCCTACAATGATGGATGTCAAGGGATATTTTGTGGCGGTGGAAACATCGCAAAGCGATGTCCCTACGGTGTTAAGGTTTGTGGGGTCAGATGTCGCTTTCGGAGACGTAGCCGTTCATTACGGCGTAGATGCCGAGGCCTGAGATTCTCTTGATGCCGAGTTTGGCGGTGATGTTCTTGCGGTGGGTGAGCACGGTGTTGATGCTTATGGAGAGGCGGTCGGCGATCTCTTTGTTGATGCAGCCGCGGGCGAGCAGGCGCAATATAACCATTCGATTCTATTCTCCGACATAGAAATGATTAATAGTTAATTCAGGAGTGCTGATACTTTACGTTTATCAAGTCGCATTGATTTATCTTGAAGGTAGTCGAGCCCCCCAGTCATATCTACAGCTTTACCAGCTACAACTATCCTATCATCATTCAATTTTAATATATCATCCTCACATGACCAATATGCTCCATCATTAATGATCAAATCCCCTCCAAAAATCTTTATTGCATTATTAAGTGGTACTTTATATTTATAGATTAATTTCAATTGCCATATTTTTGGCATGTCTTCAGATTGCCAGTAACCTTTGCCCATTTCTCGGCAATCCAATAAAAAGGCTTCTCCATTTTCTGAAATATAAATGCCCATTTTAGTTAAATCCAGCTTTTGACTATCCGACATACTACGCCATTGTTCGGTTGAAATATAGTTATAAACTCCATATTTATCCATAACACACAGTGTTAAATGAGTGGCTGTAGTGTTCCATGTCGAATTTGAGGATTGTATTCCAAGTAGACCTCCTGCAACATTCTTTGATAAAGATACCAATTGATCCATAGATTCAGCTGGGCCATTTATATCAAATGCTCTTTCAACAAGACCGGTTTCAACATTTATTAATCTTGCAGCAATAAAGTACTCGTCAAAAAGTTCACTTGCATCTGCCACTACAACATATCGCACACCAAATTTTTGTCCCAATCGAGCAATTTGGCTATCGCGGACTTCTCCCGACGTCTGATAGTCACTTTCAGCGGAAAGAGCAGCAAGAAAGTCTGCCGTTCTTTCAACAGCTGCATATTCTCCACTTTCGGTAATGGCATTTACCAATTTTGCACCTATGACTTTTTTATAAGCTGCGTCAGAGTTGGTGCCTGTCATATAGACTGCAACTTTCTTTTTTGTTCGTTCTTGAGCATACAAGGGCATACAAAAAAATATGCCACTAAGAATAATTAGGAGGATACGAATAGAATTTTTCATAGACAAGTTTATTTTGATGAATTATTTATAAGACGGTATGCAAGATTATTAGCCATCGAGGAAATAACATCTGTACCTGTGTATTCTCGTTTAAGATTCACAGTCTTAATAATTTCTCCAGTTACCAAGTCAATCATACGAGCAGACATGTGACACTGATCGTCGCCGGATATAACAGTGTTAACGACAATCACGTAGTCAACGCCCATTCGTTGTGCAACGGTGCGGATTTCCTTTTCGGGAATGTCACCTGAGGTTTGATAATCTTGCTCTTTATCAAGAGCGTCTACAAAAGCTGAATTTCTTTCATATGCCTTGTAATCCTTATTCCCGGAAAGACGAGAAAGAACAGACGAACAAACAATAGATTTAGTGGCTTTGGAAATTTCACCTTCGGCATAGACCGCAACTTTTTTACCAGCCATAGCCTCACTAGCGAACACGGTACATGCAAGTATCATGAAGAACAGAAAAGATAACCTTTTCATATATTCGTTCCATGCCGCGGTCATCCTCTCGTTGGCGTAAATTGTTGATTAATAAAGGAAAAGCGTAGGAATCTGTATCATTTGCCGTCCTACTTTCCGAGGCTTCTCGCATTGCCCTGTCTATGTCGGACGGCAACGCAGAAGCCCACGCCAGTATATGCAACCATCGCTTCCGAAACAATTCCTCACGGAATAACGAGCCGAAAGCAGGATATTACATAACCACGGGCATCTATCGTTGCTCAACCCTTGACATAAACATGAAATTTTGCGAGAATTTCGGAAAGTCAAGAATCAGCGCGGATAAACGCTTTTAAATCAGTATTTTCACTGCATCCCACCTCTCTTGCCCCTCCCAAGCGGATCGAGATCCTACTGGCGTGAACACGGGAGACGGTCTGCATCGGCAAAGATACAACAATTATGTTGTTTTGCAAAAATATTTTTGAGTAGTGATGTCAACCATTTTGATGCAGTTCAATGCCGCAGCGATGCTCGCACGCGCTCCCGCGCGTGCGTTTTGGGGCGGCGGATGATTCGTGAGGTTTCGGCACGGCCTCAACCGTCACGCTATTATGCTATCACCTGCGCTGCAGGTGTTTTTGGAGATAATATATAGTTACAAGTGTTGTTTAGGAGTAATAACGATGTAATATTCTATGGGTCAGTCATGTCGGGACGGTGCTTTGCACCGTTTCACTTGTGCGGGGCAAAAATTCCGCGCAAATGTCTACGCAGAGCATGACCAACGGTGCGAAGCACCGTCCCTACAATGTTGGATGTCAAGGGATTATTGTTTTGTGGCAGTGGCAACATCGCAAAGCGATGTCCCTACGTTAGATGCTTGGTTTTCAGGTAGGTGGGGAGGTAACAGGGGGATCAGATGTCGCTTTCGGAGACGTAGCCGTTCATTACGGCGTAGATGCCGAGGCCTGAGATGCTCTTGATGCCGAGTTTGGCAGTTATGTTCTTGCGATGGGTGAGCACGGTGTTGATGCTTATGGAGAGGCGGTCGGCGATCTCTTTGTTGATGCAGCCGCGGGCGAGCAGGCGCAATACATCGATTTCGCGCTGAGAGAGAGCTGACTGCTCGGCGGCGGGTGAGGGGAGAGCCGAGAGTATTTCCTGAAGGTGATCAAGCAATCGGTCGGCACTCATCGAGGGGTCGATGGTAAGGAAAGAATCAGAGGGAGCGGAAGTGATTATGGCCGTAGTCTTGCGGCGCGGGGCGAAAAATGCCGAGTGCTCCACCACGGCCTCGATATCGGCTATCCACAGGCTCGGCTCAGTATCGGGTGGAGTCGTAGCAGAGGCGTCGACCACGTCGGCATCGCTTATTATGCCGATGAGCCGCCGAAGACCCTCGCTGCGGAGTGTGTCGCGGCACATGATTGCTATCAGCTGCCGTTTCATCATTTTGACGCCAACTCAAGGGCGGCGGGACGGAGGATGAGATTACGGATGCGGTTGTTTTTGCTCAGATCGGTGCGGAGTCCGGCCACGGCTACCACGGTGGCGTAGCAGAGGTTGGGGTCATATTCACCCGAGATGTTGCGCACGATCATGCTTAGAAGGTCGGCCAGCATTTCCTCGACGGTCTCGGAGGCGGCTGTGTCGACCGCGGGTACAGCATCCCCGGTCACAGCGCTCCCCGAAGCGAGGGCGCGCAGGGTGGGGAAGAGGCTCTTCAGGTCGCTGTCGATAAGCGCTATCAGGTCGGCCTTAGCTTTGTCAAACAGGCGCCGCAGCAGCGTGAGGCTTGAATTATCGGGGCCGGAGGCCACGAGGGCATTGAAATGCCGCTCGATATTGGGTATCTGGAAGTGACGGTAGTAGCGGTCAGTGAGCTCAAGGTAGCTGAGCATGGTGGGCATGTCCACGCGGCTGAGAGCCGTGGCGGGGAAATAGTCGCGGCTGGCAAAGGTGTTGATTATCGTAATCAGGAAGTCGGGCGACAGGCGGTGGGCGGTGGCGACTTCGGCCACCGAGCGGTCGTCAGTGCCGAGCGCTATGCCCAGGCGGTTGATGACCGGTATGATAGAAGGATCGGCGAGGATTACCTCGCTGAGAGGGGTATCGGGCGATACGGTTTTCATGGCAGGAATAGAATAAAGGTGAGGTTTTATTAACGGCGGCGCACCACGATGTAGCCGCTCTCGGTGATTACGGCATCCATCATCACGTCGTGGGGTTCCACGGGCACCTCGTCGACGAGCTGGAAATCATACCCCACGCCTATCTTCACTGCGCGGCTCGAAGCCAGCAGGCGGTCGTAGTATCCCTTGCCGCGACCCAGACGGGCGCCGCGGCGGTCATAAGCCACGCCGGGAGTGACAATAAGCTCAATTTCGTCGATCGAAGTCACGTCGTCGCCGGTAGGCTCCTCGATGTGAAATGACCCGAGCGCGAGCCGCTGACTGTCGTAGGGGAGAATCTCGAGGTTTACGCCGTTGACGCGGGGCAGGAAGAAGCGCTTGCGTCCGCTCCACTTGGCTATGAACTCGCGCGTGGAGAGCTCGTCGGGGAGGGAATGATACATGAGTATGTTGCCGGCGAGGATAAACTCGGCGGTCTGCTCCAGGAGGGCAAACACCCGGGCGGCAGCCTGAGCCTTGTCCTGCTCGGTGAGAAGTGTCTTGCGTGCCTTAACGTGGCGGCGGATATCGTCTTTGTTCATTTTTGAAAGAGAGATTACCTGATTACATGATATTTATTCCGGGCTTTCATCGGGGGTGAGGGGAAATGACGCCTCGCCGCGACCCAGGGCGTCGAGAGCCTCGCCTACGGTGGGGTCAGTGTCGTTAAACACCTGATAGTAGGCTTCGGTACCCAGCATGTTGCGGGTGATGAGAGCTTTCAGATTGTCAACAATCAAGTCGCGCGATTGGTTTATGTAGCCCATCCTGACGGGTACACCCTCGCGCATGGTGTATTGTACGAACTCGCTGAGCAGCACGCCGTCAGAGGGGATTATCTCAAGCAGTTCCTCGGGTGTGCGGGCCTGAGAGAGGCGGGCGCGGTTGGCGTCGGTAAACGTGAAGGTGAATTTATGGAACAAGCCGCGGTTGACCACGTCGAGATACCACGATGTGATACCCGAAGTGTCGTTGGGCACGAAGATGTCGGGCATTATGCCGCCACCGCCGTATACCTCGCGGCCGTGGAGGGTGGTGAATATCAGTGATCGGTCGAGGTGGATGCTGTCGGCCGAGTAGAATTCGCCGTGGGAATAGCGCTCGTTGAGGTCGTTTTCGTAGTCCACACCGGGAGCGTAGGTCTTCTGAATGCAACGGCCCGAGGGGGTGTAGTAGCGGGCTACGGTCAGGCGCACGGCGCTGCTGTCGGGGAGCTCGTGCTGATGCTGCACGAGTCCTTTGCCGAATGAGCGTCGGCCCACCACAAGGCCGCGGTCGTTATCCTGAATGGCGCCCGAGAGAATCTCGCTGGCGCTTGCCGAGAGCTCGTCGATGAGTATCACCACCTCGCAGTCGCGCAGGGCGCCTGTGCCGTCGGCCACGGTGGCGGCATTGTTGGAATCCTTGCGGCCGCGCATCGCCACTATGGGCTGGCCTGCGCCTAAAAATTCGTTGGCTATCAGCACCGCCGGCTCCATGTATCCGCCGCCGTTGCCGCGCAGGTCTATCATGAACGCGCGCGCTCCGGTGGCCCGCAGATTTATGGCCGCGGTAATGAATTCGCCGAATGTATTGGCGCCGAACTTATTGATGTGGATATAGCCTGTGGTGTCGTTGATCATGTAGGCGGCATCAACGGTGTTGACCGGAATGTCGCCGCGTGTGATCTCAAATGTGAGCAGGCCTTTCACGCCGGGACGCTTCACATCTACCTTCACCACCGAGCCGCGGTCGCCGCGAAGCGACTTTAATACCCTTGACTGAGGCCACTGACGGCCTGCGGCAATCGAATCGTCGATAGCCACTATGCGGTCGCCGGCCATTATGCCCACCTTTTCCGAAGGGCCGCCGGGTATTACTTCAAGCACGTTGATGGTATCGCCGAGCATGTTGAACTGTATGCCCACACCTGAGAACGAGCCACCGAGATCTTCATTCACCTGCTGCAGATCGGCGGCGGGGATATAGGTGGTATGGGGGTCGAGATGCGAGAGCAGATCGGGTATCGATACCTCAAGGAGGCTGTCGATGTCGACCTGATCCACGTAGTTATCGTCGACGAGTGAGAGAATGGCATCGAGTTTTGCCCGGGTAGCGGAATCATACCTGTCGGAAAACAGATACTTACCGAGCAGCATGCCTGCAATCAACGCCACGGCTACCACCAGTGGCAGCCATACGGCCGTTTTGCGTAAATTCTGATTCATCTATGAAAAAATAGCTTTTTGATTTCTGACGGAAAAGTAACGGAGAGACGTATCGGTGAGGCCTCGTGTCATTCGATTTCCTCTATGTGGGAGCATTCCACCCCGGCGCGGCGCAGCAGATCGATGCCGTCGGTGATGCGGTATAGCTCATTGAATACCACTCGCTTTATGCCGGCCTGGATTATGAGCTTGGCACAGTCGAGGCATGGCGAAGCGGTGATGTAGAGCGTGGCGCCGTCGCTGGAGTTGTTGCTGCGGGCCACCTTGGTGATGGCGTTGGCCTCGGCATGGAGCACGTAGCTCTTTGTAAGGCCGTTTTCGTCCTCACACACGTTTTCAAATCCCGCCGGAGTTCCGTTGAATCCGTCGGATATTATAGCGCGGTCTTTCACCAGCAGCGCGCCCACCTTGCGGCGCTCGCAATAGGAATTCTCAGCCCATATCCGCGCCATGCGCAGGTAGCGGCGGTCGAGTACCTCACGTTTATCCATATATGAATTAATTGTGCCACAAAATTACTCAATTTCCCCTATTTCACACCATAAAAGCGAAATATTTTGACATGATCCTTTGGCTGAAAGCTATTGTTAGTTATAAAACTTAGAAACTTACTTATGAAAAAACTTTTACTTATCTTCGCACTTGTAAATAGCCGTGGGCGAGCTTTTTGATAAAAACTAATCTACCGCACACGAGGCGTCCTGCCTGGACGCGATGTTGGCTTTACATTCCACCCCGCACTGAAGATGCGGGGTTTCCGACAATTACGTGCCTCCGGCACTTATAACCAACCACATAATCGGTTGAATTATGGCTATATTATATTCTATAGCAGATGTTACGCCTATTACGGGGATTTTAAAGTCTAAAAAAATTCACTATGGCGGTGCACAATTTTAACATTTACGGCGTTATATATTTATACATCAATCAAGAAATTATGAGAAATTATGAATAAATCATCTGTTTTAATAGGAATAATGGCTGTAATGTCGCTCGGATCATGCTCTACGATCAATAATATCATACACCGTCAGGACAAGAATGCCCCTGCGCCCGCAGCTCCCGTTGCTCCGGTGTCGGAGACCACGGTAGTGTCGTCAAATCAGTCGGTCAAGGCCATCTCCGGCGAGTGGGCCGTAATAGAAATCAATGGCCGCGAGCTGAATATCAACGGTGACAATCGCCCCACATTTACATTTACCGCCGCCCCCGATGTGGCCGGCGCCGTGAGTATGATAGCCTTCAACGGCTGCAATTATCTCAACGGTACATATCTCGTGGGCGAGAAGAAACTCGTGCCTCAGAGCGAACTGATCTCGTCGCTCATGGCATGCCCCGATGCGCCATATGAATATGAGGTGAACCAGGCACTCGCAAAGGTGACCGAGTACAGCGTGGAGCGCGAGGGCGGAATGTCGACCCTGAAGCTTATGGATGATACGGGCCGCGCGGTGATGGTGCTCCGCAACCACACTCTATCTTATCTCAACGGCGCATGGAAGGTGCTCCGCATCGACAACAAGACCGTGCCCGCTTCGGCCGATGTGAAAGTGGTGATCGATATTCAGTCACGCACCATCCACGGCAATGCCGGCTGCAATCTGCTCAACGGCGAGATAATACTGAATCTTGACGTGGCCGCCGGTATAGAATTCGGCAACTTGCGCACCACCCGTATGATGTGTCCCGACATCGAGACCGAGCAGGCATTTCTCGTGGCGCTTGAGCAAGTCAAGGCAGCTGCTAATGTAGATGCCGACCATGCCTCGCTGCTCAACGATAAAGACGAGGTGATCATCTCCCTCGAGCGCATCGACCCCGCGAGCATGGAATAATTCTGGATTTAGAATTTAAAATGGAGAATTGAGAATTTTTAAATAATTTTCAGCTCTACCTATCATAAAAAATGGAGAATCGAGTTTAGGCTCAATTCTCCATTTTCAATTTTTTAATTTTCAATTTCTATCAATCGATTTCCTCATCGGGTTCGTAGCCGCCCATTTCGCGGAGAGCGTTTTTGAGCATGGTGTACTGCTGATAGAGATTGTTGACGGGAACTTCGTTTTTGGTGTAGTCGTGCATCGGGCTCTTGAGGTAGAAGCTGAGCCAGCGCTGAGTGCCATACCAGCCGGCGCGTGCAGCGAGGTCGCTGAGAAGAACGAGGTCGAGGCAGAGGGGGGCGGCGAGGATAGAGTCGCGGCAGAGGAAGTTGATCTTGATCTGCATGGGGTATCCCATCCAGCCGAAGATATCGATGTTGTCCCAGCCTTCCTTGTTGTCGTTGCGCGGGGGATAGTAGTTGATGCGCACTTTGTGGTAGTAGCCCTGGTGGGTGCCGTGGTCTGCGCCGTAGAGGTCGGGCTGATTTTCGGGCACGAGGATCGACTCGAGGGTAGAGAGCTTGGATACCTCCTTGGTGCGGAAGTTGGCGGGCTCGTCGAGCACGAGGCCGTCGCGGTTACCGAGGATGTTGGTTGAGAACCATCCGCTCAGGCCGAGGCAGCGGGTACCGATGATGGGTGCGAAGCCTGACTTAACGAGAGTCTGACCGGTCTTGAAGTCCTTACCGGCGATAGGCATCTTGGTCTTTTCGGCGAGCTCCCACATAGCGGGGATGTCGACGGTGGTGTTGGGGGCGCCCATGATGAAGGGAGCGCCTTCGGTGAGGGCTGCGTAGGCGTAGCACATCGAGGGAGCGACGTGAGCCTTGTCGTCGGCCTTCATAGCGGCTTCGAGATCGGCGAGGTTGTAGTGAACGTTTTCGTCAACGGGCACGTAAACTTCGGTCGATGCGGCCCAGAGCACAACCACGCGGTCGCAGTTGTTTTCTTTCTTGAAGTTGCGGATGTCCTCGCGGAGCTGTTCCACCATTTCCCAGCGGGTCTTGTCTTTCATCACGTTGTCGCCTTCGAGACGGGAAGCGTAGTTCTTGTCAAAAGCGGCTTTCATGGGGACGATCTTTTCGAGTTCGTCCTTGACGGGGAGGATATCTTTTTCCTTGAGCACCTCGCAGTTCATAGCGCTTTCGAAAGCGTTGGCGGGATATACGTCCCATGCGCCGAATACGATGT
Organism: Duncaniella sp.; assembly: GCA_029061025.1. Lineage (GTDB taxonomy): Bacteria > Bacteroidota > Bacteroidia > Bacteroidales > Muribaculaceae > Duncaniella. The sequence goes on from JAIDSW010000358.1 coordinate 14,178, forward strand.
CGTTGAGGTCAGTGATGGGAACGATTTCGTTGTAGGGGAGGTATTTTTTATCAGCTCCCTTGCCTACACGGATTTTGTCGTACTGAGTCATCGAGCCGACGGGCTTTGTGAGGCCCTTGCGGGTCATGAGTACGCCGGTCATAAAAGTAGAGGACACTGCTCCGAGACCCACGACGAGCACGCCGAGACGGCCGGTAGCGGGTTTAACGTCGGTTTTCTTCATGTTTTCTAAGGTTGAAACTATTATTATATTAATGTATTATCGCATAGGAGCGGCTGCGGTGAGGTCGCAGTCACCGAAATTGCCGTCAAAAATACTGCTAATTTTTTTAAATGTAAAATTTTTGATATTGTAATTTTAGTGCTATTTGCTAAATATGGTTAAAGAAACCATGATTATAGTAAAAAATGCTAATTTTAAGGTGATATTATGGGGTGAAAGTGAATGAAGGTTAATGGGGATTAGGGGTTAGGTTTTAGGTTTTAGGGGTTAGGTTTTAGGTTTTAGGGATTAGGGAGGAGGTGGGATATTGTCTTTGGGTGGGGATTGGGTCGCTGTAGCTATGATCATGAGGCTTGAAAAGCTTTTGCTTTGCAATGACTTTCTCACTCAAAGACAAAATCCTCATCCCTCACCCAAAGACAAAATCCTCACCCATCACCCAAAGACAAAATCCTCACCCATCACCCAAAGACAAACCTAATCCCTGAAACCTAAAACCTAAAACCTCCTCCCTAAACCTAATCCCTCCTCCCCAAAACCTGAAAGAAAAAAGTTGCGGAATTGTTTGGTAGTTAGGAAAATAAGTTGTAATTTTGCAACGCTTTAAGAGTATTGCGCCCGTTTGTCAGCCGTAACAATTTGATTGTCAGGCTGATATATCTATGTGGTAAATGCTCTCGAAGCGACCGAAAAAAGAAACGTAATCAGAATAATAAACATAAAGTATAACTAAAACAACTAAGATGCCTACTATTCAGCAATTAGTAAGAAAAGGACGTGTAGCCCTCGAAGACAAGAGCAAGTCTCCCGCTCTCGACAGCTGTCCGCAGCGTCGTGGCGTGTGTGTACGTGTCTACACCACCACCCCCAAGAAACCTAACTCGGCAATGCGTAAGGTAGCCCGTGTACGCCTCACCAATGGTAAGGAAGTCAACAGCTACATCCCCGGTGAAGGTCACAACCTTCAGGAGCACTCGATCGTGCTCGTGCGCGGTGGTCGTGTTAAGGACCTCCCCGGTGTGCGCTATCACATTGTCCGCGGTACTCTCGATACCTCCGGTGTCAAGGATCGCACTCAGCGTCGCTCCAAGTATGGTGCAAAACGCCCCAAAGCCGGCAAGAAGTAATCTGAGACCGACTACTGAAAAGCGTTACCGTTTCTTTTCTTAACTATCAATTCAAAAACAGAGTAAATTAACCTCGTTTTTGTGATTGGAAAAGGCTAAATCAAAAGGTTGAGTAAACCCTCCGAAGCGGTCAGAGGATCGCGAACCGAAAAAGGGTTGAAGATGAAGATGCAGCAACAACCAAGCAACAAAAACAAAACATTTCTAAAACAATGAGAAAGGCTAAGCCCAAAAAGCGGGTAATTCTCCCCGATCCCGTGTTTCACGATGTAAGAGTGTCAAAGTTTGTCAACCACCTTATGTATGACGGCAAGAAGAACACTTCCTACACTATTTTCTATACGGCTCTCGAACTTGTGAAAGCCAAGATGCCCAACAACGAGGAAACCGCCCTCGAAATCTGGAAAAAAGCCCTCGAAAACGTCACTCCCCAGGTGGAGGTGAAGTCGCGCCGAGTAGGTGGTGCAACCTTCCAGGTCCCCACTGAAATCCGTCCCGACCGTAAAGAATCAATCTCAATGAAAAACCTTATCCTCTACGCACGCCGCCGCGGAGGTAAGACCATGGCTGAAAAGCTCGCCGCTGAAATCGTCGACGCTTTCAATGACCAGGGTGGCGCATTCAAGCGCAAGGAAGATATGCACAAGATGGCCGAGGCCAACCGCGCATTCGCTCACTTCCGTTTCTGAGATTAAGATTAATAACTATAATTACACAATAGCACATAAATGGCTAAATCCGACGAATTACTTAAGTATACCCGCAACATCGGCATCATGGCTCACATCGATGCCGGTAAGACCACCACTTCCGAGCGTATCCTTTTCTACACCGGTCTTACTCATAAGATCGGCGAGGTGCACGATGGTGCAGCTACCATGGACTGGATGGAGCAGGAGCAGGAGCGCGGTATCACAATTACCTCTGCCGCTACCACCACTTTCTGGAACTACGACGGCGAGAAATATAAGATCAACCTTATCGACACTCCGGGACACGTAGACTTTACCGTTGAGGTAGAGCGTTCGCTCCGTGTGCTCGACGGTGCTGTGGCTACATTCTGCGCCGTAGGTGGTGTCGAGCCCCAGTCTGAGACCGTATGGCGTCAGGCTGATAAATATAATGTGCCCCGTATCGGTTATGTCAACAAGATGGACCGCTCGGGTGCCAACTTCTTTGAAGTAGTGCGTCAGCTCAAGGACGTGCTCGGTGCCAACCCCTGTCCCATCCAGATACCTATCGGTGCTGAGGAGACTTTCAAGGGTGTGGTTGACCTCATCCGCATGAAGGCTATCTTCTGGCACGATGAGACCATGGGTGCCGACTATTCTATCGAGGAAATCCCTGCCGGACTTCAGGCTGAGGCCGAAGAGTGGCGCGACAAGATGCTCGAGAAGATCGCCGAGTTTGACGACGCTCTCATGGAAAAATATTTTGACGATCCCTCCACTATCACCGAAGAGGAAATCCGCCGCGCTCTCCGCAAGGCTACCCTCTCGATGGAAGTTGTGCCCATGATCTGCGGCTCGTCGTTCAAGAACAAGGGCGTGCAGTGTCTGCTCGACGCTGTCTGCGCCTACCTCCCCAGCCCCACCGATGCCGGTGCAGTGGAAGGTCACGCTATCGACGACCCCGACAAGATCGAGACACGCGAGCCCTCGAGCGACGCTCCCATGTGTGCTCTCGCGTTCAAGATCGCTACCGACCCCTATGTAGGCCGTCTCTGCTTCTTCCGCGTATACTCGGGCGACATGGTTGCCGGCAGCTACGTGCTCAACAGCCGCTCGGGCAAGAAAGAGCGTGTATCGCGTCTGTTCCAGATGCACTCCAACAAGCAGAACGCCAAGGAAGTGATCGGTTGCGGCGATATAGGCGCCGGCGTAGGTTTCAAGGATATCCGCACCGGTGATACCCTCTGCGCTGAAGATGCTCCCATCGTGCTCGAAGCTATGGAATTCCCCGATCCCGTGATCGGTATCGCCGTAGAGCCCAAGACTCAGAAAGACCTTGACAAGCTCGGCGTAGGTCTCCAGAAGCTCGCTGAGGAAGACCCCACATTCCGCGTTGAGACCAACGAAGAGACCGGCCAGACCGTTATCTCGGGTATGGGTGAGCTTCACCTCGACATCATCATCGACCGTCTCCGCCGCGAGTTTAAGGTAGAATGTAACCAGGGTCGTCCCCAGGTAACCTATAAGGAAGCTATCACCAAGCCCGTTGAACTCCGCGAGGTATTCAAGAAGCAGACCGGTGGTCGCGGTAAGTTTGCCGACATCATCGTGCGCGTTGAGCCTCAGGACGAAGGCTTCGAAGGCAACCTCCAGTTTGTCGACGAGGTCAAGGGTGGTAACATTCCCAAGGAATTCATCCCCTCGATCCAGAAAGGTTTCACCACTGCTATGAAGAACGGTGTGCTCGCCGGCTTCCCCGTAGAACACCTCAAGGTGACCGTGCTCGACGGTTCGTTCCACCCCGTTGACTCCGATCAGCTCTCATTTGAGCTCTGCGCCATCCAGGCATTCAAGAAGGCCTCTGAAAAGGCAGCTCCCGTGCTCCTCGAGCCTATCATGAAGATCGAAGTCGTTACCCCCGAGGAATCGATGGGTGACGTGATCGGCGACCTCAACAAGCGCCGCGGTCAGGTGGAAGGCATGGAGACAAGCCGCTCCGGCGCCCGCGTGGTTAAGGCCAAGGCTCCGCTTGCTGAAATGTTTGGTTACGTGACCGCTCTCCGTACCATCACTTCAGGCCGCGCCACCTCTACCATGTCGTTCAGCCACTACGCCGAAGTATCAAGCTCTATCACCAAGCAGGTGCTTACCGAGTGCCAGGGCCGTGTGGACCTCGTGAAATAATCAATAATCGTCAACAATCATTCAACCCTATAAGATGGACCAAACAATCAGAATCAAACTCAAATCCTACGACTACAACCTCGTAGACAAGTCGGCTGAGAAGATTGTGAAGACTGTAAAAGCCACCGGTGCCGTAATCTCGGGTCCCATACCCCTGCCTACTCACCGCCGCATCTTCACCGTCAACCGCTCAACTTTCGTTAACAAGAAATCGCGCGAGCAGTTCCAGCTGTCGAGCTACAAGCGCCTCATCGACATCCACAACTCCACCTCCAAGACTGTGGACGCCCTGATGAAGCTCGAGCTCCCCTCAGGCGTGGAAGTAGAAATCAAGGTCTGATTCCTCACACAATAGCAATATCCAAGACAATTCAACAAGATTTTAACCATTTTAATACAACAGAGAAATGCCAGGATTAATAGGAAAAAAAATCGGAATGACATCCGTTTTCAGTGCCGACGGCAAAAACGTGCCGTGCACTGTTATCGAAGTAGGTCCCTGCGTCGTTACTCAGATTAAGACTGCCGACACTGACGGCTATGAAGCAGTGCAGCTTGGCTTCGAGGAAAAGAAGGAGAAGCACACCACTGCTCCCATGGCAGGTCACTTCAAGAAGGCAGGAGTAGCTCCGCAGCGTCACTTGGCCGAGTTCAAAGGTTTCAATGAAGTAAACCTCGGTGACACCATCACCGTGGATCTCTTCACCGAAAACGATTTCGTCGACATACAGGGTGTGTCGAAAGGTAAAGGATTCCAGGGCGTAGTGAAGCGTCACGGTTTCGGCGGTGTAGGTCAGTCGACCCACGGCCAGCACAACCGTCTGCGCGCTCCCGGTTCGGTAGGTGCCTGCTCTTACCCCGCAAAGGTGTTCAAGGGAATGCGCATGGCCGGCCAGATGGGCAACCAGAACGTCACCATCCAAAACCTCCAAGTAGTTAAAATCCTCCCCGAGCACAACCTCATGCTGATCAAAGGCTCAGTGCCCGGAAGCAAAGGTTCAATCTTAATAATCGAGAAATAATGGAACTCGCAATTTACAACATAAAAGGACAAGACACCGGCCGCAAAGCAACACTCAACGACGAAGTATTTGCTATCGATGCTAACGAGCAAGCCGTTTATCTCGACGTTAAGCAATACCTCGCCAACCAGCGCCAGGGTACTCACAAATCTAAAGAACGCTCGGAAGTCTCCGGCTCTACCCGCAAGCTCCACAAGCAGAAGGGTGGCGGCGGCAGCCGTATCGGTGACATCAACTCACCCGTGCTCGTCGGTGGTGGACGTGTATTTGGTCCCCGTCCCCGCGACTACCGTTTCAAACTCAACAAGAAGGTGAAACAGCTCGCACGCCGCAGCGCTCTTACCTACAAAGTTCAGGATTCGCAGCTTATCGTAGTGGAAAACTTCACTTTCGACGCTCCCAAAACTAAAGATTTCGTAAATTTTGCTAAAAATCTTAAAGTTGACGGAAAGAAAGTGCTTCTCGTTTTACCCTCTCGCGATAATAACGTAACTTTGTCAGCCCGTAACGTACCCGATGCCGACACCATCTGCGCTGCCGACATCAATACCTATGCGCTCATGAACTCCAACGCTATCATCCTCACCGAAGATGCGCTCGAGCTCATCAATAAACTTTAATAACCCCGTGAGAAAACAATAACGGCACATTACAACAATGGAAATTTCAATCACCCCCATCGTAACCGAGAAAGCCAACAAGATCTCGGAAAAGTACAACCGCTACACTTTCCGCGTTTCTCCCGAGGCCAACAAGTATCAGATCAAAGCCCTCGTTGAGGAACTTTACGGCGTAAAAGTGACCCGTGTCAACACTATGAACGTCCGCGCCAAGAATAAATCGCGCTGGACCAAGAGCGGTCTCCTCCGCGGAAACACCGCCGCATGGAAAAAGGCTCTCGTCACCGTAGCCGAAGGTCAGTCAATCGACTTCTATAGCAATATCTAAATAAAATGGCAGTAAGAAAATTCAAGCCCACCACCCCCGGGCAGAGACACAAAATTATCGGTGTATTCAAGGGTACAATCACTGCTACAACACCGGAAAAATCCCTTACAGTCGGGAAACGTGCCTCAGGCGGCCGCAACAATGAAGGCCACCTCACCAACCGCTACCTCGGTGGCGGTCACAAGCGTAAATTCCGTATCATCGACTTTAAGAGAACCAAGGACGGAATTCCCGCAGTAGTTAAATCCATCGAATACGATCCCAACCGCTCGGCACGCATCGCCCTGCTCTACTATGTAGACGGTGCCAAGGCCTACATCATCGCCCCCAACGGCCTTGAGGTAGGTGCCACAGTGGTTTCAGGTCCCGACGCAGCTCCCGAAGTAGGAAATGCGCTCCCCTTAAGCAAAATCCCCGTCGGTACACTCATTCACAATATCGAGCTCCGTCCCGGTCAGGGTGCTTTCATGGCACGCTCAGCCGGTACGTTCGCACAGCTCGTATCACGTGAAGGCGACTATGTGATTGTCAAATTACCTTCAGGTGAAACCCGCAAGATCCTCGCCGCCTGCAAAGCAACTGTAGGTGTGGTAGGTAACTCGGAGCACTCACTCGAGCGCTCGGGTAAAGCGGGCCGCTCACGCTGGCTCGGACGCCGTCCCCGCAACCGCGGTGTAGTTATGAACCCTGTAGATCACCCCATGGGTGGTGGTGAAGGCCGCGCTTCAGGTGGTCATCCCCGCTCGCGCAAGGGTCTTTACTCTAAGGGTCTCAAGACACGTGCGCCCAAGAAGCAATCGTCCAAGTACATTGTCGAAAGACGTAAAAAGTAATCTGAATTAATTTGAAACACTTATGAGTCGTTCACTTAAAAAAGGCCCCTTCATCAGCGTCAAGCTCGAAAAGAAAGTCGCCGCCATGGAAGAATCCGGTAAAAAGACCGTAATCAAGACATGGTCACGCGCTTCGATGATCGCTCCCGAATTCGTAGGCCACACTTTCGCAGTTCACAACGGCAACAAGTTTATTCCCGTTTACGTCACCGAAAACATGGTAGGTCACAAGCTGGGCGAATTTGCTCCCACCCGTACCTTCCGCGGTCACTCCGGCAATAAGAAGAAATAAACCCAAGCCACATCTATCCAACTGACAAAAATCTACCAAATAAAATGGGTGTAAGAAAAAGAAACTCAGCCGACATCAGAAAAGAACGTCAAAAGACTATCGCGTTTGCCAAGCTGACCAATATCCCCACCTCGCCCCGCAAGATGCGCCTCGTGGCTGATCTCGTGCGCGGTGTAGAAGTCAACAAGGCCCTCGGCATTCTCAAATTCTCCAATAAAGAAGCAGCCGCTCGTCTGGAAAAGCTCCTCCGCTCAGCTATCGCTAACTGGGAAGCCAAAAACGAGCGCAAGGCCGACGCCGGCGAGCTTTACGTGACCACAATCTACGTAAACTGCGCGCCTATGCTCAAGCGCCTCCGTCCCGCTCCCCAGGGCCGTGGCTACCGTATCCGCAAACGTGCCAATCACGTCACTCTGATTGTCGACACTAAAGAAAACAAAAACGCTTAAAACGCTTATATAAATGGGACAAAAAGTAAACCCGATCAGCAATCGATTAGGAGTAATTCGCGGCTGGGACTCCAACTGGTATGGCGGTAAGAAATACGGCGATACCCTCCTCGAAGACTCAAAACTCCGCAAATACCTCAACGTTCGTCTCGCAAAATCAAGCGTATCACGTATCGTTATCGAGCGCACTATGAAGCTCATCACAATCACCGTATGCACCTCTCGTCCCGGTCTCATCATCGGCAAGGGTGGCTCGGAGGTTGACAAACTCAAGGAAGAGCTCAAGAAAATCACCGACAAGGATATCCAGATCAATATCTACGAAGTAAAACGCCCCGAGCTCGACGCTCAGATCGTAGCTTCGACTATCGCACGCCAGATCGAAGGCAAGATCGCCTACCGCCGCGCCGTGAAGATGGCTATCGCAGCCACCATGCGCTCAGGTGCCGAAGGCATCAAGATTCAGATCTCCGGCCGTCTCAACGGCGCCGAAATGGCCCGCTCCGAGATGTTCAAGGAAGGCCGCACTCCTCTGCACACCCTCCGTGCCGACATCGACTACGCGCTGGTTGAAGCCCACACAAAGGTCGGTGTTATCGGTGTGAAAGTATGGATATGCCGCGGCGAAGTTTACGGCAAGCGCGATCTCGCCCCCAACTACACCGCAGCACAGAAGGAATCACGCCCCGCCGGAGCTCCCGCCGGAAACCGTCGCGGCGGCTTCCGCAAACCTAAAAACAACCGTTAAACCGTCAACTGATTACCGAAAATGTTACAACCCAAGAAAACAAAATTCCGCCGCGCCCAAAAGGGTCGCATGAAAGGAAACGCTCAGCGTGGCAACCAGCTGGCATTCGGTTCATTTGGTATCAAGACCCTCGAATCGAAGTGGATTACCGGTCGTCAGATCGAGGCTGCCCGTATCGCTGTGACACGTCACATGCAGCGTCAGGGTCAGATCTGGATCCGCATCTTCCCCGATAAGCCCATCACCAAGAAGCCTGCCGAAGTCCGCATGGGTAAAGGTAAAGGTAACCCCGAAGGATATGTAGCGCCCGTTACTCCCGGCCGCATCCTCATCGAAGTAGAAGGCGTGCCCTTCGAAGTCGCTAAGGAAGCACTACGCCTGGCCGCTCAGAAACTTCCCGTAACCACAAAATTCATCGTGCGTCGTGACTACGACCCCACTCAAAACGTCTAAGTCCACATGAAACAAGAAGAAATCAAAGAAATGCCCACCCAGGACCTCCGCGATCGCCTGGTGGAAATGCAGAAAGACTACGCACAGCTTAAAATCAACCATGCCATTTCGCCCCTGGACAGCCCCGCCAAGATCACTGCGGCACGCAAAGACATCGCACGTGTTAAAACCGAGCTCCGCCAGCGCGAACTCAGCAACAAATAATCTATTCCAAAATTAACCGACATGGAAAAAAGAAATCTCCGTAAAGAGCGAATCGGCGTAGTCTCTTCCAACCGTGGCGACAAGACCATCACCGTCACCATCAAATGGAAAGAAAAGCACCCCATCTACGGTAAATTCGTGAATAAAACCAAAAAATACCACGCCCACGACGAAAACAACGAATGTCAGGTAGGCGACACCGTGCGTCTCATGGAGACCCGTCCCCTCAGCAAGACAAAACGTTGGAGACTCGTAGAAATCATCGAAAAAGTAAAATAAACTATGATACAGACTGAAAGCCGACTCACAGTCGCCGACAATTCCGGCGCAAAAGAAGCACTCTGCATCCACGTGCTCGGTGGCACAGGCCGTCGTTATGCTTCGGTAGGTGACATCATCGTTGTCTCCGTCAAGAGTGTCATCCCCTCTTCCGACGTAAAGAAGGGTACCGTATCCAAGGCAGTGGTCGTACGCACCAAGAAGGAAATCCGCCGTCCCGACGGTTCCTACATCCGTTTCGACGACAATGCCTGCGTGCTCCTCAACAACGCCGGCGAACTCCGCGGAACCCGTATCTTCGGCCCCGTTGCCCGCGAACTCCGCGCCGCCAACCAGATGAAGATCGTATCTCTCGCACCCGAAGTCCTCTAACTTTCCCCACACTACTACAATGAGCAAGAATCACATAAAAAAAGGCGACATTGTCCGCGTGATCTCAGGTGAGGACCGCGGCAAGGAAGGCCGCGTGCTCAAGGTTCTGACCTCGAAGCAGCGCGCCATCGTCGAAGGCATCAACATGGTGACCAAAGCTACCAAGCCTTCAGCCAAGCACCCCGATGGTGGCCTCATCAAGATGGAAGCCCCCATCCATATCTCTAACATCGCCCTTATCGATCCCAAATCAGGCAAGCCCACCCGCGTGTCGATCCGTCGCACCGACGACGGCAAGCTCGTGCGCATCGCTAAAAAATCAGGAGAGGAAATCAAATGAGCAACAAGACAGTAAAAACCGACTATCAGGAAAGAATAGTCCCCGCCCTTACCGAGAAGTTCAGCTACACCACCCCCATGCAGGTGCCCAAGCTGAAGAAAATCGTAATCAACCAGGGCCTTGGCGCTGCTACCCAGGACAAGAAGCTCATCGAGACCGCCATCAACGAGCTCACCGCCATCACCGGCCAGAAAGCCGTGGCTACCCTCTCGCGCAAGGACATCTCTAACTTCAAGCTGCGTAAGAAAATGCCCATCGGCGTGATGGTCACTCTCCGCCGCGAGAAAATGTATGAATTCCTTGAGCGTCTCATCCGTGTCGCCCTTCCCCGTATCCGCGACTTCAAGGGTATCGAAGGCAAGCTCGACGGCCGTGGCAACTACACCCTCGGCATCACCGAGCAGATCATCTTCCCCGAGATCAACATCGACGCCATCAACAAGCTCATGGGTATGAACATCACTTTCGTGACTTCAGCCAATACCGATGAAGAAGGCTACGAGCTCCTCAAGCAATTCGGTCTCCCCTTCAAAAACGCTAAAAACTAATTCCCGACTATGGCAAAAGAATCAATGAAAGCGCGCGAGGTAAAACGTGCAAAGCTCGTTGCCCGCTACGCCAAGAAGAAAGCCGAACTCAAGGCCGCCGGCGACTATGAAGCCCTCCAGCTTCTTCCCAAGAACGCCTCGAGCGTGCGCCTGCACAACCGCTGCTCAATCACCGGACGTCCCAAAGGATACATGCGCCAGTTTGGCATCTCACGTATCCAGTTCCGCGAAATGGCTTCGGCAGGTCTCATCCCCGGCGTGAAGAAAGCTTCCTGGTAATCACCCGCCCGCTTTATATCCCATCTCTGACTACAGCACCCCACGGAATCCGGCACGAGTATCGTTAGCTCGCAGGCGCGCCATCAACCTTCCTTAATGAACCCGGCCGCGCCGCCGGCTCCATCCTCTTCCTCTTATCCCTCACCAATCATTCGACCCCGAAAAAGTCAAAATTAAATATTGTTAGGAATCCCCTGATCAATTTAAATCAAAACTACAATGACAGATCCTATTGCAGACTATCTCACAAGATTGAGAAACGCGATCAAAGCCAACCACCGCGTGGTAGAGATTCCCGCCTCAAACTTGAAAAAGGAGATAACCAAGATCCTTTTCGAACAAGGATACATCCTCAACTACAAGTTCATCGAAGGCGAGAACCCCGCAGGTACCATCAAGATCGCCCTCAAGTATGATCCCATCGACAAAGTGAACGCCATCAAGTCGCTTGAGCGCGTATCACGTCCCGGTCTCCGCCGCTACACCGGCTACAAGGACATGCCCCGCGTCCTCAACGGACTCGGTATCGCCATCCTCTCCACCAGCCACGGCGTCATGACCAACAAGAAGGCCCGCGAACTCAAGGTGGGCGGTGAAGTATTATGTTACGTTTACTAATCAGAAAGGAGCAACTACAATGTCACGTATAGGTAAAGCACCCATCACACTCCCTGCAAAGGTTGAAGTAACCGTTGCCCCCGACAACACCGTCACTGTCAAAGGCCCCAAAGGTACACTCACTCAGAAAGTCAACGAAGACCTCACCGTCAAGGTAGAGGACGGTCACCTGGTGATCGCCCGTCCCTCCGACGACCGCGAGCACCGCGCTCAGCACGGTCTCTACCGCGCTCTGCTCCACAACATGGTGGTAGGTGTATCTGAAGGATACCGCAAAGAAATGGAACTCATCGGCGTAGGTTTCCGCGCATCGGCTACCGGTCAGGTACTCGAACTCTCGCTCGGTTACTCCCACGCAATATATATCAAGCTCCCCCCCGAAGTAAAAGTAGAGGCCAAGACCGAGCGTAACAAAGCTCCTCTGATCATCCTCGAAAGCTACGACAAGCAGCTCCTCGGCCAGGTATGCGCCAAAATCCGCTCACTCCGCAAGCCTGAACCCTACAAGGGCAAAGGTATCAAGTTTGTCGGCGAAGTTATCCGCCGCAAGTCGGGCAAGTCAGCAAGCGCTAAATAATTTTAACTTCGTACAACTATGGTAAGCAAAATACAAAGAAGAAATAAAATCAAAGCCCGCATCCGCGGTAAAATCTCCGGCACCGCTGCCCGTCCCCGCATGACCGTGTTCCGCTCCAACAAGCAGATCTACGTACAGCTCGTCGACGACCTGGCCGGCAAGACTCTCGTAGCAACATCTTCAAAGGGTATCGAAGAAGGCACCAAGACCGAAATCGCAGCCAAGGTAGGCGAGAAGATCGCCCAGAAGGCTCTCGAAGCCGGCATTACTGAAGTAGTATTCGACCGCAACGGCTACCTCTTCCACGGACGCATCAAATCTCTCGCCGACGCTGCTCGCACCGCCGGTCTCAAATTCTAATCATTCATCATGGCTACCAAATACAATAAAGTAAAGACCACCAACGATCTCGAACTCAAGGATCGTCTCGTTGCCATAAACCGCGTAACTAAAGTAACCAAGGGCGGACGCACCTTCACCTTCGCAGCTATCGTCGTAGTAGGCGACGAGCACGGAGTGGTAGGCTGGGGCCTCGGTAAAGCCAATGAAGTGCAGGCAGCTATCGCAAAAGGTATCGAAGCTGCCAAGAAAAACCTCATCAAGGTTCCCGTGCACAACGGCACCATTCCTCACGAGCAGGCTGCCAAGTTCGGCGGTTCGCGTGTAGTCCTCATCCCCGCTTCCGAGGGTACCGGAGTGAAGGCCGGTGGTGCAATGCGCGCCGTGCTTGAAAGCGTAGGTATCACCGACGTGCTCGCAAAGTCAAAGGGTTCTTCCAACCCACACAACCTTGTCAAGGCTACCATCGCCGCTCTCGGCGAGATGCGTTCACCCGCTCAGGTAGCTCAGCACCGCGGCATCACCGTCGATAAGGTTTTCAACGGCTAATCCATCCCCTTTAATTCTACAAAAATGGCAAAAATCAAGATAACCCAGACCAAGAGCCGCATCAACGCTCCCGCAGTGCAGAAACGCACTCTCGACGCGCTCGGCCTCAAGAAAATGAATCACTCCGTAGTGCTCGAGGATACTACCTCGGTGCTCGGTATGGTAAAAGCTGTGCGTCACCTCGTGACCGTCACCAACGCCTGATTCTCGTCGATCCCCTCTCCTCATTATCACTCACTTTTTACACTTAAAATTTCCAAGACATATAGTTATGGACTTAAGCACACTTAAACCCGCTCCCGGCTCTGTTACTGCCAAGACCCGTATAGGTCGCGGTGCCGGTTCCGGCAAAGGCGGTACATCTACCCGCGGTCACAAAGGCGCAAAATCACGCTCCGGTTATTCGCGTAAAATCGGTTTCGAAGGTGGTCAGATGCCTCTCCAGCGCCGTCTTCCCAAGTTCGGTTTCAAGAACATCTCGCGCGTAGCTTACAAACCCGTGAATCTCTCTGACCTCGAGGCTCTCGCAGCTGAAGGTGTCACCACTATCGGCTTAGCCGAACTCATCGCCGCAGGTCTGGTCAACAAGAAAGCTCTTGTAAAGATCCTCGCCAACGGTACTATCACCAAAGCCGTCAACGTTACTGCCAACGCATTCTCGGCAGCAGCAAAGGCAGCTATCGAACAAGCAGGCGGTACCGCCACAACACTCTAACACCCCCCTCCTCAACCAATGAGTTTCGTAAAAACAATCCGTAACATCTGGACTATTGACGAACTCCGTCAGCGCATCCTCGTGACACTCCTGCTGGTACTCGTGTACCGTCTGGGTTGTTACGTAGTCCTCCCGGGCATCAGCCCGGAGGACCTCGATGCCCTCTCGAAGTTCACCAATAAGAGCGGCCTGATGCAGCTCCTCGACATGTTCTCCGGCGGCGCCTTCTCCCAGGCTTCGATTTTCGCCCTCGGTATCATGCCCTACATCACCGCTTCGATCGTGATACAGCTTCTGGGTATGGTGCTCCCGTCGTTCCAGAAGATGCAGCGCGAAGGTGAAAGCGGACGCCAGAAGCTGAGCCAGTACACCCGTTATCTCACCGTGCTGATTCTTCTCTTCCAGGGTCCCGCATATCTCGTCAACCTCCAGGTGCAGGTGAGTGCCGCCACAGGCGGTGCCACTATGTCGTGGCCTACTATCGCGTATCTCACTGTGATCCTTGCCGCAGGCTCCATGTTTATCATGTGGCTGGGCGAGCGTATCACTGACCGCGGTATCGGCAACGGTATCTCCTTCATCATCCTCGTGGGTATCATAGCCCGTTTCCCCGGCGCTATCTTCTATGAATTCACCTCTCGCCTCCCGGGATCGACCGGTTCACAGGGCGGTCTGGTGATGTTCATCGTCGAGCTCATCATCTTCTTTGCCGTAATCGTCGGAGCAGTGCTCCTCGTGCAGGGTACCCGCAAAGTGCCCGTGCAGTATGCCAAGCGCATCGTCGGCAACAAGCAGTATGGCGGAGCCCGTCAGTACATACCCCTCAAGGTTAATGCAGCAGGTGTGATGCCTATCATCTTCGCCCAGGCAATCATGTTCATCCCCATCACTCTCATGGGCTTCAGCACCAGCGAGACTGGATCGGGCATTGCCGCAGCGTTCTCTGACATCAACGGTTTCTGGTACAACTTCGTCTACTTCATCCTCATCGTGGCCTTCACCTACTTCTACACCGCCATCACAGTGCGTCCCACTCAGATGGCTGAAGACATGAAGCGCAACAACGGATTCATCCCCGGCGTCAAGCCCGGCAAGAAGACGGCCGACTACCTCGACTCCATCATGTCGCGCATCACCCTCCCCGGCTCGCTCTTCCTCGGTATAGTAGCGATCCTTCCCGCCTTCGCGCGATTCTTCGGCATCAGCCAGAATTTCGCTCAGTTCTTCGGCGGAACATCGCTGCTCATCCTTGTGGGAGTAGTGCTCGATACACTCCAGCAGGTTGAATCTCACCTGATGATGCACCACTACGACGGTCTCATGAAGGACGGTAAGATCAAAGGCCGCACCACCGGCTCAGCCTACTGATAACCGATATCGATTATAGCAAAATTTCCATCGACCCATTTTCTGACTGTTAAATGATCTATCTCAAGACAGAAGAAGATCTCGAGAAAATGCGCGCAGCCGCAACACTCGTGAGTCGCACACTTGGCGAAGTAGCCAAGTGGGTGACTCCCGGTGTTACTACACGTCAGCTCGACAATGTAGCCCGCGAGTTCATACTCGACAACGGCGGCCGCCCCGCCTGTCTCGGCTACGGCGGTTTTCCCGGCACGCTCTGCATAGAAATCAACGAGACTATAGTCCACGGCTTCCCGTCGGGACGCACGCTCGTCGACGGCGACATCATAGGTATCGATACCGTGGTTGAGCTTGACGGTTTCAACGGCGACATGTGCTACACATTCCCCGTGGGCGAGATATCGCCCGAGGTGCGCGCCTTGTGTGTCACCACCAAGGAATCTCTTGCCGTAGGCATCGAAGCCGCTCAGGAAGGACGCCGCATAGGCGATATCGCCAATGCCATCCAGCGCTATTGCGAAGGCCGCGGCTATACCGTAGTGCGCGAGATGTGCGGCCACGGCATCGGCAGGAAGATGCACGAAGACCCCGAGGTGCCCAACTACGGACGCCCCGGTACCGGCCCGCTCCTGCGCCGCGGAATGACCATAGCCATCGAGCCCATGATCAACCTCGGATCACGCAATATAGTCATCGAGCCCGACGGCTGGCAGTGCCGCACCCGCGACCGCAAGCCTTCGGCCCACTACGAGCACACCATTGCCATCCATCCCGAAGGTCCTGAAGTGCTCACCACATTTGACTATGTGCGCGAAGCCCTCGGCGACAGATTTATTTGACAACACAGAAAATATCCACCAACTCCATCACATGGCAAAACAAGCTGCAATCGAACTCGACGGCACTATCGTCGAAGCACTCTCCAACGCAATGTTTCGCGTCGAACTTGAAAACGGCCACGAAATCACCGCACATATCTCCGGAAAGATGCGCATGCACTACATCAAGATACTTCCCGGCGACAAGGTGAAAGTGGAAATGTCGCCCTACGACCTCTCAAAGGGTCGCATAGCCTTCCGCTACAAGTAATCGCTCAGGCGCGATAACCGTAATACTGTAAATCAATCACAACACAATAAAACCATCAAAACGACATGAAAGTAAGAGCATCAATCAAGAAGCGCACTCCCGACAGCAAAATCGTCCGCCGCAAAGGACGCCTCTACGTCATCAACAAGAAAAACCCCAAAATGAAAATGCGTCAGGGATAATTGAGTTAACAAAACTCAATGATTCCTAAAAAGTGTTACTTTCCAAGTAGCGCTTTTACTTAACACGCAAAATTTCATTACCTTTGCACCACAAAAACAAATATTTCACAACAGTCAAAAAAATATATGGCAGTAAGAATCGTGGGAGTTGACCTCCCCCAAAACAAAAGAGGTGAAATCGCCTTAACCTATATTTTTGGCATCGGACGCAGCGCTGCGACTTCTATCCTTAACAAAGCAGGCGTCGACGTCAACATCAAGGTAAAAGACTGGACCGACGATCAGGCCGCAGCAGTGCGTGAAGTAATCGGTTCCGACTACAAAGTAGAAGGTGATCTCCGCAGCGAAATCCAGCTCAACATCAAGCGACTCATGGATATCGGTTGCTACCGCGGTATCCGTCACCGTAACGGTCTCCCCGTGCGCGGTCAGTCGACCAAAAACAACGCCCGCACCCGCAAAGGCCGCAAGAAAACAGTCGCCAACAAAAAGAAAGCTACTAAATAATAAATCACTATGGCAAAAAAAACAGTCGCTACCAAGAAGAGAAATGTCAAGGTTGACGCAGCCGGTCAGCTTCACGTACACTCCTCTTTCAATAACATCATTGTCTGCTTAGCCAACTCTGAAGGTCAGGTAATCTCCTGGTCCAGCGCAGGTAAAATGGGCTTCCGCGGCTCTAAGAAAAATACCCCCTATGCCGCTCAGATGGCAGCTCAGGATTGCGCAAAAGTTGCCTACGACCTCGGTCTCCGCAAGGTTAAGGCATATGTAAAAGGTCCCGGCAACGGCCGCGAGTCAGCTATCCGTACAGTCCATGGCGCAGGTATCGAAGTGACCGAGATCATCGACGTTACTCCGCTGCCCCACAACGGATGCCGTCCTCCCAAGCGTCGTCGCGTCTGATCCCTCAGTTTTGCAGGCAATATCACAATTTTCTCCTATAAAAAACTAATCATTCCGGGCGTCGTCAGACATCAGCAGAGCCTTATACTTCATGTCAACCCGTAAGCCCCAAAGATTATAAAGAGGAAAGCCACCGCCCCGATACCGGCCGCAATATCATTCACCTCAATGCGGCGACGCAATCCCCGGGCGCACCGGCAATCCGACTGACGACACCACCAATATTTAACAATAACTCAAATGGCAAGATACACAGGTCCCAGAACCAAAATCGCCCGTAAATTCGGCGAACCTATCTTCGGTGATGATAAAACCCTCGCCAAGAAAAACTATCCCCCGGGACAGCACGGACTCAACAAGCGTCGTAAGACCTCAGAATACGGCGTACAGCTCCGCGAAAAGCAGAAAGCTAAATATACCTACGGCGTACTCGAAAAGCAGTTCCGTAACCTCTTCGAGAAAGCCGCACGCACCAAAGGCATTACCGGTGAGGTGCTCCTCCAGCTCCTTGAAGCCCGCCTTGACAACGTAGTATACCGTCTCGGCATCGCACCCACCCGTGCAGCAGCCCGTCAGCTCGTCCTTCACCGCCACATCACCGTCAACGGTAAGGTGGTCAACGTAGCTTCATATCACGTACAGCCCGGCGACGTAGTAGCCGTCCGCGAAAAATCCAAGTCACTCGAAGTGATCGCCGACGCACTTGCCGGATTCAACCACTCCAAATATCCCTGGCTCCAGTGGGACGAAACCGTAAAGGGTGGAACACTCCTTCACGTTCCCGCCCGCGAAGACATCCCCGAGAATATCAAGGAGCAGCTGATTGTCGAGCTGTACTCTAAATAATAAATAAAAAATAATCAGATCCATGGCTATATTAGCATTCCAGAAACCCGACAAAGTCCTCATGTTGGAGGCCGATGACCGCTTCGGTAAATTTGAGTTCAAGCCATTGGAGCCCGGTTATGGTATAACCATTGGCAACGCTCTGCGTCGCATCCTCCTCTCTTCGCTCGAAGGTTATGCTATCTCAAGCATCCGTATCGACGGCGTCCGTCACGAATTCGATACCATTCCGGGTGTTAAGGAAGATGTCACCAACATCATCCTTAACCTCAAGAAAGTCAACCTCAAGCAGATTGTGGAAGACACCGACAGCGAAAAGGCTACCATCACTGTCTCGGGCTTGGAAGAGTTCAAAGCCGGTGACATTGGCAAGGCCCTTACAGGATTTGAAGTCCTGAACCCTGACCTGGTCATCTGTCATTTGGATCCCGGTGCTTCTTTTACCATCGACCTCACCATCAACAAAGGTCGCGGCTGGGTACCCGCCGATGAGAACCGCACTCCCAATGATCCCATCGACCTCATTGCGATCGACTCCATCTACACCCCCATCCAGAACGTAAAATACACCGTTGAAAACTTCCGCGTCGACCAGAAAACCGACTACGACAAGCTCACCCTCGAGATTACAACCGACGGCTCTATCGACCCCAAGGACGCCCTCAAAGAAGCAGCCAAGATACTCATATATCACTTCATGCTCTTCTCCGACGAGAAGATTACCCTCGAAACCGATGAATCAAACGGCGAAGAGGAATTTGATGAAGAAGTGCTCCACATGCGACAGCTCCTCAAGTCGAAACTCGTCGATATGGACCTCTCGGTGCGCGCCCTCAACTGCCTCAAGTCAGCTGAAGTAGAGACACTCGGTGAACTCGTCGTATTCAACAAAACCGACCTGCTCAAATTCCGTAACTTCGGTAAGAAGTCTCTCACCGAACTCGACGACCTCCTCGAAAGCCTCAACCTTTCGTTCGGTATGGATATTTCAAAATACAAATTAGATAAAGATTAATTACCCCGATGAGACACAATAAAAAATTCAATCACCTCAGCCGAAAAAAGGCTCATCGCGACGCGCTTCTGGCCAACATGACCATCGCGCTCATCATGCGCAAGCGCATCTTCACCACTCTGGCTAAGGCAAAAGCACTCCGCGTTTACGCCGAGCCCCTCATCAACCGAGCTAAGGAAGACACCATGCTCAACCGCCGCACCGTCTTCTCTTACCTCCAGAACAAGGAAGCCGTAAACGAGCTCTTCCGCGAAATCGCCCAGAAAATCGCTAACCGCAACGGCGGATACACCCGTATCCTCAAGACCGGCAACCGTCTCGGCGACAACGCCAAGATGTGCTTCATCGAGTTAGTTGACTACAACGAAAACATGCTCAACGACAAGGCACCCAAGAAGGCCAAGACCACTCGCCGCAGCCGTCGTTCTTCAAAGCCCGCAGCCGAGGCTCCCGCAGCTGAAGCTCCAGCTACAGAAGCACCCGCAGCAGAATAATTTCGTTATTCTCCATAATCCACGGGAGGATGTGCCGAACAGACACATCCTCCCGTCGGTTTTTTCGCCTTTTCACTGAACCATTCCCGATCCCGCGTGTTATTAAAGTATAGTTACAATATTTGCACTGTGTTTTCAATCTTACTCTTATAAACAAAAGACGCTACCCACGAAAAGCCGAG
>JAIDSW010000359.1 GCA_029061025.1 Duncaniella sp.
AGATGTTGCGTGCTGCCGGTCATTCTCTATATTACTATACTTTCCCGACCGACAAGGAACGTAAAAAATATTATGAAGTGGACTTTCTCACCGCAATTGATAATAAAGTCAATCCTATTGAGGTAAAATCATCAGGTTACAAAGCCCATAAGTCACTTGATGTGTTTTGCGAAAAATATTCATCGAGAATACATCAGCCGATCATTATATATACTAAAGACCTCCGCAAAGAAGGTAACATGTTATACCTTCCCGCCTATATGACTCCACTTCTTTAGAATCGATAAGACTTCAATCCCCAAAAAAATATTTCCATTTTGCTCTGCCGGGCGCTCCTATGTAGCGCCCGGCGGCTGATGGTGCGCGACGGCATCCCGGAGGGGTTGCCGGCTTAGTCGCTGCGGCGGGGGCAGCGACCCCCGCTCCATAAATCATCACTTCGAGGCTTTGAAGTTGAATACCGGGCGGATTATGGCGTCGATATTCACCGTGTCGCCTACGTTGGCGATGATCTCATCGGCGGGCTTGTAGACCATAGGCGATTCGTCGCGCGTGAAATCATTCACGCTTTCGGAATATATTCCCGTCATCGACGCCTCGAAATCCTCCATCGAGATGCGACGATAAGCCTCCGTGCGACTCAACACTCGCCCTGCACCGTGAGGCGCCGAGCAGTTCCAGTCGTCATTGCCCTTACCGGTGCATATCAGCGAACCGTCGCGCATGTTGAGCGGGATGATGCACCGCTCTCCCGCCGCGGCGGAGATAGCGCCCTTGCGTATCATATTATCGTCGCTGATGTAATTGTGTACCGACTCAAATTCCTCTTTCACCTCCACACCCGTGAAGAACCTCATGAGAAGAATGGCGATCAACCTGCGGTTGAGCACCGCCCAGCGCTGACACAGACGCATATCATTGAGATAATCCTCCCGTGCCTCGCCCTCCACATAGCAGAGTCCGGCAGGCAGCAACGGCTCTGCCGCTTTAGCTTCGCGGCGCATTTTCTTTATCACGCCTTGCAATTCGCCGCGCCGCCCTGCCGCCTTATACTCCTCGATCGTGCGCTTGATATTTGCTTCGAGCTCATCGGCACCCTCGGTGAGATGCTTTACCGCACGCGCCTGATAGATGTCGGCCACCTGCTTGCCGAGGTTGCGCGACCCGGTGTGGATCACCATGTACATATTACCCTCGTCGTCGCGGTCAAGCTCAATGAAGTGATTACCGCCGCCGAGCGAACCGATAGCGCGGTTGATGCGCCCCGAATCCTTCAACTCACGATAGCAGCGCAGCTGCATGACGAGCTGCTTGGCCTCGCGGTAAATATCCATTTCCTCCCCCACGAGCTGCTTGAATCCGCGCTGCCCGTCACGCACCATCTTTCCCGACGGCACATTGGCTTTTATGTGCTCATGGAAAGCGTGATAGTCGATTTCTCCCACCTTCCCGAGATTGAGCACACGCATCCCGCAACCGATGTCGACACCCACAATATTGGGAATCACCTTGTCGCCGAGGTCACCGGTAAAACCTATCACGCACCCTGCACCGGCGTGCACGTCGGGCATAATACGGATTTTGCGTTCGGCAAACACATCGATTTCAAGCAGCTGCCGAATCTGATCCACAGCCCCCTGCTCGATATTATCGGTAAAAATCTTCACGTCGTAACCTTCGATAGTCTTCATGATTATGTCACTTTTTATTGATTTACGCTGCAAAGTAAACACCCCGCTGCGCAACCATCTTGCGCACTAAGAAAAAAAGTAAAAAAATTTACCATTTCGCTCTGCCGGGCGCTCCTGCGAAGCGCCCGGCGGCTGATTGCGCGCGACGGCACCCCGGAGGGGTAGTCAGCTTAATAGCCGCGGGTCCTTGCGGCCCGTGGAATCGGTAAAGAAGAGCATATTCAGCCCTGGCAGGGCTGGACAAAGCCATCTCGAATGTTCAGCCCCTCCCGGGCTGCATAGGCTCCCTGTTTTACCACCACGGGCCGCAAGGGCCCGCGGCTAGTAAGATGCATACCCCTCCGGGCTTGCCGGCTTAGTCGCTGCTGCGGGGGTCAGCGACCCCCGCTCCATATCGGCGCACCGGTGTGCGCCCGGCGGCGCAAAAAGGTAATTTTTGAGGATTACCTCCCGCAATCCACTACCTCATCGGCTATTGTGGCGAGGGGGGCGTCGCCGCCGCCGGGGGTAAATTCGTTGCCGTAGACGGTGATGCGGCAGTTGTCAATATCGGGGATGGCGGCGCGGAGGCGCGCCACTTTCTCGTCGCCGCGGCAGTTGGGGGTTGAGAATCGGCCTGTTAATCGGCCGTCGGTGGCGGTTGAGGTGCCGGTGCATAGTAGTTTCACGCCGAGCTGTCGGGCTATATTCTCCATCCACAAGTCAAGACTGGCGGTAACTATCCACACTTCAGTGCCTGAGTCGCGACTGTCGATGAGCCTGTCGAGGATTTCTTTTTTATAATGTGGTGTGAATGTCGCGGAGGCATCAACTATTTCCCTGCGCTCAAGCCCCCGGTAAAGCGCGGAATATACGCGCTCTTTAGCTTGCGACGAGGTGATGCGGCCGAGTTTCCACGCTATGATTGCCGGCGCGGCGCGCAAGGAGCGCACGATGAGCCGCGGCAGCCCGAGGGCATGACGGGCGAAGGTGTAGAATGTGTCGTCGCGCGTGAGCGTGCCGTCGAAATCGTACACCGCAACTTCCCGCCTTCCCATCAGAAAAGATAGATTATCGCGACAAACAGCAGCAGCCACACTACCACAGAGATACGGAGCGGCACATCGCTCAACGCCACTCGCGACGGGTCGCCCGTAGCATTGTCAACTACCGTGAGTTGCATATAGCGGAGTATGCCCACGAGCACCGGAAGCGCGGTGATATAAAGATAATCCGTGCGGAATTGCGCTATGGTGCGTGGCTGGAGTGTATAAATTATGTAGCCTATCACCGTGACCGCGCCGAGCAGACTCAGCGCCATATCAAGAAATCTTATATCGTAGCCGTCGACACTGCGACGCCCGCGCTCTTTCTCGCGGTTGAGCACGAGCACAACCTCATGTCGCCGCTTGGCGAGCGCCATAAAGAGCGAGAGCAGAAATACCATTATCACGATCCACTGCGAGATCCATATTCCGGCCACCACACCACCTATCACCACGCGCAACACGAATCCGATCGCCACCACTATCACGTCGAGCAGCGGTATATTCTTAATTTTCAGGCAATAGGCCACGTTAAGAGCCAGATAAAACAGCAGTATCACCGTAGCACCGGCAGTAAGGAATACGTTACTCAGCACTATACCCGCGGCAGCCATCACGCTTCCGGTCACGGCTGCGGCTGAAGTGCTGACCTCACCCGACGCCACGGGCCGATGTTTTTTCGCCGGGTCGAGCCTGTCGGCCGGGGCATCTATAATATCGTTGAGGCAATATATGGCCGAGGAGCACAGGCAGAAGCATATCGCCGCCAGCGTCACGGGGAGCCAGCACTGCGAGTCGAGCAGCCGGCCCCCGAAAAAGAGAGCCATGAACACAAAGAGGTTCTTCACCCACTGGTAGGGGCGCACGAGCCTTACGATCGCGCTAAAGGATATTGAATGATTCATTGTGTCGACAGATATTCCACCGCCTCGGCCGAGCCGTAGACATGGCGGTCGTAGTTAAGATGAAGCCCCTCGATGCGCGCCCGTATCTTGGCCGCCCCCTCGGGCGACATTATCACAAGCGGATCGTTATATTCATGATAATATAATACCGTCCGCGCCGTGGTGTCGGGCATTTGGTGCGAATAGCGGTAATTCACTCCGGCTTCGTCCATCTGACGGGCAAACTGCGGTCCCCACCACTCACCAGTCACCAGCACTTCGGGCTCTTCGGCGGCGGCTTCGAGCATGATTTTCTGATAACCGCCCACCACCGCCATCTGCTTGCCGGCGTATACAAATGCGAATGCACCGGCCACTATCATTAGCCACGCCGTAAGTCGGGCGGCTTTCATGGCTCTTCCGGCTCGGTAGGCTGCAGCCACAAGTATCACAGGCACTGCCCAAAGCTGGCATATATACCGTGCCCACCATGCCTGCTCAAACAGGAAGCAGCTGAGCGTTACAAGCACTACCGTGTAGAGAGCCGCACCCGAAATCGCTCCGCGCAGCCTGAACAGTATCCACAGGCTGAGCAGAAGTATCACAGGCATAAGCGGCGTGAATCCCCCTACGGGTTGCCCCACATTAGGTAATGTCACAGATGCCAGTGACAGGAAAAAAGTCACGAAGCGACTGCGTCCAAGGTACCCTGCGGGGGTGTTGGAGGTCATTATATCCTCGGCGCCTTCACCCATGAGCGGATAAAGCGGATGCCCCGCCTGAAGCCAGTTGGTGACATAGGGGTGAAATGTGAGCGCCACGCCGATGAACAACGCCAAGAGTCCGGTCACAAACACTCCTTTGAGCGCACCTCTTTCTCCGCGGATACCCCACCATATCATTGCCGCCAATACCCACAGGCCCGCCTCGAAAAAGATATTGAATTTCGTGGCCATCGCGAGTAAGAGCGTCATAAAGAGCACCACATAGCCGCGGCGTCGGTTCAGGGCAATGTCGCCGAATGCCATGAGGGCGAAGATGAGGTAGACATATTTATAGAAATCTATATAATAGGTGAAAAGCTGTGACCACACCACCGGATTGGCGACGGCGGCGAGTGTGAGCATCGTGCGGTGACGTGTAAGCCTTCCGCCCTGCTCTCCGAGCCATGCGTTTACTCCGCAAGCCATCGCGGCGAGGGCTATGATATTGATAGCTTTGCCTGTCTCGAGTACACCCGTGCAGCTCACTATCGCAGCGGCGGCAATTTCCACCGCCTTGGCATAGTGCACCGCCCAGGGCGTATATCGGGGCACTTTGTCAAATGGCGGAGCAAACGGATCCCATCCGTCGCAAAGCGCCGCTATTATTTCCTGATGATAATACAGTCCGTCATATGAGTAATCGATCGTCACCCAAGCCGCTCCCACGGCCGCAGCCACGACCGCAAGGGTCAAAACCGTCACCTTTAAGGCAGCGCCCTCGCCCACAGCCCTCGGCACAGCGACGAGCGCCGTGACGATAGCCGCCACGACAGCTGCCGGGAATATCCACCACGAAAGCCGGCATTGCGCCCACATCACCGCTACCGATAGAGCGAATGAATAAAACACCGTTGCGAGCAAGGCCACAGCAGTGGCAGCCGCCGCCGGTTGCGGACGCGCTACGGGATTGCGGCGGCTCAGATAGGTCATGACGGAAGCACTCTAAGTAAGGTTAAACCGTCGCGTATCGGCAGTATCACAGTCTCGAGTCGCGGATGACGTGCCACATAATCATTGAAAGCGGCCACGCCCAAGGTCTGAGCGTCGTGACTCGAAGCGGTATCGGCCACTTTTCCGTCCCAGAGCGTATTATCGGCAATGATGAAACCGCCCGGCACCATCCTCGGCAGCAGGGCTTCGAGATACTCGATATAATTGCGCTTGTTGGCGTCGATATAGGCCATATCCCATTGTCCCCCGATCTCGGGAATCAGAGCGAGGGCATCGCCTATGTGCAGAGTTATCCGGTCACCGAAGGGTGATTCGTCGAATGTGGCTCTTATATCGTCGGCCCACTCGTCGTTGATTTCTACCGTGTGCAGCTCGGCATCCCCTGCGAGAGCTTCGGCTATGCACAATGCCGAATATCCCGTATATGTACCCAGTTCTATCACTCGCCGCGGCGCTATCATGGCGGTGAGCATCTTCAGCATGCGTCCCTGCAGGTGACCCGAACACATGCGGGGATACAGGCGGTGAAGATGCGTGTGGCGGTAGAGCCGTCGCAGTTGCTCGGGCTCGGGTGAGATATGGTCAAGGATATATTGCTCAAGTTCAGGAGTCATGACAGGAAATATTGTATTGCGAGCATGTAGGATTGCAGGCCAAGTCCGCTTATCACTCCGCGGCACGACGGGGCTATGAGCGAACGGCGGCGTATCTCCTCGCGGGCGGCCACATTGGAGATGTGCACTTCTATTACGGGCACGGCGATGGCGGCTATACAGTCGGCAATCGCGAGCGAAGTGTGGGTATACGCTCCGGCATTGAGCACCACCCCGTCGCAATCGGCCGTCTGCAGGCGGTCGATAATATCGCCTTCGTGGTTGGACTGGAAATACTCTATTTCAGCCTCGCCTGAAAATTTCGAGCGCAGCTGTTCAAGCATCTCATCCCACGTAAGCGTGCCGTAAATGTCAGGCTCTCGCTTACCGAGCAGATTCAGGTTGGGACCGTTGATTATAAGTATTTTTTTCATACGCAAGTTACGAGCATCCACACTGCGGCGGTCGACAGCACCATGAGCACCATCAGAATCCATGCCACAGTCTGGCGGCTGTTATATGAAATCCATGCCAGCCACCCCGACATAAGGAGATAAAAGGGGAAGCACCACACTATCGTGCGCCACTCCTCATGACCTTGCGGGAGTGCCGACAGGAGCGCCGGCGTGGAGAATACCGGCAGCAACAGAATTATTATCAGTATTTTCACCCACGTGGGGGCATCGGTCGACGGATAGCGGCTCATCGTGAGGCTGCCTCCTCCTTGCGGCGACGTTTTTCCTCGGCTTGCGCGGCGCGGTAGGCGTCGACGGTGAGGCGGATACCTTCGTCGAGATCAACGCGGGGCGCGAAACCCCAGTCGGCCACGGCGCGGCTTACGTCACATGACCAGTTGCGTTGCTTCATGATCTTGAATTTGTCGCTGTTAAGCGTCATGGCCTTGTTTTTGGCTATGCCGTATTTCTCGCTCACGGCGGAAGCTATCTTCACTATCCATAGCGGAAGCCTCACGGGTATGGCGAAGCTGCGCCCGAGATGTCGGCACACGATGCGCCGGAAGTCGGCCTGCGAGTAGGCTTTCGGCTCCGACACGATGTAGGTGCGATGAACGGGCGCGCGCTCGGCGGCATCGAATATGGCACGGGCAAGATCTTCCACGTAGATAAACGTGAGCATCTGGCGGCGGAATCCCACGCCGAAATCCCAGTGGGAGTCTATGGCCTTTATCATCATCAGATAGTCCTGCTCATGAGGGCCGTAGACACCTGTAGGGCGGAGGATTATCCACGGAAAACTTTCGGGCTGGGTCATCAGCTCGGTCTCGGCCTTGACTTTTGAAAGTCCGTAGCGGGTGTCGGGGTGCGGCACGATGTCGTCGGTAAGCGGGGTGTAATGCTTTTCATCGCCCGGGCCGAGAGCCGAGAGCGACGACATGTAGACAAACCGCCCGGGCACCTTCCCCGACTCATGGAGAGCATTGAGGAAGTTGCGCAGATACTGGAAATTGATGCGGTTGAAGTCGAGGAAGTTCATGCACTTGGTAGCGCCGAGATTATACACTATGTAATCCCACCGCTCTCCCTCGGGCAGCGCTCCGGATAAAGTGGCGGCCATCGACGAGGAATCGTCATAGTCCAATACGAGAAAATGCAGTTTCTCGTCGGTGAGGTAGCGTCGCGAGGTCGACTCGCGCACTCCGCACCATGTCTCGTAGCCGCGGCGAAGGCTCTCGGCGGCGATGAATCCGCCTATGAATCCCCCCGCTCCTATTATGAGTACACGCTTATTCATAAAATTCGCTGAACAGATCAATATATTTTCCGGCGATGATCTCGGCCGAGAATTTCTCGCGCACGCTTTCGTGAAGCGATTCGCGCGATATATCCGAGTCAAGTGCCCACAGAATACCTTTGACTATCGACTTCACGTCGCGGTATTCGGCTATGTAACCGGTATTAAGATGGTCGATGATGTCAGTCTGGCCTCCGCGGCCGAATGTCACGGGAATCGCACCGCCGGCCTGCCCCTCGATAATCGTGCCGGGGAGCGTCTCGTACAGACTGGTAGATAGCGAGACCTTGGCTATCGAGTTGAGGTGGCGTATTAATTTCGGGTCGTTGATGCGGCCGGTGTGGTAGTGGTTCATGCGCACTCCGTCGAGTATCTTCGGGTCGCGGATATTGCCGTAGAATATCGCCACGCACTGCGAAGCCACCTCGGGATAGTTGTCAAAAATATAGTTGAGCGCGTCCACGGCCATGTCGACACCCTTGATAGGGTCGTCGATGCGGGCGGCTCCGAAAAGTATTATCTTCTTGTCGGCATAAGGCTCGAGAACCGGCACCGTGCGCCGCGGCTCGATAAAAAAATCGTCGACCGGGAAGGCGTTGGGTATCGTGCGCACGTCGGCATCGCGCAGCAGCGAGCTCTTGCGGGCGCGGCGCTCAAGCCACGTCGATACGGCCACGAATTTCACCGGCACCTGACTGTAAACTTCATGCTTGCGCTTCCACATGCGGTGGGATATGTCGCCCGGGCGCGAGGCCCCGCCCAAAAACGGGCAGTCGCCGCATTCCTGCTCATATCGGTCACACTCATAGGAGTGGTGGCATATGCCGGTCATGGACCACATGTCGTGCATGGTCCACACGAGTTTCTTGCCTTCGCGATGAAGTTTGAGCAGGTCTTTCACCCCCATCAGCCCCTGGTTGATCCAGTTGAGGCACACTATATCGGCCTCCTTCACCCACGGGTGCGACGATATTCCGTGGGAGAAACTTCCGGTAGATACCTTGAAGAGATTGTCGTAATTGAAACCGTTATACCAGAAAATCTGCATGCGCTCAAGCATGAAACCGGTGGCGCGCGTGAATCGCGAGCCCACCACGTCGATCAGATCATTACGGCTCGTCTTCGTGTACACGAGCATTTTCACATCCAGCCCGGCCTGAATCAGAGCCTGCATGAGCCGGTAGGTCACGATGGCGGCGCCGCCGAGTGTCTCGCTGTGGTTTACGAGCAGAATCTTCTTTCCCGCAAGCGAGGCGGGGAGTGATGATGGTGTTGTAGGGTTAGCGGGAGTGGTCATCTCTTTTTTCGGGATGATTGTCGGTTCTGAAATCTATAGCTGAGCCCACTTCCACGATTTTCACCCCTCTCAGCCCCAGGCGGGCATCGAGATAGCGGCAAAGTTCGTCGCGCTCCTTGGCGGGAAGCGGGCGGGAATATTTCACGAGAGCCACGTTGACGGTGTCGAGACGTCCCGTATCATGTCGGGCAAACACCGCGCGGGTCACGGCAAGATCGCTTATCTGCGGGAACACCACCCTCACCTCGGGCATTATGAGCCCCGCTACCGAGTCAGTGGCGCGGACATTGCCGATTATGCTCCTGAGCGAGTCAATCACCTGCTGCTTGCGGGCGATGTCGGCCTGCGACAGCTGATAAATGTCGCGCAGCGAGCTGCTGCTCAGGTCGGCGTCCTCGGTCATGGAGCGAGTGTCGCCCTGAATTATGTTAAGCCTCACGCCTTCGAGCGAGTAGAGCGGCATCAGTTTCTCCATTGCCGCCTGCAGCGAGTCGGCGGGAAGTATCTTGCCTATGAGGGTTACGTTGATGGAGCGCTGTCCGTTCTGATTCACAGCGCTTTCCGAGAGCACCGTGGTCGACGGGAAGTGGAATTGCTCGTTGACAAAGCGCGTGGCATTGATTTCGAAGCGCGACTGCTGGAGCATGCGGTAGGTCATCCACAGCGACGGGATCATGGCGAGCACGGCCACCGTGTAGACCAGCCGGCGTATCTTGCGGGCACGCAGCTCGTCGCTCTGCGCCTTCTTCTGATACTTCATCAGCTTCACGCCTATGAAAGTCGACAGCGCGATATATACCGAGTTGATAAGAAACAGATACAGAGCCCCGAGGAAATAAGCCGGCTGCCATGTGGCGATACCGTAGCCCACGGTGCAGAGCGGCGGCATAAGCGCCGTGGCTATTGCTACGCCGGGGATCACATTGCCCTTCGAGCGGCTGCCGATGGCTATGATGCCCGCCGCGCCGCCGAAAAATCCTATCAGCACGTCGTAGATCGTGGGCGACGTGCGCGCCAGCAGTTCACTGTGCTGCTCGCTCACGGGCGAGACGAGAAAATAAAGCGTGGAAGCTATCACCGAAAATCCCGCGGCCATCACGAGATTTCTCACACTCCGCTTCAGCAGGTCGAAATCCTCAACCCCCACGGCCAGACCGATACCGATTATCGGCCCCATTAGCGGCGAAATGAGCATCGCGCCTATGATCACGGCGGTGGAATTGGTGTTCAATCCCAGCGACGCAATGAAAATCGCAATTATCAGAATCACTATGTTGGTGCCGCGAAACGACACCCCCTCCCTTATCGCCGCCTCGGCATCGTCCTGCGACACCAGATACCCCGACAGCGAAAAATAGTCGGTAAACGTCGATTTTATATGCTCCAACAGTTTGTTCATACTTATCCGCAAAGATAAGAAAAATTTCAAAATCCACATATTATAGATAACAAATTCGCAACGGTATAAAATACCGCGGATTTTTTTGCGAAAATTCTTGCATATTGTAAAAATATGCATTACCTTTGCACCGCAAATGCAAACATGGTGAGCATAGCTCAGTTGGTTAGAGCGTCGGATTGTGGTTCCGAAGGTCGAGGGTTCGAGACCCTCTGTTCACCCCCCTCAATGAGGCTATGTCATAATGACGTAGCCTCTTTTCTATTATTCTGCTGAAAAATATAAAACAAAGAGGCGGTGTCAATTACGCAACACAGCCTCACGAAAAATTTGTGTCTGAAGAGCTCTCTTTAGAATTATTATACAACATCTTTGATTTCACTATCCTTGAATACGAAAAAACTCGGCATAATTATTCAGCAGATGTTAATATTTACTTCAAATGACTCCCAACACAAAATTTTGCATGAAAATCGTAACTGAATAAAACTTAAAGCGTAATAGTTTTGCCGCGGTGTATGCCAAGAAGGCGCGAAGATAAATCGCGGCAAGCTTCATCCATAGATTCAACGTCGGTTGCGGTTTGGATATTTGCAGCTTTATCTACTTTCGCGGTTTCTACATTCAAAATTTTAGCCACGATTAATATATGTTTTTGATCCAATTTGGCTAGTTCGGGAATTAAAATATATTCTGCACCTGTCATCTCACCCAAACGTTTGATGTCTTTTTCGCTGACCAAACCCGTACGTTGAAACTCATGCTCGCCCAAAATTGAGCCGACATCAACCCTATCGTAACCTTCATAGCCGGGGGTGGCAGTAATAGCCGCTGTAAGTTTACTGCGTACCATTAACTTTATACCATATGGAACAGAGTTTTCCTTATCTACTGTCTCAAGAATCGCAATCTTTTTAAGCCCATGATCTTGTGCGTGTAAAAATAGACATTGCAATAACAAAAATAAAATAATTATTCTTTTTTTTATAAGCAATTCTGATATAAACATTTCTACGTATAACATTTATTTAATTAAAAATTTAGCTTATGAAATTGTTAAGAGAGTTAGCATTTTTGAACTCATAAGCAATAAGTATTAACATATAACATTTTCCAAAATTAAGTTGTAATTAAAATAATTTCTTGTCAATCTTTTACTGTAGGGGTTAATTGATTCTGAACTTTCCCTTTTTTATATAAAAAATCAGCATGAGTGCCATTACTCCAATAATATGTCACTCTCCCATTAGCTGCTCCATTCTCGAAGAATCCAACTATTCTATCTCCATTATTAGCTTTATATATTCCACTTCCATTCCAATTATTGTTTATCCAGTTACCTTCGTAAATGGTTCCGTCTGTATAGTATTGGATACCAAAGCCATAACGCACATTAGACTGCCAATTCCCTTCATATTTTGTTCCATCTTTAAGTACCATAGTTCCCTTACCTTCTTGATTCCCATTAACCCAATTCCCTTCGTAAAAATTTCGAATGTCTGATGATTGAAGAAAATACATTATTCCATAACCATGTGGTTTACCATTAACATACTCTCCAACATATTTAGCGTATCCTAAATTCAATTCTCCTTTTAATGCCCCAGTTTCAGTATTAATATTTAATAGTTTACCCGCCAGTGCTTTACAATTCGATTCAAGACCTTCAACTGTTGTTGGTGATTGGATAGTAGCGGTTTGTTCTACTCGGGCTGTCTCTACATTAAGAATCTTGGCTGATAAAAAGATGTTTGAACTATTTAGATATGCGGCTTCTGCGACAAGCACATAGGTTGCACCAGTCATCTCTCCCAACCGTTTGATGTCTCTATCACTCACTAGACCAGAGCGCTGAAATTCATGTTCACTCAAAATAGAACTTACGTCAACTCGGTCAAAACCTTCGTAACCGGGTGTAGCAGTAATGTAATCACACAGTTTGCTACGCACCATTAACTTAATTCCATAAGGAACTTTCCCTTCTTTGTCTACAGTTTCAAGAATTGCAACGCGTTTTACGGAGTTGGCTTGTGCATCTGATGCGCTCGCAATGAATAGCGCAATTAGGGCAATTATTAATTTGTAATTCATTATTTTTTAAAGAATTAAATGGTTTTTAATGTAATATTCAATTGCGTTTCTATATGTTGAAAGATTCTTTTATAAGCTGAACATAAAAAAGTTTTTGATTTGAAATCTCCAGACTTAATGAAGCCGTCATGGAGGCAGCCACCGTGACAGATATCGAAGTAACGACATTTCTTACAGTCGGTGTGCTCAATATGTTCACTGCGCAAATAGGTATCAGAATACTTAATACGAGGTAACACGTCTGCAAGTTTCTCGGAATGTAAGTTGCCGTATGAGTATCGTAATAGGTCGGTATCACAAAATCTACCGCATGGCATTACATCGCCTGTTGGAGCAATCGCGAAAAAATTATCTTGACAGTTCTTTCCAAATATACAATACGACGGCTTATGAGAAATGAGATTAGCTGCAATTTCTTCAAAATTTGATTCTTTGATTTGGTGTTTATTGTCATAGAACCAAAGGTCGAATAACTCTGCGCACATCTCTGCATATTCATCAGGAGTTATACCGAGATTCTCGAAATCATCAGCTGCTTCTCCTGCCTTAAACAATGGATTAAACTTAAAATTAAGTTTTTTCTCGCTAAGAAAGTGAAATAATTCCGGAATATGGCCGATATGCTTTTTATTACCGACAATAATACAACCCAAGTCTATGCCACGTGATTTGCACAACGCAATTTTCTCCATTATTGTAGAGAATGTGCCATTTCCATCATTAGTAACTCTTAGAGAATCGTTAATTTCTTTAGTACCATCTAAAGAGCATCCGATTCGGATATTGTGCTGCAAGAACAAATCAATATAATCCTCACTTATTAAAGAAAGATTCGTCTGTATGGCATTTTTATAATTTATCCCATGCAATTCTTCATTCATAAAAGAAAATACTTCGCGATAGTTTTCGATCCCCCATAATAGAGGCTCACCCCCATGCCATATAAATGTTATGGGCCGTTTCTGCTTATTGCATACAATTTCTTTTACTTGGGAAATAACACCTTTCATAAATTCCACATCAATAGTTTGATTAGAAGTTTTGGTGTCACTACTCAAATAGCAGTATTTGCACCGGAAATTACAGGCGTATGTTGGTTTAACTATTATCGTCATTGTTTCAAATACGGGTTGTCAATAACAATCTTTTTTTTCATGGCTTGTCTTACTCCAAATTTATTTTGGCCAACAATAGTGATGATTAATACATTGCCATTTGAAAAGAAATTTTTCAACCTCTCATCGCCTCCTAATTTAATAATTTCGTAATTAGAATTATTTGTGCCTTGTACTAATATTGGCTTGGAGATATCGTCTCTCGAAAAAAATGGATACTTCGTATTATTCTTTTTGTAGTAGACTATATTGCACTTGATGTCATACGCCGCTAATCGATGCCATGACCGATTCCAGATTTTCACATATGGCCTGTATTTATTATCAAAAGATAAATCAGACATATGAAAATTTGGAACTAGCAAGCTATTTACGGCCCACCACGCGACCAATGATGCTAAAATTCCGATAAACAACTGATAAATGCTGCTAAAATCCATCAATGAAGTTGTATTAATTATATTCTGAATCATAATAATCGCCATGGCAATCATTATAGTCTGATCCGTAATAGGAATTCATATCATGATATGACACCTTTTGTAAAGCTCTTTTAATGATTGTTTGAAGCGCGTAAGAAAGTCCGTCGACTTTCCCACACATTTCGCTGAATTGTTCAGGTGGTAATGTAACGGAGATATTATTCATTGGTCAATGGTTATGTTTATAATTTTGCTCAATTCCTTTGTTATATCTTTGTAGCCGGCTTTAGCCGCTTCCTGATAACCGAAAGTGTGGCTCCCTTTAACAGAAACCTCATCTTCGTAGATCCGTTGCGAAGAAATGGTCTTGTCAATAGATATAGCAGCGTCTATATACGTAAAGAATGCATTTGAATTTCCGGCTTTAACATTAGAATGTTCCCTGGCTGAACAATTAACAGTTATAACCCAATCTGCATTTTGAGGATAATCAGTAAAACTACAACCTTTGGCTGCGAGTTTGCCCTTCAACTCATTTTGGAGCGTTGGATATGTTTTTCCAAAGAGGTCGGCATTACACGAAAGGTAAATTACGGTTGCATGTTTCAAATCTGCCAGTTGGCGTTTAACATTCTGCTCGGCCTGATTAAAATTCAGTTGCCAGTCGTTTATTTCAGACTGCCCCGCTCCGAAAATATTAAGCCAGAAAAGAGACTCATCTACAGAATCAAATAACTTCAATGACTTATTCAATTCCAACTCGGCCTTTTTCTTAAAGCCTCCTTCTATATAGCTATCGGCTAACTCTATGGAATTTGTAATTTTATTTCTTACAACGGTAAGCTCATTAGTGTAATAATTTTTTGCTGCATCTTTGTCAATATAAGCTATTGCATAGCCTTCACCCGTTGAGGGTGAATACATGGATTTCGTTTCAACAAGCTTCATGTTGAGGTCTGTTGAAAAACTTGTATTGGAAGAATATGTTATTGAAGTCCTGCCATCTATTGCGGTCTTATTCATTTGAGCCATATCTTTAACACTCATCTTTATCTGCTTCGCAAGACTCGCACGCGCGCTGTTTACAAGATTATTTTTGAAATCAACTTCTGCGTGTCTTCGATTATTATTGTCGCTCTGAATATCATAAAAATAGCCGCCATAGGTATATTTTACCCACTCAGAAGGACATTCTTGAGCGTAACAACTCAAGAATGTAAATATGGTCATTAAGAAGAAGGGAAATCTTTTCATATCATACAAAGTGATCATCAATTACCTCGCGCAGCTTGCATTATGGCCTCATTAGTGGCGATAAAGTCATCAAGATCTTTACCCGAGAGTTCGGTTGGTTTGAAACTTCCCGCAGTATTTAGTAACTGATTGAAACGATCACCACGAATGCCTATCTTTGATGTAGCCTCATACATACGTGTTACTGGATTATACTCAATCGTAGTATTTCCAAAAGGTTCACAAGCTTTTTGAAGGCTCACACTCACCTGCTCCCAGTGAGATGTCAGTGCCTGCTGTACGCGACCATTGTTTGCTACGTTCCCTCGTTCAGACTGATCTTTAACTGCGTTATTAAGCACTCGAGAAATAGTTGCATAGGCTTCCCGCTGAGCTAATTCAATGGCGACTTGCTTGTTGTCTGCTTTTCCTATACCTGCAAACCATTTGAACGGGCGTTTAACTAGCTCTGTTCCATCCTCATTTAGAGCCTCCGACATTTCGATACCGGTCAACTTAACAGTTTCAGAAACTACCTTTTGTCCCTCTATACTGGTAACTGTTTTCCTAGATGAATCCACAGCTGACGCCAAAGTGGTTTGTTTTGACGAGGAACATGATACCAAAAGGATTGTGACTACAAATCCTAAACTTTTTAAATAGCTCATAGTTATTTAATGTGCCGCTGGACTCACCTCGCTGGCGTTTGATATTATACAAAAAAAGCGTGAGAGTCTGTACCCTGTCACTCGTCCAGCTTTTGAGGCTCTGACATTGCCCTACGATGTTGAA
>JAIDSW010000036.1 GCA_029061025.1 Duncaniella sp.
AACCAATATAGGAGTGTTTTTCGGCGGACGATCCACCGAACACGAAATATCAGTAATCTCTGCCAATCAGGCCATGCATGCGATAGACCGCAGCCGCTATGACGTGACTCCGGTGTATATATCCAAGCAGGGCAAATGGTATACCGGTGAAGCGCTTCTCGATGTTGCCAATTACCGCGACATGCCTGCGCTGCTTGCAAAATGCACGCCGGTATATATGCGTCCCGTCTACGGTGACTTCAATCTCTACAAGGAAAAGAAGCCGTTGTTTGGCAGCGATGTGGCCGCGCATCTCGACGTGGTGATTCCCGTGCTTCACGGCTCTAACGGCGAGGACGGCACTTTTGAAGGAATACTCGACTCGATAGGAATACCCTATGCAGGCTGCGACACGCTCGCCTCGGCCAACGGCATGGACAAGATCACCATGAAGATGATACTCCGCGACTGCGACGTGCCGGTGGTGGACTATGTATGGTTTACCGACAAGCAGTGGTATTCGTCGCGCGACAAGCTTATCGAGAAAATCGAAAAGGAAATCGGTTACCCCGTGATAGTGAAGCCCGCCAATCTCGGGTCGAGCGTAGGCATAGGCCGCGCCGTTGACCGCGGGCAACTCGTGGAGCGTGTGGCCGATGCCGAGAAATATTCCACCCGCATCATAGTGGAGCATATGGTGGAGAATCTCAAGGAAATCAACTGCTCGGTGCTTGGCGACTGCGACGACTACACCACCTCGGTACTCGAAGAGCCTATAAAGAGCGGCGAGATACTGTCATATACCGATAAATATATGGGAGGCTCGAAAGGCGCCAAAGGCATGCAGGCTTCGCAGAAGCGCATTCCGGCAGAGTTGCCCGAGGATATGACCGAGCGTATACGCTTCCTTGCCGGCGAGACTTTCAGGGTGCTCGGATGCCACGGCGTAAGCCGCGTGGATGTAATAGTGGATGCCGACAACAATAATATATATGTGAACGAAATAAACACCATACCCGGGTCGCTGTCGTTTTACCTCTGGGAAGCCACCGGTATCAGTTTCGACAAACTTATGGATCGCCTCGTGCAGCTGGCGCTGAAACGCAACCGCGAGCGCGGCCAGAAAACAGTGAGCTACGATGCCAATATCTTCTCGATGGGTGGCGGAGTAAAAGGTACCAAGGGTAAACTTAAATAACTGCAGCCGTTACAGCCGATGGGAAATGTCATGATATGGATACTCGCCGCCGTGGTCTACGGCCTGCTCTGCGGAGGAGTCTATACATGGACTTCCCGAAGGAGAAAGGGTACGTGGCGGTTGTTTTTCCGCTCTACAGCAGCCTTTACCATTGCAGGCCTGCTCATGGTGGGAATCCTCTTCAAACTTCTGGGCTCATGATAAGATAAACAATAACATTCATCATAATAATTAAAGAAAATACCACACAAAAACAATTCATCACAGTTTGCAAACATCTTAAATTTCATACCAAAACCCGTAAAATCAGAAAAAAATCAACCATGACTAAACCTTTCGCCCGGCGGAAGCGTTATTGAATTAAAAATTACAACAACTCAACCAACTATTGTTTTTATGAAAAAAGCGTTATTAATGATTGCTCTCATGCTCGGATGCGTGACAGCTTTCGCCCAGAAACTTGACAAGAATGAAGTGAAGCAGCTTAAGGCATTCCTTTCTCAGCCTGCCGTAGAAGCCGCTACCAATGCCGAAGCCCTCAATGTTGCCGACGTGAATAAGCTCGAAGCAATCGAAGGTGTTAAGTTTGAAAACGGTCGTGTAGTAGAAATCGACTGGAAAGATAAGAAACTTGCAGGCTCGCTTGACCTGACCGGTTTTGTTGCCCTTAAGAAAGTTGATGTATCGCGCAACGCTCTTACCGATGTTAATTTCACCGGTGCTGTGGCTCTCTCGGAAGTTAACGCCAGCCGCAACAAGCTTGCTACCGCTACTTTCAAGGCTAATCCCGTGCTTACCAAGGTTTCTCTTTACAAGAACCGTCTTACCGCTATCGACATCACAGCTACTCCCCTTCTTGAGAATCTCAACCTCTCAAATAACCTTTTCGTTGAGCTCAACCTTGCCAACAGCTTCAACCTCAAGACTCTCAACGTACAGGGTAACCACCTTGAAACTCTCAACGTGGAAGGTTGCACTAACCTTAAGAATCTCTACTGCGGTTACAACAAGCTCACCCAGCTCAACCTCTCGGGTGTAGTCAAGCTTCAGAACCTCAACATGGATGGCAACGAGATCACTACCATGATCGTATCAGGTCTTCCCGAACTCGCTACCCTCATCTGCTCTGACAACCACATGACCACCCTCGGTGTTCGCGACTGCCAGAACCTCCTCGACCTCGTTTGCTCTTACAACGACCTCACCACTCTCTCAGTTGAGAACTGCGGTAACCTCCAGTATGTAGACTGCTGCTACAACGACCTCACCTCTCTGTCGCTCAGCAACCAGACTTTCCTCCAGCGCGTGATCTGCAACAACAACCAGCTCAACATGGTTGACCTCTCGTTTGACCCCGCTCTCGTCTACATCAACTGCCGCTTCAACAATATCACCGACCTCCGCACTATGGGCGATACCAGCCTCCGCATGGTTGCCTGCCAGTGGAACTACTGATATAGTTGATACATACATCTGAATTTCACAGCCCGGAAGCCGCCTCGGTTTCCGGGCTTTCTGATAGGCTACACCGGCGGTACAAGAGGTAATGGTATGCGTATCACCATGTTGGGACGGAGCTTCGCTCCGTGTCCGAGAAGAGCAGAAATTACCATTTGCTGTGCCGAGGCTGTGTCAAAAATCAAATAGCGCCCGTGGGCGCTGAATTATTCGTAACCGGCGCCGCCGTAGCTCAGCGAAGGCGTCGCCGGTTATCTGATACTTAAGCATAGGCGCCCGCAAGGCCGCCGATTGGATAACTTGTTGATTCCCATTATATTCGGCGGCCTATCGGGCGCCTATTTGATCATTTTCATATACCCGGGGCGCCTCCGCTGAGCTGCGGCGACCCGGGTTACGAAGAACTCGGCGGCCTGCGGACGCCGATACACATTTTGAAATATCAAATTTTGACACAGCCTCCTACAAGTCACTCAAACATTATTCCGGGAGTAGTGTATTGAGTTACAGGGTACTATAAAAAAATCGGCAGGGCCGGGGAAGCCTTGCCGATTTTCGGATATGTAATAGTATGGGATTATTTCTTGTTGACGCGGAAGCGGTCGTTGCCGTCGCGGAGGAATTCGATGGCCTGACGTGCAGCGGCTATACCGGCGTTGATGTTGGCCTCGGCGGTCTGCGCTCCCATCTTCTTGGGAGTGAAGAATACGCGGTCGCCAAACAGTTCTTTCATTTCTACGGCATGATCGGGAGCAACATCGGCTGCGTATTTGAGATCGGTGCGCTCCATAAGAGCCTTGATGAGACCCTGCTCGTCGATGACTTCCTTGCGGGCGGTGTTGATGAGCACTCCACCCTTGGGCATGCGCATCACCAGGTCATAGCCCACGGAGCCGCGTGTCTCGGCTGTGGCGGGGATGTGGAGCGAAACGTAGCGGTTTTTCTCATAAAGTTCCTCGACCGAGTGAACGGGAGTTACACCGGCGTCGAGCATCACATCGTCGGGACAATAGGGATCGAGCGCTGAAATGTTCATCTCAAATCCGCGGGCGATGCGTGCTACATTGCGGCCTACCTGACCGAAGGCGTGGATACCGAGACCCTTGCCGCGAAGTTCGGAGCCCGAAGTACCGTTGTACATATTGCGGGCCATCATCACAGCCATGCCAAACACGAGTTCGGCCACGGCGTTGGAATTCTGACCGGGAGTATTCTGCACGCTCACGCCACGCTCCGTAGCTGCATCGAGATCCACGTTGTCATATCCGGCGCCGGCGCGTACCACGATTTTGAGGTTCTTGGCGGCGTCGAGCACTTCGGCGTCGACCTTGTCGCTGCGAATTATGAGCGCATCGGCATCGGCCACGGCATTGAGAAGCGCATGGCGGGTAGTGTATTTCTCAAGCAGGGAGAGGGTAGCACCGGCCTCGTCGGCCACGGCTTTCATCTGCTCGATCGCTACGGGAGCGAAAGGTTTTTCGGTTGCTACAAGAATTTTCATGCCTGACTGTATTATTTAACGTGGAGTGCTTCAAATTCATTCATGGCATCGATGAGAGCCTTGACGCTTTCGATGGGGAGAGCGTTGTAGAGCGATGCGCGGAATCCGCCTACCGAGCGGTGTCCCTTGATGCCTACGATACCGCGGGCCGAGCAGAAGTCAACGA
The DNA here is from genome assembly GCA_029061025.1 of Duncaniella sp. GTDB lineage: Bacteria > Bacteroidota > Bacteroidia > Bacteroidales > Muribaculaceae > Duncaniella. The sequence continues at coordinate 4,303 of JAIDSW010000036.1, forward strand.
AATCCTTCTCGAGTTCGCGATAGGGCTCGGTCATCACGAAAGTCACGTTCATGATGGAGCGGTGAGCCTTGTCGGTCACTGTGCCTTCAAACATCTTGCTGTCGTCGATAGCCTTGTAGAGCATGGCTGCCTTCTCTTCATCGAGTTTCTGCAGTGCCTCTACGCCGCCCATCTCCTTATAATAGCGCATTGTCATGAGAGCCGAGTAGACGGGAAGCACGGGAGGAGTATTGAACATCGAGCCTTTCTTGATGTGGGTGCGGTAGTCGAGCATGGTGGGAATGGCGCGCTCTACATGTCCGAGTGCACTTTCCTTAACTATTACGAGAGTCACACCGGCAGGCGCGAGATTTTTCTGAGCGCCGGCATAGATGATGTCATATTTGCTCACGTCGATGGGGCGGGAGAAAATATCGCTCGACATGTCGGCCACCATAGGCACGGGTACGTCGGGATCCTCACGGAGCTCGGTGCCGTAGATGGTATTGTTGGTGGTGATATGGAAATAATCCACATCGGCAGGTACGGTATAATCGGTGGGATAGAAGGTATAGTTGGCGTCCTTGCTTGAAGCGAGCACCTCAACCTCGCCGAAAAGACGGGCTTCCTTGATGGCGTTGGATGCCCATGTACCGGTATCGAGATATGCGGCTTTGGTCTTGAGAAGGTTGAACGGCACCATGGCAAACTGGAGGCTCGCCCCGCCGCCGAGGAACCGCACATGATAACCGTCGGGCACGTTGAGAAGCTCCTTGACGAGAGCCTGAGCCTCGTCCATTACAGCCTGGAATTCCTTGCCACGGTGGGATACTTCGAGAATCGACAGTCCGGTTCCCGCGAAATTCAGCACGGCGTCAGCCGTGTTCTTGATTGTATACTGGCTCAAAATCGAAGGGCCGGCATAGAAATTGTGCTTCTTCATATTCTTTTTATTGAGTAGTGAAGTTAAATTATTTAATGCAAAAATAAGGAAAAATTTCTATATTCATAGAGATGTCTATTATACACATCTGACGCTG
>JAIDSW010000360.1:0-9592 GCA_029061025.1 Duncaniella sp.
AGATCTACACAAGGCTATTCGTCGGCAGCGTCAGAGTGGTATAAGAGACAGTCATAATATTTTTTACGTTCCTTGTCGGTCGGGAAAGTATAGTAATATAGAGAATGACCGGCAGCACGCAACATCTGCGCGACAACGTTTTCATATATGTATCCTAAATCTGCTTCCAGTTTGTCGGAAAGCAAACGTTGATATAAGGTATTCTCAGCCACATCTTTGTCCCAGAACGCAAGGGTTACAAACAATCCGGTATCACACAGATATATTCTGAAATCTGCGTTATCACGATGAAGGCCGAACCCCACTACGGGATCGGTGGTGCGATAAGAAAAATTTACCGTCAACGAATCTTCAAGATCCCGCCATAAATCTGATATACTGTTTTTATCCGAGGCTTGAATCACAGACCAAGGTTCAAATTTAATTTTGCTTCGTGACAGTTGTCCAGGAATAGATTCAAAAAGGAGTGATGCTTTACCCGATGGGTCAATCTTCCTCAGATCATCTAAATAAAGCTCAATAATTTCTCTCTTTACAGCGTCTGTCTCGGCGAGATTATTAGTGTCGAGATACCGGTTTACAGCCTGGGGCATTCCTCCTACAAGCATATACACCCTGAACAGCCGCATCATTTGACGGTTTACGGCATCGCCAAGCGGTTTCTTGTGTTCAAATGCATACTTAATGAGAGGATAAGTATTATAATCGTCATTCGCCCATAAAAATTCTTCGTAATCCATGGGGAACATGGTGATACGAGTTTCTTCGCTCGGGATGAGGATTCCGGCAGTATTTTTCCGGATAGATAGTAGTGAGCCGGTTTCGATATAATCGTATCTCCCGTCTTCAACGAGATATTTGATTGCCTGACGAGCCTTAGGACACATTTGAACTTCATCAAATATTATCGCAGATTCTCTTTCATAGAGAGTGACGTGGTATAGTGCTTGTAACTGCAAAAAGATAAAATCGAGATTGTCAAGATCATCAAACAATCCTTTGACGGCCTCTGACGTTCTTGCAAAGTCAATCAATATAAATGATTTATATTCTTTTGCGGCAAACTCCTTGACAATAGTGGTTTTGCCTATTCGGCGGGCACCTTTAATGAGCAACGCTGTTTTGCCTGCCCTATCTTGTTTCCATTTTAAAATTTTATTGTAGATTTTTCGTTTGAAAACCCTTACTGCCATGATTACTTTATGTTATTCGGTTAACTCGTGCAAATATAGCGCTTTATAGTGTTTCCACCAAATTTAAAATGATAAATTCTGAGTTTTCCGCCAAATCTAAAATGGCAAATCCTGAGTTTTCCACCAAATTTGAGGAGTATTATGTATGGAGCGGGGGCGCTGACCCGCTGCAGCATTACTATACCTCTCCGGCCCTCAGTTTTATCCCGAAAAGTTACCATTTTGTTCCGCCGGACGCACCCGAGTGTGCGTCCCTACAGGATTGATAATTAAATATTTGTGACAAAAGCATTTAGCGTTGTCGCGCACAATCTGCTGCCGGACGTACCCCTGTGTGCCGATAGGGAGCGGGGACGGCACCCCGGAGGGGTAGTCAGCTTAATAGCCGCGGGCCCTTGCGGCCCGTGGAATCGGTAAAGAAGAGCATATTCAGCCCTGGTAGGGCTGGACAAAGCCATCTCGAATGTTCAGCCCCTCCCGGGCTGCATATGCTCCCTGTATCACCACCACGGGCCGCAAGGGCCCGCGGTTAGAGAGATGCATACCCCTCCGGGGTTGCCGCTATAGTCGCTGCTCCATATTTTGGAGTCGGAGGAGATTTTTGTTTTGCGTATTATGTTGCTTTTGAGTAATTTTGCGGTATTAACGTTATCTTAATTCTCTCATCGCTTATGAGTGTCGAAGTCAGTCTGAGCCATCTTCCGGTAATTAATTTCTCCATGCAACAGAATCACGTGCCCGTGATCCGTGAAATCACCGTAAAGAATACCGGTGAAACCGATGTGGAGGGAGTGGATGTGGTCGTGACGTTCGACCCTGCTTTTGCCGATGATGTGACCCTGCACATCGACCGCATTGCGGCGGGCACTTCGGTGTCGCTTGCAGATGTACCCGTGCACATTTCCACGACATTTCTCTGTGACCTTACCGAGCGGATAGAAGGCCTCATCAAGGTTGCGGTCAAGAGCGGAGATGAGCAGCTTGCATCGCACACGGCCGAGATTTCGCTGCTGGCTTTCGACCAGTGGGGCGGACTGAGCGTGCTTCCGGTGATGCTGGCGGCCTTTGTCACACCCAATCATCCCGAGATAGCGCCGGTGATACGCCGCGCCTCGGAAATCTTAGGCAAGTGGACAGGCTCGCCGTCGCTCAACGAGTATCAGACCCGCGACCCTAACCGCGTGAAGCTGCAGATGGCCGCCATATATGAGGCGATTGCCGAACTGCAGATAGTATATTGCACCGTGCCGGCGAGTTTCGAGGACTACGGGCAGCGCGTAAGACTCTACAGCGAGATAATGTCGACCCGCATGGCCACGTGTCTCGACATGACCCTGCTCTATGCCGGATGTCTCGAAGCGATTGGCATTCACCCGATAATCATTACCGTGAAGGGACACGCCTTTGCCGGAGCATGGCTTATCGACGAGTCGTTTCCCGACAGCGTGAACGACGACGTATCGCTGCTCACCAAGCGCACGGCCGACGGTATCAACGAGATGATGGTGGTGGAGACCACCTGCATGAATGCCGGGAGCGCCGCGACATTTGACGACGCCGTGCTTCTCGCCAATGACCGGCTGAAGGATACTGACAATTTCCATCTGTTTATCGATGTGCTCCGCGCCCGCAACGCCCGCATTCGTCCGCTTCCCCTGCGGGTGATGCGCGACGGCGCTTACGTAATCGAAGAGCCCGCGCAAGCCGAGAGAAATGCCGATGCTCCCGAGGCGGTGTCGGCTACGCTCAACGTTAAGCATGTGGAGCATATCGAGGTTGACAAGCAGACCATATGGGAGCGGAAGCTGCTCGACCTGTCGCTCCGCAACAATCTGCTCAATACCCGTATAACCAACAATACCATTCAGCTCATATCGGCGAGTGTAAACGAACTCGAGGACGCCCTGGCGGCCGGCGCTGAATTTCAGATACTTCCCAAGCCCACCGACTGGGATAATCCGCTGATGAGCGTGGGCATATACCAGTCGCTCAACGCCGCCAATCCCATCACCGAACTGGTCAAAAGCGAGCTGAAGCAAAAGCGACTTTATTCCTACCTCGGTCCCGAGCCACTGCGCCGCACGCTCACCCACCTCTACCGCTCGTCGCGACTGGCGCTGGAGGAAAACGGTGCCAATACGCTGTATCTCGCCGTGGGACTGCTCAAGTGGTATGAGACACCCGCGAGCACCCGTCCGCGTTATGCACCGCTGCTGCTCATTCCGGTGGAAATCATCAGAAAGACCGCGGCCAAGGGTTATATAATCCGCAGCCGCGATGAAGATACCGCCCTGAATATCACTCTGCTGGAGATGCTGAGGCAGAATTTCGGCATAGGTATAGGAGGCCTTGATCCGCTTCCCACCGACGAGAGCGGTGTCGACGTCAACCTGATATTCAGCGTGTTTCGCCGCGCCATCATGTCGCAGAAAGGCTGGGACGTGGAGGAGCAGGTGATAATAGGCAACTTCTCGTTCAGCAAGTTTATAATGTGGAACGACATCCACAGCAATGCCGACAAGCTAAGCCGCAACAAGATAGTGGCGAGCCTTATATCCGGAAAAGCCGAGTGGGACGCCGACGACGCTTCGGGCGATGAACCGCAGGCTGATCTTGACGAGGCCTATCCCGCGGGCGCGGTGGCGCTCCCCATCGGTGCCGACTCGTCGCAGTTCAGAGCCATATGCGCCGCTGTCGACGGCAAGAGTTTCATACTCCACGGCCCTCCCGGAACGGGCAAATCGCAGACCATCACCAACATCATAGCCAATGCGCTCTACAATGGACGCAAAGTGCTTTTCGTGGCCGAGAAGATGGCCGCGCTGCAGGTGGTGCAGCGTAGATTGGAAGCGATAGGCCTCGCACCTTTCTGCCTTGAACTGCATTCCAACAAGACCAAGAAATCCTACATACTTGAGCAGCTCAAGCGCACTACCGAGGTGGCTCGCCGCCGTCACGACGAGAAATATGCCTTGCGCGCTTCGCAGATAAATGAGCTCCGACGCGAGCTCAACGGCTATATCACCGCACTTCACACCGCTTACCCCGCCGGATTGTCGCTCTATGACTGCTTTGCCGGCTATGCGTCATCTCGGGATGATGTCGAGGCCGTGGCGCTACCACGCGAATTTCTTGCGAAGCTTACACCCGCCATGCGCGGCGAGGCTGATGTGGCTGTGGCCGAGTATCAGACTCTCGCGCGGGTGTGCGGCACTCCGTCGCGTCATCCTCTCGCCGGAACAGGTCTTACAGCCTACAATGCTCAGGTCAAGGCCGATGCACGTGAACATCTTGAAGCTCTCATAGTTGCCATAGAGAAGTATCAGGCAGCGCTGGCCGAACTTTCGGCACTCCTGAAATATGATTTCGATGCGCACGACGCCACCCGCCGGGAGGCGCTCGATGATATTCTTCGCACACTTCTTGACGCGGAAGCGCTCCCCGCTCCGCTGCTCAAGGCTGCCGGCGATCATGCGCTCACCGTACTTATAGAGAGGACAGCCGATTGCGGAACGAAGCGCGACGAGGCTGCCCGCGAGATACTTGCCGGATATACCGAACCGATACTCGATTGGGACTATAATCAGTGGAAACTCATGTGGCGCGAGAGCGCTGACAAGTGGTGGCTTTTCCGTGTGCTCGACCGGCGCAAAGTTAAGTCACAGATCAAGCTGTATTCCCGCGGGACCAATGCTATAACCCCTGAGGAAATAGAGCGTCTTTTCACATTGCTCGGCGAATATGCCGACAGGCGGCGCGAACTCTCGCGCATGGAATCCGACGTGCGCCCGCTTGCGGGAAATATGTGGCGAAACGACGGTGCTGACTGGGAGAAGCTCTTCAAAGCAGCCCGCGATGCCGAAGCGCTGAGCCGCAGCATATTGAAAATGACAGGCGACGTGGTGAAAGCCGCAGAGCTTAAAGATGTGCTCTGTCGCAATCTCGAGAGCGGTATAGGAGCGTTCCGTGATCTGCTGGCTCCCAAGCTCCGTGAGGTGGTTGATCAGGGCGCCGCTGTGGCGGAGGAAACCGCAGCAATCGTATCGCTGCTCGACGCCGGAGCGATGACCGCAATGTCGCTCGGCGACTGTAAGGTCACAGCCCGCAGGTGGCTTGAAAATATTGACAAGCTGCATGACTTCGCCGCATGCAACAATCAGCGCCGCCGCGTGGCCGATCTCGGTCTTGAAGTCATTGCTGCCAAAGTGGACAGCGGCGAGATAGCTCCCGAAAATATCGCGGCATGCTATGCCAAGAGTCTTTTCAGGTCATATGCCGAATTCATACTTGCCCGTCAGCCTGAGCTGAATCTGTTTCACGGTGTACTGTTTGACGAAAAAGTGGCGCGATTCCGCAGCCTCAGCGCCGAGTTTGAGCGCCTTACACGCGAGGAACTGTTTGCCAAACTCGCATCGTCGCTCCCTGCCTTTCAGAAAGAAGCCGCGCAAGGGTCGGAAGTGGGAATACTCCAGCGCAATATCCGCAACGGAGGCCGCGGAACGTCGATACGCCGACTTTTCGACCAGATTCCTGACCTGCTCACGCGCATGTGTCCGTGCATGCTGATGAGTCCCATATCGGTGGCGCAGTATATCAGCCCCGACATGGCGCTTTTTGACCTCGTTATATTCGACGAGGCCTCGCAGATGCCCACGAGTGAAGCCGTTGGAGCGATAGCCCGCGGCCGTAACGTGGTGGTAGTGGGCGACCCCAAGCAGATGCCTCCCACAAGCTTCTTTACCACAAGCAATTTCGATGAGGACAATGCCGGGAAAGAGGATCTTGAAAACATACTCGAGGACTGCCTGGCACTCTCGATGCCGTCGAAATATCTGCTGTGGCACTACCGCAGCCGCCACGAGAGCCTTATAGCGTTCAGCAACGCCAACTACTACGACAACCGGCTGCTTACCTTCCCGTCGCCCGACGACCTTACCACAAAAGTGGGATGGCAGCATGTGGAAGGCGTTTATGACCGCGGCCGCTCGCGACAGAATCGCGCCGAGGCTGAGGCAGTGATAGAGGAGATACGCAGGCGCCTGTCCTCCCCCGCCGAGGCCCGCCGCTCGATAGGCGTGGTGACGTTCAACACCAATCAGCAGTCGCTCATCGAGGACCTGCTGACCGACATGTTCAGTCACAACCCCGAGCTCGAAGCGGTGGCCAATGCGCTCGACGAGGATATTTTCATCAAGAATCTTGAGAATGTGCAGGGCGACGAGCGCGACGTGATACTGTTTTCGATAGGCTACGGCCCCGACAAGGAAGGGAAAATCGCGCTCAACTTCGGCCCGCTCAACCGCGACGGCGGCGGCCGGCGACTGAACGTAGCCGTATCGCGTGCCCGCTACGAGATGAAGGTATTCTCGTCGCTCCGCGCCGATATGATCGACCTTAACCGCACGTCGGCCGAAGGTGTGGCCGACCTGAAATCATTCCTTGAGTATGCCGAGAAGGGGCGCGATTATCTGTCGTCGCGTGCGTCGTCGGCTCCCGCTGCCGATGATGCGCTCGTGGATGCCATAGCGCGCGAATTATCTGATCGCGGGTATACGGTGAAAACTGACATAGGTTGCTCCGGCTTCCGCATTGATATAGGTGTAGTTGATCCGCGCGATCCCGATAAATATCTGCTCGGTATACTTTGCGACGGCCCCAATTATTCGTCGGCCGAGACTGCCAATGACCGCGTGGTGTCGCAGGACTCGGTGCTCCGCCAGCTCGGATGGCATACTCACCACATATGGGCAATGGACTGGTGGGAAAATCCGTCGAAAGCCATCGACAATATCGTCGAGGCAGTGAAAAATGCTGAAAATGGGGCCGCCGACGAGCCTCCCGTAGCTGCAGAAGCCGATGAGCCCGCCGACCCCTCAGCGCCTGCCGGGGGAGAGCCCTTGTCGGAAGAAGTCCCCGCCATTGATGAGCCTGATGATTATGCCAAGCCTTATCGCAAGTGTGAGCTGTCGCAAGAGAGCATCACGCCCGAGGAATTTGTATCGGGCTTCTTCGATCAGAGTATCAAGGCCAAGATCTCGGCGGTGATAGCTATGGAAGCGCCGGTGAGCAAGTCGCTGCTGTGTCGCCGCGTGATTACCTCATATGGATTCGCCCGCATGGGCGCCCGACTGAGCTCTTACATGGATAAAATTCTGGCCGCGTCGTCCTACCGTCGCACCGGCGATGCCGCCGCGCCGTTTTATTGGAGCGACTCGCAGAATCCTGATACATATGCCGAGTACAGGCCTGAGTCAGAGCGCGAGGCACTCGACATTGCGCCCGAGGAAATATCGGTGGCGATAGAGCGGGTGCTCGACGAGCAGGGCTCACTGCCGCTCGACGCTCTGCGCCGTGAAGTGGCCCAGAGATTCGGCTACGCACGCATGGGCGACAACGTAAGCGCCTCAATCAACCGCGCCATCGACCTCACGCTCTCCCGCGGTCTCGCCACCATAGCCGGCGACCGCATCAAACTCGCCTGAACGAACTATGGAGTGACAGGCTCGTCGAGCGGGGAGCGGTAGACGGGGGATTTTTTGCGTGACTTTTCAGTCGGTTTTTTGGCAGGTTTTTTATGGGATTTCTTGTGGAAAACAGAGGAATCGGAGTGTTCAGCGCTTTTTTCGGCCGGGATGGAGATAGTGTCGGTCACACATGCGGGGAGCGGTTGCTCGCCCGACGGTGTGACCGATGAGATTACCGCCGAAACTATGGCGGTGATGAGAATGAGTGCCAGAAGTATGATTAGTCCGCGGCGCTCGCCTATGGTGGATGGTGATGTCATATCACTCGGCGGCAGGCGTTTCCTGCTGTGCGGCGAGCGGATTCCAGCCCTGGGCGCGCAGGGGTATCTCGGCACCGTCGCGTGTGATCATGGCGCAGCCGAGATCTTCGCGTGTGATGTGACCTATGAGCTTTATGCCGGGTATTTTCTCGATGCGGTCGTGGTAGTGGAGGGGCACGGTAAAGAGCAGCTCGTAGTCCTCGCCGCCGTTGAGGGCGGCTGTGACGAGATTCATGCCGAGCTCTTCGGCCATCACGGCGGTCTGGTAGTCGATGGGTATGCGATCCTCATAGATGCGGCAGCCCACGTGGGAGGCGGTGCATATGTGGAGCAGTTCGGAGCTGAGACCGTCGGATATATCCTGCATCGATGTGGGCTTGATGCCGGCGTTGCGGAGAGCTTCGACTATGTCGCGGCGTGCCTCGGGCTTGAGCTGGCGCTCGACGAGGTATTCCTTGCCCTGGAATTGCGGAACGAAATCGGGATTTCCGGCCGATGCCACTTTCTCGCGCTCAAGGAGCTGGAGACCCATGTAGGCCGAGCCGAGGTCGCCCGACACACATATCAGGTCGGTATCGCGGGCGCCGGAGCGGTAGGCTATCTCGTCGCGCTTGGCATCGCCTATGCAGGTGATGGAAATGACGAGTCCCTGGCGGGAAGCACATGTGTCGCCGCCGACAATGTCGACCTTGTAGATGTCGCATGCCAGACGGATACCCTCGTAGAGGGCGTCGATATCCTCCACGCGGAAGCGGCTGGAGATACCGAGCGATACGGTGATCTGGCGCGGGGTGCCGTTCATGGCGTAGATGTCGGAGAAATTGACCACGGCGGCTTTGTAGCCGAGGTGTTTCAGCGGCACATAGGTTAGGTCGAAGTGCACGCCTTCAAGCAGAAGGTCGGTGGTGACGAGCACGTCGCTGTCGGGGTAGGAGAGTACGGCAGCATCGTCGCCCACGGCTGTGAGCGACGATGTGTTGACTTTGGGAAGCTGATTGGTGAGGCGGTCGATCAGGCCGAACTCGCCGAGCTGTGATATTTCCATGTTGGGATTACGGGTATCAGATGCGTGCTACAAGCTCCTTCATGATGGTGAGGCAGTTGGGCTGGGCTATCACGGCAGCCTGCTGCACTTCTTCGTGGGTGGGCACCTGGGTCACATCCTTTCCGCCGAGGTCAGTGATCACCGACAGACCGAATACTTTCATACGGGCATGGTTGGCCACGATTACTTCGGGCACGGTGGACATACCTACGCAGTCGCCGCCGATGATGCGGTAGTATTCATATTCCGAAGGAGTCTCAAATGTGGGGCCGGTGACGCCTACATATACGCCGTGCATGAGGCGGATGCCTTTCTCGGCAGCGATTTTGTCGGCCAGGGCGATGAGTTCCTTGGAGTAGGCTTCGGTCATGGCGGGGAAGCGGTCGCCTAATTCATTGTAGTTGCGGCCGCGGAGGGGATTTTCGGGGAAGAGGTTGATGTGGTCGGTGATCACCATCACGTCGCCTACCACAAACTCCTTGTTCATGCCGCCCGAGGCGTTGCTCACGAAAAGGGTCTCCACTCCGAGAGCCTTGAAAACTCTCTCGGGGAAGGTGACCTGCTTCATGT
>JAIDSW010000360.1:9602-10056 GCA_029061025.1 Duncaniella sp.
GCTTCATGTCGTAACCCTCATAGTAGTGGAAGCGGCCCTGCATGGCGATGACGCGCTTGCCGGCGAGTGTGCCGAAGATGAGGTTGCCGCTGTGGCCTTCGACGGTCGATACGGGGAAGTTGGGAATCTCGGAGTAGGGAATCATCTGCTTGTCGTCGATATGGTCGACCAGCGGACCGAGTCCGGTGCCGAGTATGATGGCTATACGGGGCATTTCGCCTGTGACTTTGCCGCGGAGAAACTCGGCGGTAGAGTTGATCTTGTCTAACATATTATTATGGAATGATAGGTTAACGTAGCGTTATAATGCGCTCAGCCTCTGAAAAGTTTGGCGTCGCGGAGTGTTTTTTCGATGCCGGGCGCGAAGTCAGAGCCGTTTTCGGTGATAAATTCCACGTGGATGGGAATATAGAATATGAAAGGGTTGAGGCGGCCGGGGAAGTAGGGGGAGTTT
>JAIDSW010000361.1 GCA_029061025.1 Duncaniella sp.
GCAGGAAAGGCGGGAGTGTACAGCGTGAAGCTTACCGCTCCTTCCACTATTCAGAGCACCCACACACTGCGTGCAGTGTTCGGATCATGCCACAGCGACCTTCCTCTCGAAGTGACTACGCCTCCCTTCCGCCTCCTCGTTTCTGAAAATGATGTGTTTGCCCACAGAGCTATCGTCACGGTGCAGTGCGACGAGGCCGATGATGCCGCCGTGGCCAAGCGCGTTGACATCGTGGTCAACGGCCGCAGCTATGACAACTATGAGACTGAGGATGCCGACATCGTGCTGACCGGTCTTCGTGCCGGTGTTGAATACACCGTCGAGGCCAAGAGCACGACCCATTCCGCATCGGTCAAGTTCACCACCGAGACCGAGGATCATCTGCCCGGTTGTGAAGAAAACGAATCCGGCGAACACTTCGTCGGATTCAAGACGGGTATATGGGACAACAGTAAAGTAGGCACCTGGCAATACTCTTGGTTTTTCAAGGGAGAAGGAGTAGGCTGGGCCACGATGAATCCTCTGACGATGTCGGAAGCAAGCACATCCACTACTCATAGATATGCTTATAAAGGCACTTCAGGGACAATACCTGCCAACGGTCGCAGTACTACCTCAGCGGAAAGCGACCCTGCAATTTTTGGTACTCACTCTGATGGACATACCTCCGGTAACCCTTCCCTCCACAGCAACAGGCAACACTCCGGCACAAATGCAGCCCTGATCCGAACCGTTGGATGGGGATATGACAATACAGCTAAAGCATCGGGCGGAAAGAATGCAGGTTTCGCGACATGCCAGCACCGCACCCAAGGCGAGCTGTATCTTGGCGAGTATAACAACGGCGCGAAATACGGCAGGAAATTCACTTCGCGCCCTTCGGCCCTGACGTTCTGGTATCATTATGATCCGGCGAATGCAGGCAACGGCGACCACGGCACGGCTGAAATCCATCTTTATGCGGCCGACGAAAATGGTGAAATGGGAGAAGAAATCTCAAAGAGCGAAGTCAAATGGCTCACCGAAAACAAAGATGACCGCTGGACCGATACATCGAAAAGGATGCCCTACACTCAGGTGACAATTCCTGTAACCTACGATAAAGGGGCGAAAAAGGCCGCTTTCATAAGCATCATATTCCGCTCAACCAATCCCGACCAGGACAATAATCCGGCTCTCAACAGTAATAACACATATTACTGGAACACTCCCGGCAGCACTAATCTGTCCGGTGGTGAATACGTAGGCTCGGAGCTTTACATTGACGACGTAAGATTAATATACTAATATCATCGTAACAAATGACCATAATGAAAACCAAGATATTTTCACTACTTCTTTCCGTTGCCGCCTGCGTGGGGCTTGCCTCGTGTCACGACGACAACTGGAATCCCGGATACGGTTCCGATACAGAGGGCTCGGTGTCGCTCTCGTCGATGAGCGTGGATGTGGATACCGACGAGGCGCTGCTGTCGCGTGCCGGCGTATCGACCGACGCATTTCTTGTAGACCTTCTCGATAAGACTACCGGTGCGGTGAAGCGCTCCTATACATTCGGCTCCATGCCCGAAGTGGTATCGCTCCCCGCCGGTGACTACACCGTGAGCGTCCGCAGCCACAATGTCAAGGATGCCGAGTGGGAAGCACCCTACTATGTAGGTCAGACCGACTTCACCATCGAGGTGGGCAAGATCACCGAGATAGGCACGGTAAGCTGCAAGTTCAGCAACATCAAGGTTACGGTGAAATACACCAAGGAACTCCTCTCTTATATGGGCGACGATGCCAAGGTGCGCGTGATAGCCAATGACCGCGGCGAGCTCGACTATTCAGGCACTGAGACACGTGCCGGATATTTCGCGGCTGTAGAAGGAAGCACCACTCTCGTGGCTGAATTCAGCGCCACCATCAAGGGTAATACGGTGACCGCCCTCAAGACTTTCACCGATGTGAAAGCCGGTCAGCACCACATCATCACTTTCTCGGTCAAAAACGGCAACGCAACTATCGACGATGAGTTCGGTACCATTGAGGCCTCGGGTATCAAGATCGATGCCGACATAAATCATGAGACCGTGGGCGGCAATGCTCCCGCCGGCGACGATAACCAGCAGGGCACAACCACGCGCCCCGGCGAGGAAGAGTGGCCAGATGAACCCGTCACCCCCGGCCCCGGTCCTGATGTTCCCGGTCCCGCGGTAGCTCCTATACGCATCGAGGCCAACAAAGACTGCCCCAAGCTCAATCTCGATGGAGGCACCAATAAAGTTGAGGATGGAAAGGCTTATAAGGTGGATATTTATGCCGATAAGCTCATATCTCACCTTTACGTGAAGATTTCATCAGACAATGAAAGCTTCCTCGGCAGCGCCGGTGCAATGCTTCCGCTTGACTTTGACCTCGCTCATATTGAAGAAGAACATGGCGCCGAACTCAAGGCAATGATGGATGATCCCAATACCTTGGGACTCCCTTGCGACGAAAAGGTTCTCGATAAGGATTATGTACTTTTCGACGTGTCGGGTCTCGTGCCCCTGCTGTCAGGATTCCCCGGCACACACGAGTTTACGATAACCGTGGAAGATAAGGAAGGAAATACGCTCACCAAGAAGCTAATCTTATTTGCTCAAGAATCATGAAATCTACATATAAATATATAGCCGCATCCGTGCTCATGGCAGCCGCTCTCACCGGTTGCCGCGACGAGCACCTGATGGACGGAGGCGAAGGTACTCTGCGCCTTTCGACTACGGTAAACTCTGAAGTTGAGGTAGTGAGCCGTGCCCTCTCAGCCGAGCAGGAACAGGCTCTGGCCGAAAGCGCCGTGATATGGATTTCCAATTCCAAAGGTCTCCTTTATGAATACAAGGGCGCTTCAAAGGTTCCCGCCACACTGCGCCTTCTTTCGGGGCATTACACAGCCGAAGCGTGGGTAGGCGACTCCGTGCCCGCATCGTGGGACAAGACTTTCTATAAGAGCGGTTTCAACGGATTTGACATTGCCACAGGTACCAACACCGACGTGACTCTCAACTGCCGCGTGGCCAATACGCTCGCTTCGGTCACCTATTCCGATGAGGCTCTCAATATGCTCACGTCGCCCGTGATGACGATAGGTCTCGACGACGGTATCACCGACGGCAGCCACTCGCTCGTGTTTGACGAGTCGAATCCCGATGCCAAAGGCCGCTTTATGATCAACTCCCGCACCAAGGGCCTTAACTGGACTCTCACCGGCACTGAAGCCGACGGATCACAGTTTACCAAGTCGGGCAAGATCGAAAATATCAAGCCGGCTACCGAATATCGCCTCAATGTGAAATTCGTGGGGCATGATCTCTCCGTTGGCGGCGCATATTTTGATATCGAAGTGGAGGAAGAGCCCGTAGGCGATGAGTCGCAGATAGCTGTAGTGCTTCCGCCCAACATCGTGGGTATGCTCGGCTTCGACAAAGACGGTAACTTCCGTGGCGAGCAGGGCAAGATCGACCGCAAGTCGATGTTTATCAGTGCCGCCACTGACTTGGCCGATGTTGAACTCACCTCGTCGCTGTTCGCTCATATCGTGGGCGGCGATGGCCGTATCGAACTTCTGCATATCGAGGGCGAGCCCAAGCAGCAGCTCAATGCCGCCGGTATCGACTGGATGTATGTATATGACGAGGAAACCGACATGGCTCGCCTCCGTGTAAATCTTGAAGATGATTTCACCAACGCGCTCCCCGAGGGTGAATACAAATTTGACATCATGGCCGAGGACGCTTTAGGAAAAGTATCCAACGCCACGTTCACCATCACCGTTACCAACGCTCCCGTCGCTCCTTCGCCCGTTCAGGAATCGAATATTTCATATACGTCGGCTACACTTGAGGCTCAAAAGCTGAAAGAAGCGTCAGAATATGGCTTTGAGATCCGTCAGGCCACCGCATCGCGCTCATATGAGGACTGGACCCGTGTGCCCGCCACCGTATCAGGATCGCGCATCTATGCCGAGGTTTCTGATCTCAAGCCCGGAACTACATATGAAAGTCGCCCGTATGCCGACGATTATGTCTCGCCCGAGACCGTGACGTTCACCACTGTTGCCTATCCCCAGCTCCCCAACTCGGGCTTCGAGGACTGGAGCGGGTCATCGCCGTTGCTGATATGTGCCAGCGAAGCCGCCATGTTCTGGGACAGCGGTAACCACGGCTCAGCTACAATGAAGAAAAACGTGACCGAGAAAGATGGCTCGGTGAAACATTCGGGCAATTATTCAGCTAAACTCACGTCGCAGTTTGTGGGCGTGGGTTCGCTCGGTAAGTTTGCCGCCGGCAATATATTCGTGGGTAAGTATCTCAAGACCGATGGTACCGACGGTATCCTCGGCTGGGGCCGCGAATGGAACGTGCCTGCCGAACCGAAGGCTCTCAAGGTATGGGCACGCTATTCGCCCGGCAAAGTGCAGAAGAGTGTGTATGACAATGCTGCCGGCTCAAAGATAGGGGCACCTCAGGACATTCTCGATGAATTCCCCACAGGTAGCTCTGACAAAGGTATAATCTATGTAGCTCTTGTCAGCTTCGGCACTCCCGATAGCGATTATCCCGACTATCCTGTTATCATCAAGACCAAAAAGGACAACCGTCAGCTCTTTGACAAAAACGGCGCAAACGTGAAAGCCTACGGAGAAGTCATTTTCACCGAAGCTACAAGCGAGTTTAAGGAATATACGGTCAATCTCACAGAAGTGAATCCCGGAGTGAAATACACCCACATTTTGGTGGTGGCATCGGCTTCCAAGGCCGGCGACTACTTCCTGGGCGGCGAAGGCTCTACCCTGTGGCTCGACGATATCGAGCTCGTCTACTGATAGCGCACAACATCCTATAACGCGATAGCGGCACCCGGCGCATAAACCGGATGCCGCTATTGTGTTTTAATATTGCAAATTATTATGTCACAATGTTGTAGGGACGCGATTTTTCGCGTCCGCCTTGACAACATGGATTGAATATGCGTCATCAAAATTCGCCACATGTTTTCGCTGCGAATTATGTTCTGTCGGAAATTACATTTATTCAATTCCTGTGTTCGCTGCGGACGCGATGAATCGCGTCCCTACCTGCACTTCGCGCCTATGTGACGCGATTTTTTTAGAATGTCACGGCTATCTGGGCCTGGATGCGGTTGACGTGGATTTTCGAGCCGTCGACCGACTTGCGCAATCCGTAGTCATATTCCACACCGGCCGATACGAATTTGTTGACGTTGTAGATGAGGTTGGCAGCCACATAGTCACCGGCTTTATATTTGCCGTCGGCCACGTCGGCACCCTCAGGGAGCCAGTTGGTGACATGGCTGTATACCACGTTGGAGCTGAGGCGGGGTGTGATGGCATAGTTAAGGCCGCCGGTTACGCCGAGGGTCTTTACCATCTTCATGTCGCCGTCGCGACCCACGGCCACGGCATCAAGACCGAGCCCTTCGTCATCCTGGATATATGAACCGATGCCACGACCGTAAGCGGCATTGAATTGCACTGAAAGCGGACCGGCTACAGAGGTCATGCCCGAGAGCTGCACGCCCATTCCGGCCAGACCGTGGTTGCGTCCGGCGCGCATATCGCGATACTGCATGGGGCGCACTATGCCTGACAGTCGCACGTGGGAGTTACCTCCTGCCCAGGCATACTGCACGTAGAGAGGTATCGACGGAGTGCGCGCTTTGACTGATGAAGTATATTCATTGGTGGTAAGTGAGGTGGCGGGAGCATCGATACCTATGGCTCCGCTCCAGTTCTTGTTGAAATTCTGAGTCCAGTAGGCGGTAAACAGGGTGGTGTAAGGATAACCGTTAGGACCCTCGAAGTCGATGGTCATAGGCTCGGCGGCTCCGTCGCTGAAGAGGCTGGTGGTGTAACCTACGGTCAACCCGCGGTATTTGGCATAGAAATGATATACATTAAATGAATTGTTATTGCCCATGAAGTTGGCCTTGAAGAACAAGCCTACCTGATTGTCACTTCCCGGCATGGCCACGAAGTTGGCGTAGATCGAAGAGCTCTGCCAGCCGAATCCGAGACCCGAGCCGTTTCCGGGTGTGGCGGGGGTGAATGCCGACGGTGTGAACAGGGTGGGGGAGCCTACGTTGTTGCCGAAGTCATATACGGCCTCGCCCAAAAACTGGGCGCCGATACCTACATAAAACTGCCGGTCTTTGCCCACGATCGCAAAACGGGGCAAGCCGTTTTCTTTAGGCGACACGGGCGCCACTGATTTAAACGCTTTTTCTACATGAGCCACATCGGCGGTATCATTGTTGACTACCGATACCACACCGGTCTCGTGAAGGCGGTTGTCGCGTTGGGCCGATGCCCCGAGGATACCGCCGGCTGCCAGAAGGGCAACCATCAGGAGTTGCTTGTTCATAAGAGTGTTAATGTATTTGTTTGTTATTGACTTTGTAAAACATTATATATACTATACAATCGAAATCGGCTTTTAGATTTTTTTTGCTTACGATTTTTTTTGTCGACCCCCAGTAGAAGGGCTTGTATGCACGTTTTATGGAGTTATCAGCAGAAATTAAAATATTATTCGTGAACATTTTAGATTTCATGCCGTTGTACTTACAAAGTATAATCCCAAAACAAAAATATTAACAAAACAAATTATTACGTATGGACAAGACAATCACCAAAGCGCAGATCAAAGCCGCTGTAGATGAAGCCTATGCCGAGAGTAAAGGTATTACCGGAGGTCACAATGCCGACTACATTCCGTTTCTGGCCAACATTGACCCGAATTTGTTCGGTATCAGTGTTACGCTTCTCGACGGAACCACCTATTCAGTAGGCGACACCTCCTACAAATTCGGTATCGAATCAGTATCCAAAGTGCTCACCGCCATCCTCGTGCTTAAGCAGCACGGTGCCGATGCAGTGCTCAAGCAGATAGGTGCCGACGCTACCGGTCTTCCCTTCAATTCGATTTTCGCAATCCTTCTCGAAAATGATCATCCCTCCACGCCGCTGGTCAATGCCGGTGCCATCACCGCATGCTCTATGGTTGAGCCCAAAGGTGACTCGTGGGGCAAATGGGAAGCTATCATCAACAATATCGCAGCCCTCTGCGGCAGCGAGGCTCAGGTGCTCGACGAGCTCTACCGCTCTGAGAGCGAAACCAACTTCAACAACCGCGCTATCGCATGGTTGCTCAAGAATTATAACCGTATCTACGACGACGTGCCTATGAGCCTCGACCTCTACACCCGCCAGTGCTCGGTGGGTATCACGGCCGAACAGCTCGCCATCTGCGCAGGCACTATAGCCAACGGTGGTCTTAATCCCGTAACCAAGGAGCAGGTTTTCGCCCGCGAACTCGCTCCTAAAATCACCACTCTCATTTCGAGCGTAGGTTTCTATCAGAATACCGGCGATTGGCTCTACACCTCGGGTATCCCCGCTAAGAGCGGTGTAGGCGGCGGAGTGCTCGGCGTGATGCCCGGCGTGATGGGTATCGCCGCATTCGCTCCTCCATTGGACGAAGCCGGCAACTCCGTAAAGGCTCAGGCCGCGGTGAAAGCCGTGATGAAGAAGCTCGATCTGGGTGTATTCAACGGCGATCGCGTGACAGTGACCGACTGAACGTAAGAAAAATTACTCAGCAGAACGTTTTAAATAAAAAATCCCGTCGCGGAAACCGGTCACCGGCCGGTTTCCGGACTAATCAACAACCTCACTAAAAATTTCAACAATATGCAAGTTCAAACAGGAAAAGGCACCATCTCGATGATGGTAGTCCTCGCAATATGGTCACTCTCACTGGCCGTCGACCTTCCCGGTCTGGCCGTCACTCCTATCGAGGGTCAACTTCATCAAATATTTCACGATGCAACCGATTTCAAGATCCAGCTTCTCACCGTGTTGCCTAACCTCGTGATTATCCCCTTCGTGCTCCTTTCGGGAAAACTTTCGGAGTCGAAACACAAGATTGCGGTGATCACAGCCGGTACGGTGCTCTACATCGCCGCCGGTGCGCTGTCGATCTTCTCCAGCTCGCTGAATATGCTGATCCTCCTCAGCTGTCTTCTCGGTGCCGGCTGCGGTCTTATCCTCCCGTTCTCGACCGGTCTTATCGCCGACGTGTTTACCGGCAAGTACCGTATGAAACAGATGGGTATCATCTCGGCTATCGGTAACGTGGCACTCGTGCTCGCTACTTTCGTGGTAGGCTTCCTCGCCGCCAAGAGCTGGCACCTTCCCTTCCTCGTGTATCTGCTCCCGCTCCTTTCGCTGATCCTTATTCCCTTCCTGCGCAAGATCCCGCAGAGCGATTACGACCAGCCCGCTCCCGCTGCTGCTGATGCAGCCGCCAAGACCACTCAGGCTCCTGCCGCTATTCCCGCTGTGGATGCCGACGGTTTCTCCACCAAGGGGCAGACTGTTAAAGGCGGTTTCTACGTAGGCCGCACGATATGGTTGCTTCTCGCTTACTTCTTCTTCGTGTTCGCCACCTGTATTCCTTCCTACTATCTGCCTAACTTCAAGTGGATCGATGCCGAATCAGCCTCTACGATGACCTCGGTATTCTACTTCGCGATGTTTGTGGTAGGTCTGGCACTTACTCCCGTGATGAAGATGTTCCGCAAGACTACCTTTATCGCTGCCACTGCCATGATCGTGGGTAGCTTCGCCCTGTTCATCTTCGTGCCCGGCTCAACCGTGATCTACATCATCGCCGCCGCCCTTTGCGGTCTCGGCAACGGTATCGCCCAGCCTATCTTCTACACCAAGGCTACCGAAGTGGTTACCTCCGACAGCAAGTCGACCCTCTCGCTCGCCTATCTGCAGGTGGCCAACTATGTGGCTATCTCCCTCGTGCCCGTAATTATCGGTGCCGGTCAGAAGATATTCAACACCACTTCGACCATGTTCCCCTTCATCTTCGTAGGTATAGCATCGGCCATCGTGCTCCTCTTTGTAGTGCTCCGCGCCAACCACTTCGTATTCGGCATGAGCAAGAACTACTACGAATAATCATAAATCGTTAATCATTAAAATCATCAATTATAATTATGGCAACTACAACTAATCGCCCCCGCATACTTATAATCTATACCGGTGGTACCATCGGTATGGTCGAGACCCCCGACGGTCTCCAGCCCTTTGACTTCTCACACCTCATGGACAATGTGCCCAAGGTAGGCAACCTCGGTTATGACATCGAAAGCGTCCAGTTCCCGCAGCCTATCGATTCGTCAAACATGAATCCTACCTACTGGAATCAGATCGTGAAAGATATTGCCGACCGTTACGACGAGTTTGACGGCTTCGTAGTGCTCCACGGCACCGACACCATGGCCTACACCGCCTCGGCGCTCAGCTTCATGCTCCGCAATCTCCGCAAGCCTGTGGTGATCACCGGTTCGCAGCTTCCTATCGGCGACACCCGTGAGGATGGTACTGAAAACCTCATCTCGGCTCTCGAAGTGGCTGCTGCCAAGGACGACAACGGCGACCCGATGATTCAGGAAGTGGTGATAGCTTTCCAGGATTATATCGTGCGCGGATGCCGCTCCACCAAGTTCACCTCTACAGGTTTCCACGCTTTCAAGAGCTTCAATTACCCCGTGCTCGGCACTATCGACCTCCATATCAATTACGCCAAGCCTTACCTGATGCGCCACGACACCGCTCTGCCTCTCGAGCCTTTCTACTCGATGGATCCCAATATCCTCGTGCTCTGGCTCTATCCCGGCATCACCGAGGATGTAGTTAAGGCTCAGCTCGCCACTCCGGGTATCAAGGCTGTGATACTCCGCACGTTCGGTGCCGGCAATGCGCCCACCGAGCAGTGGTTCCTCGACGCTGTGGCCGATGCCGCAAGCCGCGGACTGATACTCTACAACGTGACCCAGTGTCTCAACGGCGGCGACGAGTCGAAGCGCTACTACACCGGTGACATGCTCACCAAGGCCGGCGTAATCTCAGGCTACGACATCACCATCGAGGCGGCCGTGACAAAGATGATGTATCTTCTCGGTTCAGGCCTTTCGGTTGCCGACATCAAGAATTATCTCACCGTGCCTATGGTAGGCGAGATGACCGCTGACTGATAACCCTTATTTGAACCCGATAAAACGGGGCTGTGTCAAAATAGGCGCAGCCTCATGCTCCCGGAGATAACCCGGATTGCCTCCCCTCGGAATCGGCGCGAGCACCGTTCCCAACATTGAGAGGATCAGAAAAAACACCGCAGGAATGGTCTGCGGTGTTTTAATTTGACTATTCCTGATTGTTGCAATAACCTTAAAAATAGAGCGTTAAGGCTATTGACATCTGCAGGGGGAGATAATTGGTCGTATAGATTATGTTGTTACGGTGCTTATTGGCCTTGAAAATACCAAAACTACCGAGTATGTCTACCTCTACCATATCATACATGAAAATTCCGGCACCGATTTTCCAGTCAAGATTGCATGGGTTCCATAGCTGAGCCGAGCTGAGTCGGTCGCCCGGGAGCGGCCATGATGTACCGGTTGAAAAGAAGTAGTCAAACTCCAGTCCGGTGAGTGGTGCGATACAGAAATCGCGATAAACATCAAATTTATATCCCGCGATTGCGGGTACACCAAGTTTCCATCGGTCGAGAGTTACTTGATTGTCATTCTTCACGGAGGAGTTCAGGCGGTTGTGATCGAAGCCGGCTTTGATGCCGCTTTTAAAAATCCAGCCTTTGGGCCACTCAACAAGGACATCGCCACCCACAGAAAATCCTGAATAAAGAGCGGAATTTCTATCAGATGAAATCCATCCCACAGGAAAATTAAGATTCCAGGCTGCCGAAGCACCCAGTTTCACCTTTGGCGCAGCTTTGGTGCTGAAAGCAAGGATCGATAATAAAAGAAGTCCTAATGAAAATTTTAGTAGCGACAATCTTTTCATACTTAAATAATTAGAATTAGAAAATGAGGTGAAGATAGTGTGGTATATCTTCACAACGTCGCTATATCACATAAAATTATGTGAATGGTGAGAATATATCACCCATTTAGGGTGGAAGTGTCAGGCGCGGGCTACGGCGTGGCGCATGGCCGAGGTCACGGCGCTGTGGATCTTGAAGCCGGTGATCGCCACGGCGAGCGACATGATGGGCGAGAGGTAATTGAACACGCAGTAGGGCAGATATGCGAGCGTGGGCACTCCCAGCACCATTGACTGAGTGACACCGCAGGAATTCCACGGTATTAGT
This sequence comes from Duncaniella sp., assembly GCA_029061025.1. Taxonomy (GTDB): domain Bacteria; phylum Bacteroidota; class Bacteroidia; order Bacteroidales; family Muribaculaceae; genus Duncaniella. The sequence goes on from JAIDSW010000361.1 coordinate 11,235, forward strand.
ACGGATGTCACCGACACCGAATCCTCGAGCGTGCGGCTCAGCAGGCGCGGCTCCATGCCGTAGCGGCGATACAGGTTGCGGTACATGTTGCCGCCGATGATTATCGACAGGTATTGGTCGGCGGTACAGCTGTTGAGAAACAGGCCGCTACCCACCGTAGCCCCCACTATCGAAACGCGGCGGCGCAGGCTTCCGGTAAACGCGCGGGTGATACGTTCGAGCATCCCCGTGCCTATCATGGCCGTGCCGAATGTCATGGCGCACAGCACCAGTGCCACAGTAGGCAGCATGCCGGTGATACCTCCCGTTGTCACCAGGTTGTCGAGAAGCTCGTAGCCGGTCGACATCGAAGTCTCGCTCCACAATATATTGCCTATGAGACTGAGATAGTTATGATCGCCGGCAGTCTCCATGAGCCGGGCCACAAGCTGCGGCTGGAATAAGAAGATACCCGCGAGTCCCATGGCCGAGCTGAGGGCGAGCGTGAGCAGCGTGGGCACACGCAGCATTATCATGGCTGCCGTGACTACGGGGATTATCAATATCTTGGGGGAGATCACAAAGGTAGATTCGAGGTGGTGGAGTATGTCGGCCGAAGTGGCGTCGGGGGTGGCGTGGGTAAATACGCCCACCATCGTGAACACTATCAGCGCTATGCCCATCGACGGAATCGCCGTGATCATCAGGTAGCGGATATGGTCGAAAAGATCCACGCCGCAAGTGCTCGATGCCACGACCGTGGTGTCGCTCAGCGCCGAGACCTTGTCGCCGAAATATGCGCCCGATATGATAGCGCCCGCTATCCATCCCGCGCTGAAGCCCATAACCGTGCCTATACCCATGAATGCCACTCCTATAGTGGCGATCGTGCTCCATGAGCTGCCAGTGAGCACCGAAATTCCGGCGCACACCACGCAGGTGGTCATTAGAAACATGGTGGGATTTATAATGCTGATACCGTAGTCGATCAGAGTAGGTACCACTCCCGAGAGCATCCATGTGGTCGACACGGTGGCTATGAATATGAGCATTGGCACAGCGGGTAGTATCTGCCGCGCGCTGCGGCGGAATCCCACAGTCATGCCGCGTCGGCTGAGGCAACCCGTCATGGCGGCCAGCGCCACCGACAGTATCGCGCTTCCCAGCAGAGCCTCGGTGCTATATTGCGAGATAGCGTCGGCTCCGGCGGTGCAGAGTATTATCAATAATGTCCCCAGCAGGGTGGCTATAGGAAGTATGGAAATAAGGAGAGAAGGGCGCCTCCATGGCGCGAAAGGGGTGAATATTTTCAATGTCTGATGATTGTACCTTGATAAATACTATTGGAAATTCTGTCTTTATTGCGAAATAGACTGCAAAATTACTAAATCCCGCCCGTTCCGGCAAATCGGTAAACCTTATTTAACAGGAAATTGAGAATTTAAAATGGAAAATTGAGAATTTTTCAGTCGCCGATATGGAGCGGGGGATGGATGAATTGAGAATTGAAAATTTAGAATTTGGATTTTTTTTCTGTGGACTATATGGAGCGGGGGTCGCTGCCCCTTGCTCCATGCCTCGCTGTTGTATATATGACGTAATGGTAAACTTTTATGGCGTAAGTTATTGCATCCCGGAGGGATAGCCAGTTTTGTAGCCCCGGGTGCTTGTCACCCGGGGGTATGAACGTAACCAATCCAACCTCGGAGAGGTTGAACAATTCAACTGTAATGTCCAGCCCCACCCGGGCTGAAATAGCGTGCGATGCATTAACCCCGGGTGGCAAGCACCCGGGGTTAATCAGATGTCTATCCCTCCGGGATGAAATTGCTACGCAAAATATGGAGCGGGGATTGCTGATCCCCGCCGCGACGACTACACGATGGGCTGCAACCGAGCCGCGAAGCGGTGATGTTGTAGGAGCTGACACAACGTCGCCCCTCTGCGGCTCATTTTTTGTTTGGGTGAGGTCTGTCCTCGGGCTGACACCCGAGGTTAACGACAACATCGGGTCTCCGACCCTTATGATTACATTCTTGCATCGCTTGGAAATGGTGCGAAGCGCCGTCCCTACATTGATGATTCCCAAAGTATTACCTCGGGAGATTCTCCGAAACATCGCAAAGCGATGTCCCTACGTCTGATCCGATAAAAAAATCACCGGCACGGGAGGGTGTCGGTGACTGATGGTGGGCGCTGAGGGATTCGAACCCCCGACCCTCTGCTTGTAAGGCAGATGCTCTGAACCAGCTGAGCTAAGCGCCCG
>JAIDSW010000362.1 GCA_029061025.1 Duncaniella sp.
CGTTGACGTAATGTTGAACCTCACCAACTGGTGGTGCGGCTATCGTCCCGGCCGTGTTTACAACGCTGTATTCTACGGCGGTGGTGGTGTAGTTCTTCCCTACGTGCCCGATTACAAAGCTAACGGCGAACGCGACGGTTGGAAATACGGTAAATCTGTTGACCTTACCGCTCACGTAGGTCTTATCAACTCGTTCAATCTCAACAAGCACTTCGCTCTCGCTCTCGACCTGCGTTATGCTGTATTTGCTGAGAATTCTCACGAGACCGGTGCTAACCTCAACAATGACCTCCAGGCTTACCTGACCCTCACTTACAACTTCAACAAGACTTCTTGGACTGCTCCCGTGGTTCCCGTTTGTCCTCCTGTTAAGAACTGCGACGCTGAAGTTGCCGCTCTCCAGGCTGCCAACGCACGCATCGCTGACCTCGAGCGTCAGATCAAGGACTGCCTCTCTCGTCCTGTAGAGGTTAAGGAAGTTAAGGCTGCTGCCGGCCCCCTCACCACTGTTTACTACGTAATCAACGGTACTCGTCTGTCTCGCGTTGACAAGAAGGTCCTCGGCGCTGTTGCTGAAGTGATCAAGTCTAACCCCGACAAGAAGTATGAAGTAACCGGTTGGGCCGATAACTACACCGGTACTGCCGCTGTTAACGATCGCATCCGCGAAGCTCGTGCCAAGGGTGTTGAGAAGTGCCTCCTCAGCTACGGCGTTAACCCCGCTCAGCTCATCGTTAACACCAACAATGACAACCTCAACGACATGGGCGACAAGTACGTAGCTCTCGACCGTGCTGTCACCATCAAGGTTGCTGAATAATTAGTATAATTTTTCAGGCATTATATTGAGCCGTTCCCCGTCGGGGAGCGGCTCAATCTTTTTGAACTATAGGGGCGAAATATGTGTTTATTAGTTGATCACTCACTAATTTCAACTGTCTGTTATGGATCGCATACCCGTAGATGAAACCCTGCTGCGCAACATCAGCCTTCTCTCGGCATCATCGCCTCAGGAAAGGAGAATGGTGCCGCGCGGTACAGGCTCTTTTCCCTCTGTAAAGGGGCTCGAAGAGTCAATGTCGCTTATCAAAGCTATAGTGTTTCCCGATTTCTTTGATTCCCGCCGCAACAACAGGGAGATAAGGTCGTGTTATATAGGCGTGAATCTTGAGAAACTGTATTCGGTACTCAGTCAGGAGATAAAGCGAGCGCTTAGATTTGACAACACTCTTGAGGAAGACGAGGTATATTGCGAGGCTTGCAGGCTGACTCTCAAGTTTATCGATGAGTTGCCCGAAATCAAGCGCCTCCTTTTTACCGATGTCGAGGCTATGTACAATAACGATCCTGCTGTTGACAATTACGCTGAAGTGATACTCTGCTACCCTGTGGTGCAGTCGATGGTCAATTACCGCACCGCACATGCGCTCCTGAAATTGGGAGTTCCTGTAATTCCCCGTGTGATTTCCGAACTCGCACATTCAGCAACCGGAATCGATATAAATCCCGGTGCCGAGATAGGGGAATATTTTGCCATTGACCACGGTACAGGAGTGGTGATAGGTGAGACTTCGATAATCGGTAACCACGTCACCATATATCAGGGCGTGACGCTCGGAGCGAAGAATTTTACCCTTGACTCCAACGGCCATCCCGTCAACATTCCCCGCCATCCTATTATAGAAGATAATGTGACCATTTATGCCAATGCCACTATTCTCGGTCGCATAACTGTAGGCCGCGATTCAGTGATAGGTGGAAACATATGGCTCACGCAATCAGTGCCTGCCGGATCGCGGGTATTGCAGTCGCGTACACCCGAACCTGCCGGTGAAATGAAATATTAATCCTGTCAATATACTACTAATTATGAAACATATAGCTGATAATCTTATCGAACTTATAGGTCGTACACCACTTCTGGCGCTTAATAACATTAAAAGAGACCTCGGTCTGAAAGCTGACATTGTTGCCAAGGTCGAGTCGTTCAACCCCGGCGGCAGCGTCAAGGACAGGATAGCTCTCGCTATGATAGAAGATGCCGAGCAAAAAGGAGTCCTGAAACCCGGAGGCGTGATTATAGAGCCTACGAGCGGCAATACAGGTATAGGGCTGGCCTGGGTGGCAAGTGTAAAAGGATATAAAACTATTCTTACGATGCCTGAGACAATGAGCCTCGAGCGTCGCAAGCTGCTTCAGGCATTCGGAGCTACGCTCGTGCTCACTCCAGGAGCTGAGGGGATGAACGGCGCTATCAGAAAGGCTGAGGAATTGCGCGACTCTACTCCCGGTGCGGTAATATTACAGCAGTTTGAAAATCCCGCCAACCCAGAGATGCACAGGAATACTACCGCACGCGAAATCTGGGAGGATACCGACGGTGAGGTTGATATACTCGTTGCCGGAGTGGGCACGGGGGGCACTCTGAGCGGTACTGCCGAGGGACTGAAAGCCTGCAACCCCGCGATCGAAGCGGTGGCTGTAGAGCCTGAACATTCGGCGGTGCTTTCAGGTGAAAAAGCCGGTCCTCACAAGCTTCAGGGTATAGGTGCAGGTTTTGTTCCGGGAAATTATCATGCCGCCGCCGTAGATAGAGTCATTAAGATTTCCGATGACGATGCTTTCAGATACTCCCGTATGCTTGTCAGGAAGGAGGGACTACTCGCCGGAATTTCTTCCGGAGCAGCCCTGGCGGCTGCCGTCAAACTCGCCCGCGAGAAAGATAATGAAGGCAAGATGATAGTGGTCATACTCCCTGATACCGGTGAGCGCTACATGTCGACGCCTCTATATGATTTTGAAGGTTATCCCCTCGATTAATCAAAGATATTGCCGGCGACTGGATTTTGATAATTTCATCGCTTAGGATTCTCTTTTTGCGGAAAAAGATTGTGAAAGTATTGTTTTATTTTTCCAATCTTTATAACTTTGTTTCCGTGGAAAAGAATCTTTGTATATGTCCGGAAAATATTCTCATACCTTAATTCTTATATTTAGCGGTCTGGCTGCCCTGTTTATGACGGCCTGTGGCTCGTCGCGGACGGTCACGGCTTCCTCAGGTCACAAAGTCGACAGGAAAGGGGGCGGCTCGATAAGTAAAGTAGAGTATGCCGTAATCGACGGCACTATGGAATCTTCGTCGCGTGCGCTTCTCACAGAAGCTAAAAAGTGGCTCGGGACGCCATATAAATATGGGGGAGAAGACAAGAGCGGAGTGGATTGTTCAGGACTGGTGCTGAATGTGTTTCGCAATGCGTTGAATATCAAGTTGCCACGCTCTTCGAGCAAACAGATGGAATACAGCTCATCCATAGCCAAGCGTGACCTTATCCCCGGTGATCTGCTGTTTTTTGCCACTACGGGAGGTAGTCGTATCTCTCACGTAGGAATGTATATCGGTGAAGGAAAGATGGTTCATTCATCTACTTCACGCGGGGTGATGGTGAGCCGCATCGAGGAGGATTATTTCGTCAAGACATTTGCCGGAGCCGGCAGGGTAGATGCTTACTATGCCATGCTTTCCAAGCCGGGTAAAAAGAGCGGTAATGCAAAGCCGGTGATTATCGAGCCGTCGGCTGAACCCTCGTTCAGATTTGAACCGGTTGCCGAGGTGCCTGTCCGTACCACTCCGGCTGCTACTACTGCTCCCGCATCTAACCCGATTAAAGCCGAGCCGGTCATCGCTCAGAGTACGGTGCGCCCGGCAGGTGAGACACCCGAAATATCGGCTGAAGAAGCCCGCCGACTTGTGCTTAACTCTCTTATCGAACAGAAGTTGGACTCAATTTATACCGTTGACTCGAAATGACCGATATTGATATAGTAACCTCTCTCTACCGTAAGGTGACAGGTGTTGCCCCTCAGCTGATAGCTCCCGTCAAAGGAAGCGGATCATCGCGGCGGTACTACAGAGTGGGTGAGAATCCTTCCTTAATTGCAACCGTAGGAACGGATATTGCCGAGAATGAGGCTTTCCTGTATCTCACGGAGCATTTCAGCAAGAAAGGCCTTGCCGTTCCCGAAGTCCTTGCGGTAACTGCCGAACGGAATGCCTATATACAGACCGACAACGGAAGTATCGCGCTTTTTGACTGTCTTGACAATGACGAGCTTATTATCAAGTCGGTCAATGCGCTGGTTGATATGCAATACCGCGGTGCTGAAGGACTGGATTTCAGCCGTTGCTATCCCGTCGCGTCAATGGACAGGCAGGCTATCCTGTGGGATTTGAATTATTTCAAATACTGTTTTCTTAAAAATACTCCCGTAGAGTTTTCTGATAGCAAGCTGGAAGATGATTTTAGTCGCCTGGCCGATGAGCTGGCGGTAAAAGATGATGAACATACCTTTATGGTGCGTGATTTCCAGTCGCGAAACGTATTGGTAAATGAAGGGGAAGTAACAATCATCGACTATCAGGGTGGCCGCAGAGGGCCTGTCGAGTATGACCTCGCCTCGTTTGCATGGCAGGCACGTGCAAATTTCACTCCCGAAAAGCGGGCGATGATAACAGATGCCTATATCGAGGCGGCTTCGGCATATACTGCGGTTGACAGAGACAGGTTTATGTCGCGGCTTCATAAATATGTATTTCTGCGTCAACTACAGACACTCGGCGCCTACGGCTACCGGGGGCTTGTGCAGCAGAAAGCTCACTTTGTAAGAAGCATACCGCAGGCGCTGCGTAATCTCCGCGAAATGATTCCCGCGGAATATCCCTATTTTGGGGGGATTCTTAAAGAAATGATCGAGAAAGTGCTCCCTGACTTTGAGCAGCCGCAAAAATTGCTCGTAAAGGTCGGAAGCTTCTCTTATATGCAGGGTATCCCAGCGGATATGACAGGAAATGGCGGTGGCTTTGTGTTTGACTGTCGCGGACTTCCCAATCCCGGTAGATACGATCAGTACAAAAAACTTACAGGAAGGGATGTTCCCGTAATTGAGTTCCTTGAAAAATGTACTGAAATACATGATTTCATTAACGCCGCGAAAACAATGACCGGTATTTCCGTGCAGACTTATAAAGAGCGCGGGTTTTCATCGCTCATGATTAATTTCGGCTGCACCGGCGGTCGTCACCGCAGCGTGTATTGCGCCGAACAGATAGCGCGGTATCTGCATAAGCATTTTGATGTGGATGTGCTGCTCACGCACAGGGAGCAGAATATTTCAGAAAAGTTTTCTGCCCGATGAAAGGACTGATTTTTGCTGCCGGACTCGGTACACGCCTCTATCCCCTTACTGCCGATACCCCCAAAGCACTTGTGAAATTGGGAGATAAGCCTATGCTTCAGCATGTGATCGAGAAATTCCGTAGTGCCGGTATTAATGAAGTGGTGATTAATGTACATCATTATGCCGACAGGATCATTGAATTTCTTGAACGCAACGATAATTTCGGGTTACGCTTACGGGTAAGTATCGAGAAAGACTATCCGCTCGAGACCGGCGGCGGATTGCTGAAAGCTGCTGAGTGGCTCGCCGGTGATGAGCCGGTTTTATTGCACAATGCTGATATATTTACCGATTTCCCGCTTGAAGAAATGGCTTCATCGCATGCTGAGTCAGGTGCTGACGTCACTCTGCTTGTCGACAATCGTAAATCATCGCGTCAATTACTCCTTGACAGCGATGGGTACATGAGAGGCTGGACCAACCTGACTACCGGTGAAGTAAAACCTGCCGATATAAATGTCAACGCACTGAACTCCAAAGCCTTCGGGGGAATACATATCATTAATCCCTCGGTAGTGTTGCCGCGATTGAAAGCCGAAGCGACGGGCGAAGTCTTTTCCATCACGCCGTTTTATATATCAGCGTGCAACGATATGAATATCAAAGGCTTCACGCCATCATCTCCCTACGGGTGGCATGATATAGGCACCGTTGAGAAACTTGCAGCTGCCGAGCGCTATTTGCTTTCAAAATAGCTGCGGAGCGATACGGCGCTTTCTTCGGCCGGAGTCTCAATGGCTAAAATCACTGGAGCATCTTTCCGTGACAGAAATTCCGGAATTGCAGTGACAAGCTCATCTTCATCGGCGGCGTGCAGATAGACTATACCGTAAGCCTCAGCCAATTCCTTCAAGGGAAGATTCATGCAGCTGCTGAAAAATTGCTCACGCTCCGGCAGCCGTGAAGTCGACTCGATAAAGCGGAAAATTCCGCCGCCGGAGTTTAATGTCACTACCATTTTCAAGCGTGGCGAGAGTAATTTCGATGAAAGAGCGGCAATATCATATTGAAAACTCATGTCGCCCGAAATCAGTATCACGTCACCGGGAGAAACTGTTGAAGATCCAAGTGCGGTAGAGGTGCAGCCGTCTATCCCGCTCACGCCGCGGTTACATTCAACCCGCGCAAAATGTATATATCCCATGAGCTGCGAGTATCGGATAGGGGTTCCGTTGGAGAAATGGATGGTGGAATCTGTCGGAAGTCGTCTGAGCAAAGTATAGAAAGCTTTCATGTCAGTCCAGCCTTCTGACTTAATTTTATTCTCTTGAAATTCAATCCCGCGTTTAAACGCCTCTCTCCATATCTTCCCGAAATCCGAGCTACGCGCGGCATAGAAATCTATCTTTTCGGCGAGTCGGGTGAAGAATATGGCGGGATCGGCATTGACAGCCACACTCAGGTGCTTGAAGCAGTCAACGAAATGTTCGGTAACCCCCACATGCCAGTGTATGAGAGAGGGAGTATTACGGAGGAATTCCTTGATTTTCCTTGACACGAGCGCACCTCCGAGGGTGATGACTATATCGGGTCGGTACAAGTCGGCATTACCGCTTCTGAAAGTCTGATTCAGGGCAAGGTCAATGGCCGATATGAACGATTCGGAATGAAGATTGGCCACCGTCTCGGTCAGTATAGCAACCCCCGGGAGTCGGGCTATATGATCGAGTGCGCCGTTCAATTCTTTATCGGGAGCCATGAATCCCGCTACGATCATTACGCGGGGTGATGTGGCAACAAGGTGTGCAGCTTCCGTAATTACATCGTCGCTTACCGATGGCTTGACTGAGGTTGAGATGATTTTTTGAGCGCTACAGGGTGAATATTCACCGAGATTACCCAGAGGCGCGTCGATGCGTATGTTGATATGCGCAGGTCCGCGGCGGGGAGACAGAGCGATGGCAAGGGCATCGTTGATTTCGCGGCGCGCCATCCACCTTGCAGGCTCATGATCGAGCAGAGCGGGTATGTCGGTCTCGGTCTTTACGATATCTGAGAGAGCCCGTGGCTGACGTATTGTCTGGGAGTCATCCTGATCTATCCACTCCCGAGGACGGTCGGCTGATACGACAATAAGGGGGATACCCCGATAATATGCCTCAGCCACGGCTGGAGCATAATTCAATAAAGCCGTTCCGCTTGTGCAGCATACGGCTACCGGCTCGCCTGACTCTATGGCTGCCCCGAGAGCAATGAAAGCTGCCGACCGCTCATCGATAACCATTTCCATCCTCAGCTCAGGCCTTCGTGACAATGCCACGAGCAGGGGTGCATTGCGCGAGCCCGGCGATGCTATCACGAGTTTTACGCCGTGGGCTATAAGAAGGTCGGCAAGTATGTTGCAGTTGAGTTTGTCAGTCGTTACCATCGTCAAATATTTTCACAGTTCCCGCTGAAAGTGAGGCCGGTACGTCGATGAGACGTTGATTGGCTGACCCGCGGAAACGCAGCTTAATGTCGCGCTGAGCCGCAATGAAAGGCCCGTCGACGAGCACATCGATGAAATCAAGTATGCGGCGCAGCCTGCTGTCACCCAATACATGCTCATAGGTAAAGCCGGTATAGCACCACACGTTGTAGCCGCGTTTTTTCAGCTCGGCAGCCAGTGGAAGCATGCTTTCGGTGTCATAAAGCGGATCGCCTCCGGTGAGTGTGACATTGAATCCCGCCTCTTCCACGCGGCTCATTATATCGCTAACCGACATTTCTTCGCCGCAGGCCGGATCCCATGTCGAGGGGTTGTGACATCCCTCGCAGTGATGGCCACATCCCGCAAAATAGATGGCGGTCCGGAGACCCGGACCGTCAACTGATGTTCCTTCTACAATACGGATTACTCGCATCGCGGTTTTTTATTCGTGCACCACGCGGTCACGAAGTTCGGCGAGTTTGGCATTGTTCCATCTGTCGGTCGTGCCCACGAGATAGCCGGTGATACGCTGGAGGCAGTCGATATTGTGGCCGTGGCACGACGGACATTCCGTAAGGTTTTCCTGTGCATCCTCATATCCGCAATCCATGCAGCGGTTACGATTATGGTTGACCGAGCCGTAGCCGATATTGTACTTGTCGATAAGATCCACGATATCCTCGATAGCCTGCGGATTGTGTGTGGCGTCGCCGTCAATTTCCACATAGAATATGTGTCCGCCGCCCGTAAGTTCGTGATAGGGGGCTTCAATTATGGCTTTGTGGCGTGGTGAGCACTTGTAATATACGGGTACGTGATTGGAGTTGGTGTAATAATCCTTGTCGGTCACGCCGGGAATTATTCCGAAAGAGCGGCGGTCGCGTGAAGTGAACTTACCCGACAGGCCTTCGGCGGGAGTGGCGAGGACGGAGAAGTTGTGTCCGTATTTCTCGCTGAACTCATTGACGCGGGAGCGCATGTGAGATACAATGCGCAAGCCGAGTTTCTGAGCCTTTTCATCTTCGCCGTGGTGCTTGCCTGTAAGAGCTATCAGACATTCGGCCAAGCCGATGAATCCTATACCGAGAGTGCCCTGGTTGATTACTGACTCGATGGTATCGTCAGCTCCGAGCGTGTCGGCTCCGTTCCACAGGCGCGACATGAGCAGCGGGAACTGCTTGGCTTTAGCGGTGCGCTGGAAGTCAAAACGGTCGCAGAGCTGGCGAGCGGTGATGTCGAGCATATTGTCGAGTTTGCTGAAGAATCGCTCTATGCGTTCCTGCTCGTCGACGATACTCATGCACTCTATAGCCAGACGCACGATATTGATCGTCGAGAAGCTGAGATTACCGCGTCCTATTGAGGTTTTCTCGCCGTAGCGGTTTTCAAACACACGGGTGCGGCAGCCCATTGTGGCTACCTCGTATTTATAGCGCTGAGGATCGTTGGCGTCCCATTTTTCGTGGTGATTGAAAGTGGCGTCGAGATTCACGAAGTTAGGGAAGAAACGGCGCGCGGTGACTTTGCATGCAAGTTTGTAAAGATCGTAGTTGGGATCTTCGGGGAGATAATTTACGCCGCGCTTTTTCTTCCATATCTGTATGGGGAATATGGCGGTAGCGCCGTTGCCCACACCTTCGTAGGTGGAGTTGAGCAGCTCGCGGATAATGCAGCGGCCTTCGGCTGAGGTGTCGGTGCCATAGTTGATGGAACTGAACACTACCTGATTACCACCGCGGGAGTGGATGGTGTTCATGTTGTGGATAAAAGCCTCCATGGCCTGATGAACGCGCGATGTGGTGCGGTTGATGGCATGCTGAAGCCAGCGGGCGTCACCTTCCAGTCCGTCGAGCGGCTTGCGGATATAATCCTTTATCTCACAGTTATACAGGTGGCTGAGATCATTACCCGTGAGAGCCTCAATGTTTTTTACCTCCTCGATAAACGAGCTTCTCACAAACGGAGCGAGGTAGAAATCAAATGCCGGTATCGCCTGGCCGCCGTGCATCTCGTTCTGTGCGGTCTCAAGTGAAATGCAGGCTATGATGGATGCAGTCTCGATGCGCTTTGCGGGGCGTGACTCGCCGTGACCTGCCACAAATCCGTTGGTAAGGATGCGGTCAAGCGGGTGTTGCACGCAGGTAAGTGACTTGGTGGGGTAGTAGTCTTTGTCGTGGATATGAAGGTAACCGTTTCTTACGGCCTCGCGGGCTTCGGTGGAGAGCAGATAATCGTCAACAAACGGCTTGGTCGTCTCGCTGGCAAATTTCATCATCATGCCGGCGGGCGAGTCGGTATTCATGTTGGCGTTCTCGCGGGTGATGTCGTTGCTTTTAGCCTCGATGATTTCAAGGAACATGTCGCGGGTCTTTGCGCGGCGGGCTATGCTGCGCTGATCGCGGTAGGCAATATAGCGTTTCGCCACTTCCTTGCGGGGGCTTTTCATAAGTTCAAGTTCCACACGATCCTGAATCTCTTCTACCGACATTTGCTCTTTACCATAGGTTGAGATGCGGTCGGTAATGCGATGTATGAGCGATTCGTCCTCGCCCATTTCAGTCGTCAGCATGGCTTTGCGTATTGCCGCCTTGATTTTTTCTTCGTTGTAGCCCACGACACGGCCGTCGCGCTTCACTACTGTCTGTATCATCGGGGATTTTGGTGATGAGGTTAAGGTTAGAATTTAGGTTGAGTGTGTATCACTGACGTGGTACGTATTGATGCGACAAAGGTAACAACTACGATTGTCATGTGCAAGAATATTAACAGAAAATAATTGTTAAAGAATTTTGTTTTGGAAAACTTTCAAGCTTGTTAAAAATCGTAATTTGCTATCAACCAGCGATAAAGGTTTTGGTTTTGGATAACTTTTGAAAAATGTAAAAGTTATAAACACGCCATTCGGGACAATTCTTCTACTGAATCAATCGTCGAGTGTGGATGAAATTCGGGAGAAAATAATGTCAGGTCCTGAGTATGAATGTTCCTGTCGTCTCCGATAATCATTACGGTTTTCCAACCCATGCAGCGCGGTTGAAAAAAGTCTTTCGCCGGATTGTCACCTACATAGAAATATGGTGGTGAAATAGTGACAGACTCCGTGAGGCGGAATGGCAGTCCGCTCATTTTATCAGCGCCCGTTTCTTCGGAAATAAATATCAGGTTGCTGTCGAAATATCGGTCGAGACCGAGAGCCGATATTTTATTGCGCTGGGTGATCGAGCGACCGTCGGTGATAAGAGCAAGGTTGATACCGCTGTTTTTGAGCCGACGCAAAGTAGTTTCAACCCCCGGGGTAAGTTTTATGTCGGGGATATGCTCGCGATATATACGCAGCAGCGGCGAGGCATCAGTCAGGCCAAGTATCTGCGCCGCTTCGTCAAAAGCCTCTCGCGGCGTGGCTTTACTTTCCATTATAAGGGAAAGCTCCGGTCGGCCATACTCGGATGCTATAGCTCTGTAAGCCGACCGGACGAATTCTGTTTCCGGGAAAAGTGTGTCGTCGAGATCAAATGCGATGGTCATTGACGTAACTCTTTATTGCCTCGGCCACAAAGATGATGTCCTCATCAGTGAGCGATGATCCGCTCGGCAGGCAGAGTCCGCGCTCGAAAAGAGATTCAGCCGTGCCGTCAGTATAAGCAGGTGCATCGGCAAAGAAGGGCATCATGTGCATCGGCCTCCAAAGCAGTCGGGTCTCGATACCTTTTTCCATGAGGTCAACGCGCACGCCGTCAGGCGTAATACCTGTGGCCGGATCTATGAGAATAGTGGAAAGCCAGAAATTGGAATTGAACTCAGCCGAGGGATTTTCCTGAACGGTTATACCTTCGGTGCCTTCGAGCATTTCACGGTAAAGGTGATGTATGCCGCGGCGGCGATCGACACGCTCCTGAAGCGACTCAATCTGTCCGCAGCCGATGGCCGCACTGATATTTGACAGACGGTAATTGAAGCCGATTACCTCGTGGTAGTAATACGGACGATTTTCTCGCGACTGAGTCGCGTAGAATTTCACACGCGCGGCAGCTTCAGCCGAAGGGCACACGAGCGCTCCGCCTCCCGAGGTTGTTATGATTTTGTTGCCGTTGAAGCTTAGCGCGCCATAGCGGCCCAGTGTACCGCATTTCTGTCCTTTATATTCCGATCCGAGTGCCTCGGCCGCATCTTCCAGCACCGGCATGTCGTATTTTTCA
>JAIDSW010000363.1 GCA_029061025.1 Duncaniella sp.
AAAGACCCACGGCATAAGGATGACCGCCGAAATTCTCGAGCAGGTCGCGCACGCTTTCCACTGCCTTGTATATATCAAAGCCCTGCACGGAGCGCGACGAACCGGTGACGAGACCGTTGGAGAACGTCAGCACCACCGATGGCTTGTAGTAAAGTTCGGTAAGGCGCGATGCCACGATACCTATGATACCCTTGTGCCAGTTTTTGTTATAAATGACTATCGACTTCTTGTCGCTTGTCATCTCGCCGCGTTCCTCGAGGATAGCGTTGGCCTCGTCGGTAATCTGCTTATCGAGTTCCTTGCGGTCCTGATTGTAGCGGTCGATTGCCTTGCCGCGGGCGTTGGCGTCGGCCACGTCGCGGCTCACCAGAAGCTCCACTGCCTCGATACCGCTCTGCATTCGGCCTGAAGCGTTGATGCGGGGGCCGATCTTGAAAATCACGTCGCTTATGGTGATCTCGCGGTTGGACAATCCGCACACACGTATCACCGCCCTCAGTCCCATATTGGGATTGGAGTTGAGGCGCTTGAGTCCGTGATAGGTCATGATGCGGTTTTCGTCGACCATAGGCACGATGTCGGCCGCTATCGACACCGCCACGAGGTCAAGCATGCTTTCAAGTTCAACGGAGGGAATGCCGTTGGAAATCGAAAAAGCCTGCATGAACTTGTATCCCACGCCGCAACCTGACAGATGCGGGCACGGATATGTGCTCCCCTCGAGCTTGGGATTGAGTATGGCCACGGCATCGGGCAGGATGTCGTCGGGCACATGATGGTCGCAGATTATGAAATCAATACCCCGCTCCTTGGCATAGGCGATTTCCTCGATTGCCTTGATGCCGCAGTCGAGTATGATGATGAGTTTCACCCCCTGCTCGGCGGCCATGTCGATAGCCTGCTTTGACACGCCGTAACCTTCGTCGTAGCGTGTGGGGATGTAGTAGTCGATGTTGGAGTAGAAATTCAGCAGATATTTGTAGACCAGCGCCACAGCGGTAGTGCCGTCGACGTCATAGTCGCCAAACACTAAAATTCTCTCCTTGGTCCCCATAGCGCGGTTGAGGCGCTCTACAGCCTTGTCCATGTCGGGCATAAGAAACGGGTCGTGCATATCTTTCAGCGAAGGGTGGAAAAATTTTTCCGCCTCTTCCACTGACGATATGCCGCGCTGGGCCAAAAGCTCGCTGATCGGCGGTGTGCCGCTGAAGCGCTTGGCCAAAACGGACTCGTGTTCCTGTTCGTCGGATGTCAGGGGACAGTAGTTCCATTTACTTGTCATTTATGTCGTTTTTTTATTATCAAGATATGGGGACCTGTCGGTCGACAGGTCAGGAGAGCACTGTCACCGAGACAGTTACGAGGCTCATGGTAGAAGAGAGAATGTGTCCGACACCGTCGTGACAAGATAGGGCCATTTCGTATTCCGGTCTCTAAAGCGCTGTCGGGAAAAGACCGCAGTCCTTCCCCGACACAAAATTAACAAAAATTTTCCGATTAAATCAAATCATTTGTGTTATTAAAGATTAATGCGACCTTATTTGCCTCGCTTCTTCGGCTGATGGTTGAAGCGATACTGGACCGATAGCATCACGTAGCGAGGGAGAGCATTTGAATAACTCACCGTGCGACCTGCGGCATTGACGGCATAATTCACATTGGAGAGTTGATGGAGCATGTCAAATCCGTCGAGCATGAACACCCAGCGGCGG
Source organism: Duncaniella sp. (assembly GCA_029061025.1). Lineage (GTDB taxonomy): Bacteria > Bacteroidota > Bacteroidia > Bacteroidales > Muribaculaceae > Duncaniella. Next base: position 1,713 of record JAIDSW010000363.1, read on the forward strand.
GCGAAGGGCGGGTTATAGCTCAGTCGGGCATTCCATATCAGGTCGCTGCGGTCAATCTCGGCCACGCCGTAGCCTCTGCGGTTATACACCATGAAGTCGGTAGAAATGCCGAATCCGGCGGGAAGGCGGAAATTACCTATTACACCGTAGCTCACGTGGCGGGCATTGATGGTGGAGAAATCATCGCGATCGGAGGTGGTGCGACGCCCGGTGAAGGAACCGCGGGCTGTGATCGACTGCTTGCCTATCTGCCAGGTGAAATCAAGTTTCTGACCCATTACGAGATTGCTTACCACTGATTTCTGAGGCGCCTGCATGTCCACGCCTATCATGTCGGCATAATGCTGGAGGCTTGCATCGGTCACCGACGCGAGCGTAAATTGATTGGCTCGGCCAAACTGTAGTCGCAGCGTGTTTTCGAGCGAGGCGGTATTGTTACCGTCTACGTTATAAGTGCGGGTGGTGCGAACACCGGTTGCGGTGTCGTAGATATATCCGCGGGTGAGGGCATCGGTCACCGTCACATATCTTACTGTAAATTCTTCATAGATGGGATGTCGGGGCTGTGAGGGCTCGTAGAAGTAGGTGATACGGTTGTTGATATTATATGACGTGCACAGGTCGGGGTTACCCACGGTGATATTCAGCGGGTCGGCATCGTTGATCACATCAAGGCGATGGAAGGGATCCGGAGTGGTAGGATCTATTTCTATGTGATATGTAATCATGTGCTTGAACTCCTTGCGCTTTCCATTATCATTTCTCTCAGGGCCGAAACTGAAGTCGACATACGTGCGCCATCTACCGGATGTGACTATGAAATTAGTCTGCCTCACGAGATACGAGCGGCCGTCGCGCCAGTAGTCGAGGTGCTGGTGCTTGAGCGAAAGCTGAGCATACATATTCGCATATATATTCAGTTTATCGTTTCCCCAGGTATAATTCAGGCTCGGCTCAAGCGAGTGCTTGTTTTCTATCAGGCGGGAGGTATAACTGTTGGCCGGGTCAAATGCATCGAGGTAGCTGCCGGGAAGCACGCCATACATACCCATATCCTCAAGCCGCTCGAGGGCATACATATATGAATCTTTCTCATTGTCGCTGAAGCGGTACTCATAGTTGAGCGCAAGACGGACTTTGTTCACCTTCATACGGTAGGTGAGATTGTTGACCGACGTGATTATATGGTTGGGCGAATTGTCGAAATACTGGCGGCGGCGCACTGCCGGCATGGCATCAGTTCCATAGTTGACCGTATAGTCATTCCATCTTTCTTCTTTCTGATTATTGTAGCGGAAATAGGTCTCAAACGACAGGCGGTCGCCCGAGCCGAGCATTAAGCTACCTCCCGGAGTCGCGCGGAGGTCGACCTGACGCATCGAGCCGTCGGTGCGGGTCACGGAGCGGTTGATTACAGCGCCAAGACGCTCGGGATCAGCATCGGTGTAAAGTGTCTCTATCACCTCGCGATCCATTTCCTTCTGCTCGTCGTCAAATGTAGCTGCGAGAGTGTTACCGTCGTTGGTCTTGCGGCGATAGTTGGCTACAAGGTCAAGATATCCGGCGACCTTTCCGTTTCTCAGCCACAAATCTACATTGGAATTGAGCTTTGTATCTTTCATATGCGAGCGGGCATAGGAATACTCATATGTATTCGTGTTGCCGAGAAAATTGGTCTGCGACATTGTGGTCATGTCATTGGTGCGCAGTTGCTCAAACTTCACCGCTGCCGTTAAATCCACGGTCTCTTCGAGGTTGGTATAAGAATACTGTCCCGAAGCGAGATGATAGCGGCGGGTGCCGTCGGGCATCATGTCAGGCGTCCATGTATCGGCTTTTCCCGGCTTGCGGTTGTCATTAAGATTGTTGACGTTGCCGAGCAGTATAAGGCGCTGAGTGGGCGTGAACCACTGCGCGAACAGTCGTCCGGAATACCTGTCCTCCGTACCGATACCGGCTTGAGCATTGACAAGCCAGCCCATGTTGTATTCCTTTTTCAGCTTTACGTCCATGGTGAGATGCTTCACGCCGCTGTCGTCGCGTGTCCACTTCTCTTTTCTGTCCTGACCCTGATATACTTCTACGTTTTTCACCGTATAGGCGGCGATATTCTCAAGCATGAGCTGATTATTTCCATCAAGAAATTCGCGGCCGTTGAGAAGCAGCGACTCCACAAACTGCCCGTTGACCTTTATCTGTCCGTCATCGTTGAGCTCCACTCCGGGCAACTGAGCTATAAGGCCGTCGAGCATCGAGCCTTCGGCAAGCTGGAAGGCGTCGGCATTGAACACTAACGTATCACCCTTGTTGTAAAACTTGATTTTCGAGGCGGTCACCGTCACTTCCTTCAGCTGATGAGGCGCACGCTCGAGATAAATCAATGGAACTTCCCTAAAAGATTCCCGCTTGCCCAACTTCTCGACGGTAAACGAGACCGTCTGAGGCATGTATCCCTCACACACCACGTCAAACACGTAGGTAGAGTCTACGCGAGGCACTTCTTTATGCCAGAATGAAGCATCGAGGATCTCGCCGTTTCGCCAAGATTTTGACTTGCATGAAATCGAGTCGACCTTAGTACCCGACGAATCGGGCCAAAGTATGAACGCATTCGGAAGGTCCATCTTCACGACCGCGTCTTTCACTCGTCCTCCAAGAGATACCACTCCATCTCCTTTTGCAACGAAAGGCAAGGACATGGCAGCTATGGCGAGCAGAACAATCAGGAATTTTCTCATAAAGTAGATAGTTAATAGTGATAATAAGAGTTCGTATATTGTAATGACTAACGAGATTACAATTATATGACTCCAAAATTATAAAAAAGTGACTCACCCCCCCCCTATTAACATTTATTAACTCATTATTAAGCTTTCTATTGCATCAATCGCCTTTGTCTACGCCGGGCAAAAAGGCAACTATATATACAGCGCGCCACTGCCGAAAACACGGCAATGGCGCGTTATTTGATACAGGCGGTTGATTTATCAACCGATCTTGATTCCGGAGAAGCCCATGAAGGCCATAGCGAGGATACCGGCTGTAACGAGTGCGATGGGCACACCCTTCATTGCCTTGGGCACCTCAACGAGCGCAAGCTGCTCGCGGATACCGGCGAAGATGCAGAGCGCCATGGTGAAACCGAGGGCGGTAGACACTGCATATACAAGCGCTTCACCGAGGGCAAAATCTTTCTGCACGCAGAGAATTGCCACACCGAGCACGGCGCAGTTGGTGGTGATAAGAGGAAGGAACACACCGAGAGCGGCGTAGAGCGCGGGGGCTACCTTCTTAAGCACGATTTCAAGCATCTGCACCAGAGCTGCGATCACGAGGATAAACACGATCGTCTGCATGTAGCCGAGCTTCAGAGGATCGAGACAGTAAGTCTGAAGCAGCCAGGTAACGAGAGTTGCGATCGCCATAACAAATGTTACGGCCGCGCCCATACCCACTGCCGATGAGAGCTTGCGAGATACACCGATGAAGGGACAGATACCGAGGAACTGGGCAAATACGATGTTGTTGACAAAGATTGCCGTTATGATGATTGAGATATATTCTATCATGGCTCTGAGTTGTTTTATGGATTATTTGGCAGTGCGGGTGCGGATAGCGTTGAATGCGGCTACAAGGAGACCGAGGGCGATAAACGCACCGGGAGCGAGGATAAACATGAGGGCGCCATACTGCTCGGGATAGATCGAAGCGCCGAAGATGCAGCCTGTACCGAGGAATTCACGCACGGCACCGAGGATGGTGAGCGCGATAGTGAAGCCCAGACCGATACCGATACCGTCGAAGAGCGAGTCGCCTACCGAGTGACGCGAAGCAAACGCCTCGGCGCGACCGAGAAGGATACAGTTAACCACAATCAGAGGGATGAAGATACCGAGCGCGGCATAAAGGGCGGGTACATAAGCCTCCATCAGCATCTGAAGCAACGTAACGAATGTTGCGATTACGACGATGAATGCGGGGATACGCACCTTGGAGGGCACGAGATTCTTAATCATGGAGATCACCACATTGGAGCAGATGAGCACGCCCATAGTGGCAAGACCCATACTCATACCGGTAAGTGCGCTGGAAGTGGTACCCAGCGTGGGGCACATACCGAGCAGAAGAACGAATGTGGGGTTATCGGCTACGATGCCGTTATATAGGATGCGGAGTTTAGAGTTCATTGTTTTTAGAGGCTTTATATTGATTATAACCCTTATATGCGCGGTCGATGGCGTCGAGGAACGCACGCGACGAGATGGTTGCGGCGGTGATGGCGTCAACCTCGCCACCGTCTTTGCTGACGGTCATGTTGTTGACACCCGGATTCATGCCTATCACGTTGCGATGTCCGGCGGGATCGCGGAACCAGTCCTGCATCTTCGCACCGAGACCGGCTGTCTCCTCATGCTTCACCACCTCATAACCGGTGATGTTGCCGTCAACATCAAATCCCACCATGATGGTGAAGAATCCCGAGAATGCGTTGGGCGTGTAGGACTCAACAGCTGCACCGGTAAGTTCTTCGCCGCTGTAGAGCGGGAACACTATTACGTTGTGGCCCTTGTCGTCACAGAGATCGGTGATAGTTTCGGCCGATGCGGCGGGGTCATTGTCAAACTGAGCGGTGGCCACAGCCTTGATGGCGTCGACCTGTTTCTGCTTGTTGGCCTCGGCGATGGGCTCGCTCGTGGCTTCTGCAACTCCGGCGAGCAGTGCGCCGGCTATGATTGTGATTGCACCGAGGGACAATATCATCGTCCCGAGGGTAGATTTTGCTCCACTCATGCCTTTACACTCCTTTCTCCGAACTTACGGGGTTTGATATAACGGTTGATCAGCGGGGTAAATCCGTTCATGATAAGGATGGCGAATGACATACCCTCGGGATATGCGCCCCACTGACGAATTATAAACGTGATGGCTCCGATGAGCACTCCGTAAAGGAGCATACCGCGGTGGCTCATGGGCGAGGTCACATAGTCGGTAGCCATGAACACGGCACCGAAGAGCAGACCGCCCGAGAGAAGCTCGATGCCCACGGGGGCGCCGCATGCCCATGCGAAAACTGCCACTGTAGCAATAATCGACACAGGGATATGCCATGAGATGATGCGCACGCAGAGCAGATATACAAGGCCGAGAAGGATGGCGATAGCGCCTATCTCACCGATCGAGCCGCCCGACATACCGAGCGCTTTGTTCATCATATCGAAATTAGCCACCATATCACCCTGGGGATCCATCTTCAGAGCACCAAGGATGGTAGGACCGGTAGTTGCATCGAGGTAAGTAAGACGGTTAACCTCAGGCAGAGGCCAGGTGGTCATCAGCACAGGGAACGAGAGCAGCAGGAACACACGACCCACAAGAGCGGGATTGAATGTATTGCAACCCAGACCGCCGAATGCCATCTTGCCGATACCGATAGCCACGATACTGCCCACGAGCACCGTCCACACGGGAAGGTTTGACGGAAGGTTAAGGGCAAGAAGCAGACCGGTAAGCACTGCCGAGAGATTGCCGATGCTGGGCTTGCGGCCAAGCATATACTTGTCAATAAGCCATTCAGTTGCCACGCAGCCGATTATGGCGCTCACTATTACTATCAGGGCACCTATGCCGAAATAGAAAAGACTGAATGCCACTGCGGGTAGCAGGGCGATGATTACATGCCCCATACAGCGTCGCACGGTGAGTGACGTGTGTATGTGTGGCGAGAGTGATAAGGTTAACATTTGGATTAGTTTCTATGATATTCTCGGCAAAATTACAAAAAATTAACCTTATCTCAACATTTTATACAACTTTTTTCTACCCATCGGTAAATTTTTATGTTTTACCAATCAAAATGGAGCAGAAAATAGTGACATCCATAAGCATCACCCGCAGGCGAACAACACCTCACCCGCAGGCGCGGGTAATAACAGAATAGCGTTGCGGTCGAGGCGCAGCCGAGACCCTACGTCAATTTACCACACTAATATCCGCACCCGCAGGCGCGGGTGCGAGCATCGCAGAAACTTAACTACGCTACCGCAGTCACTCTTCCTCTCCTGTTGCAGGCAGATAGCGGCGGAGGAGAAGGAAGCCGCCGAGTCCGGCAAGGAGTGAGCCGACCACAATACCTATTTTGGCCTGATTGAGCAACGCGAGTCCTTCAGGTCCCATGTCGCCGAATGAGAGGTTGGCTATAAACAACGATACCGTGAACCCTATACCGCCGAGCATAGCGATAGCGGCCACCATCTTCCAGTTGCTGTGCTCGGGCATCGGTGCCCATCCGGCCTTGACGGTTGCCCACGAAAAGAGCAGTATGCCGAGGAATTTACCGACCACAAGTGCTATGATGATCGCCAGACTGAGACCCTGCACTATGCTGAGCGGGTCGACGTCGAGCAGGTATATTCCGGCATTGGCGAAGGCAAAGAGCGGGATTATAAGATAATTAGTGAGCGGGTGAAGCGAGTCCTCCATATCCTGAAGCGGGGAGATTACCTTATCGGACGCTGACTCTATCTGCTTGAGCCAGTCCATCTGATCATGATCGAGTATGGTGCGCGAGTCGAGGCGATCCACGTCGTCTTCGCGGAAACGCGCTATGTTGTCGCGGATTATCTTCACATAATTGCGCGGATCATATACCGGTGTGGCGGGAATGGTGAATGCCACGAGCACCCCGGCAATGGTGGGGTGTATACCCGAGTTGAGGAAAAGAAACCACACTACAGTGCCGAGCAAGGTGTAAAACAGCTTGCTCTGTATCTTCAACCGTCCGCCTATAAACAGCACCGCCAGCACTACGGCAGCATATAGCAGATACATCGCCTCGATATGCGACGAGTAGCACGTTGCAATCACTATTATACCCCCTATATCGTCGACCACCGCGAGAGTAGTGAGAAATATCTTGAGCGAGAGCGGCACCCGCGACCCGAGTATCGCAAGCACTCCGAGCGAGAATGCTATGTCGGTAGCCATAGGTATTGCAGCTCCGGCCATATAATCGCTGCCGCGCGCCATGACGAGAAATATCACCACCGGCACCACCATGCCGCCTATCGCCCCCATGATGGGGAGAAGTGCCTGCTTAAACGAGGCGAGCTCGCCCACGAGCACCTCACGCTTTATCTCAAGACCTATCGTGAAAAAGAATATAGCCATGAGGGCGTCGTTGATAAACTGGAGCACACTCATGGGATGGCCGGCATGAGAAAACAGGTTGAAATCGCCTATCTGCAGTCGCATCTCCTGATTCCAGAAGTCGTTGTAGAGAGTATTGACGCCCGGAATATTTGCCACAATCAGCGCAAGCAATGTAGCGAGTATCAGCACATTGCCGCCCGTAGCATGACGCCTTAACGCCTGACGGGCTGCAAAAAATACCTTATGGAGTTTTCGGGGTTGGGGTTGTTGTGAAATCGTAGTCATAGCGGAAACGTAATTTGTTAATATTAACGTTTGCCGCTCTGTAATGTTCAAAGCATGGGACTGAGCAGGCGGCACACGCTCTCGCGGAACTTCTCGCGGCGGCTTCGGCGATGCCACTCGCGGGGAGCGACACGACGCGACATGCGCATATCGTCCTCAAACTGGCGTGTGATCGAGCGGTTCATCTCGCGGGAATACATCATCACGTTCTCCTCGAAATTCGTCTCCATCGAGCGGTAGTCGAAATTGGTGGTACCGATAGTGGAAAATTCATCGTCGACCACGAGCACCTTGCAGTGGAGCATGCCGGGCTCATAAAGATAGAATTTTATTCCGGCGCCCATACATTCACTCATGTAAGAGCGGGAGGCATAGGCCAGAAGTTTCGAGTCGGTCATGCGCGGCAACATCACCCTCACATCCACTCCGGCGAGCGACGCCGTCATCAAGGCATTGAGCATGGCGGTGTTGGGCAGGAAGTATGGAGTCTGTATATACACCCGCTTCTTGGCCTGCGCTATGGCCTTGAAATAGGTAAGCGCTATGCCCGAGTAGCGGTCAGTGGGACCGCCGGTGATAAACTGCACCCCTACTCCGGGAATCGCACCCTCCCACATCTCGGAGGTGTCGGCGGTGGTATAATCAATAAGTCCGCGACCCATAAAATTCCAGTCGACCGCAAAGTGATATTGCAGTCCCGCCACGGCACTGCCGGTAAATCTGAGCGATGTATCGCGCCACTTGCCGAACGACTCGCCGCCGTTGATATACCTGTCGGCCACATTCATGCCGCCTATATAGCCTATCATGTTGTCGATCATCACACCCTTGCGGTGGTTGCGCCAGTTGAGTGTGCCTGCAAGCCGCGGAAATGCAGGCTTGAAAAACGGCTCCACCTCCACTCCGGCCTCGGCCATGCGCTCAAAGAATTTCGAAGGCACGTCGATACAGCCCACGTAGTCATAGAGCAGTCTCACCTTCAATCCCTCGCGCGCCTTTTCCATGAGAATATCGGCAATGGTGGTACCGATATTATCGTCGGCGAAAATGTAATATTGCATGTTGATACACTCTCGCGCCGCGCGCAGGTCGGCCACAAGGGCATTGAAAAAGCTTTCGCCGTCGTTGTACACCTCCACCGGGGTATCAGGGAAAAAAGCCGCTCCCGTTGTGGCGTTGCCCAGGCGGATGAGGCGGGCGCTGTCGTCGGAAAGCGACTTGATTATGCGCGGGGCGGGCGAATGTTCGGCCGTGGCCGCGAGCCGGCGGCGCTTGCGGCGTGAAATCACCCTCGTATTTTTCAAGCCTCGGCCGAGGAAAAGATACATCACAAAACCCAGCACCGGAAGGAGCACCACCACTGCAATCCACCCGAGCGAACGCACCGGATTTCCGTTGTCGGTGATGATGATCCACGCCACCGTGAGGATAGCTACGAAATAAGCCACCGTCACGGCCGGCCACAGCCACGATGAAAGAGCAAGCAGTATCATTCGGTCACGAGTTTGATACCGTCGTCATGGATAGTGATGAGACGGCGGCGATACAGACTGCCGATGGCTTTCTTGAAATCCTTCTTGGAGCACGCGAAAGCAGCCTTTATCGCCTCGGGCGATGAGCTGTCGGTGAGCGGATAATATCCGCCCGGCTCACCGGCGAGACGGTCGAGAACAGCCTCGGCAAGTTCGTCGACGCGGTGATCATCGCCGCCGTGCAGCAGCAGGTCAATCTTGCAGTCGGGGCGCACGTGCTTGACGTAAGCGTCAACCGTCGTGCCAATCACAAGCGGCTTGTAAAGCTCGTTTTCATATATGATACCGTGGTGAAGATTATCCACAATCACTTTATATCCCACCTCGTTGCGGTCATAGACCAGAGCCTTCACCTTGAATCCGCGCTTATAATAAGGGATGGTATTGCCTATGAATTTCTCGATCTTGCACGATGCCACCACGCGCTTGGTATTATCGTCGAGATACACATAGACAGGCACCACCATACCGCGTGCCAGCTTGGCACGCTGCTCGCTGAAAGGCACAAGCAGCTCCTTGGCTATCAGTCCCCAGTCGAGGAAAGCGCCGTAGCGGTTCACATCATTGACCTGCAGGAAGGCAAATTCACCCGCAGTGGCATAGGGGTGCTCCGTAGTCGCTACAGGGCGATCGTCGGAATCGGTATAGACGAATACCCTGACCTCATCGCCGGGCTTGAGGGGCTCGGTGATATACTTTGCCGGCAGCAGCACCTCGGTGCCGTCGCCTCCGTCGAGATATGCGCCGAAATCCACAAGTCGGCCCACTTTAAGCGTATTATATTTTCCTATTTTTATATGAGACTTCATGGATGAAGAAAATGATGATTATAAAATATGTATAGTAAACCCGCGTGCAGGTATCAGGGTTCAGTCGAGTATACCGCGTGCGGTAAATATATGGAAAAGCAGGTCGCGGAAAAGGTCATATTCATTCATGCGCGAGCCCACGCCCTTGGTCTTACGGTCAAAATCGCGGAGCGCCGAAATTATCTCGATAGTCTGCCTTACGTTATATGACCGCGCTGCCGTCTCGTAGGGTCGCAGCTGCCACTGGTTGCGGAAGCCGAGAGCATCCATGTAGCCCGACGGGGACTTGTCGCGCGTATAATGATAGATGAGCAGGTTGGAAAAGAGATTAAAGAGCGTCACCACAGTAA
>JAIDSW010000037.1 GCA_029061025.1 Duncaniella sp.
CCATACACTCCCGCCCTAGCCGTGAGCCCCACTGCTCACGCATTCCGACGCCGCAACATTCCTCTCGACAATATCGTGATCGACTGGCTTCACTGGCCTCAGGATGCGTGGGGCAGTCATGAATTTGACCGCAAGCGTTTCCCTGATCCCCGGGGCATGGTCGATTCGATCCACTCGCTCGGCGCGCGTGTGATGGTGTCGGTATGGCCCAAATTCTATACGACGACCGACCACTACAAGGAATTTGACTCCCGCGGCTGGATGTATCGCAATGCCGTGCGCGACAGTATACGTGACTGGGTGGGTCCGGGGTATCTCGGATCGTTTTACGACGCTTACCATCCCGAGGCGCGGAAATTATTCTGGAGTCAGATTAATGACCATTATGTACCGCTGGGTATAGATGCCTGGTGGATGGATGCAAGCGAGCCCAATATTCGCGATTGTGTCGACATTGAATACCGCAAGGAACTGATGACACCTACAGCCCTCGGGCCTGCCGCAAAATATTTCAACGCCTATGCCCTGATGAATGCCGAGGCGATTTATGACGGCCAGCGCGGCGACGTGCCCTCCAAGCGCGTATTTCTTCTTACCCGTTCAGGATTCCCGGGGCAACAGCGATACTCTACCGCTACATGGAGCGGCGATATTGCCACCCGATGGGAGGATATGGAGGCGCAGATACGCGCGGGACTGAACTTCTCAGTAAGCGGCATTCCTTTCTGGACCATGGATATTGGCGGTTTCTGCGTGGAAGACCGATATGTGAAAGCAGCCAAAGCGTGGAATAAATCACGCATGGAAAGTCCTGACCTCGACGAGTGGCGCGAGCTTAATACGCGGTGGTATCAGTTCGGGGCTTTTGTGCCCTTATTCAGAGCTCACGGCCAGTGGCCTTTCCGCGAGGTATATAATATCGCGCCCGATGATCACCCGGCTTACGGTTCGATAGTGTATTACACACGTCTCCGTTACAACCTTATGCCATATCTTTATTCTCTCGCTGCTATGGCTCATTACGACGATTATACACTCATGCGACCTATGGTGATGGATTTCCCTGATAGCCAAGTCCGAAATATTGGCGATCAGTATATGTTTGGCCCGGCATTTTTAGTTGCTCCGGTATATCGATACGGAGAGCGCACGCGTGAAGTATACTTTCCCGAAGACAACAAGTGGTATGATTTCTATTCAGGCCGACTTGTTGACGGACACGGCTTTGTCACCGTGGATGCTCCCTATGACCGCATGCCCCTTTTTGTGCGCGGAGGCTCGATAATACCGGCAGGGCCTGATATTCAGTCAACTGCCGAGCACCCTGACTCTCCTGTGACCCTGCTTATTTATGAAGGCCGCGATGGAAGTTTTACGCTCTATGACGACGAAGGGACCAATTACAACTATGAGTCAGGAAAATACAGCAAGATACCTATTGCATATAACGATGATGAGCGCAGTCTCACCATCGGTGATCGCGAAGGGTCTTTTGACGGAATGGATGAGACACTCAGGTTCAATATAGTGTACATCACCCCGGAAACTCCCGTGGAAAATCCCGTGAAGGCTTCGGGGCGGTTAATAGAATATTCAGGAAAAGAAATCTCAATAAAACTGTAAGATATGAAATTGATAGATAAGGTAATCTTAGCCGGACTGCTTGCCGTTTCGGCTACAACAGTGACTGCGGTGACTCCGGTGTATCTCAATGATGACGCTCCCATTGAGGAGCGGGTAAGTGATGCGCTGGCACGCATGACCGATGAGGAAAAAGTGGCCTTGCTCCACGCTTATGGAAAATTTGCCAGCAGCGGCGTGCCTCGTCTCGGTATTCCTCAGTTAATGATGAGCGACGGGCCTCACGGAGTAAGAGCCGAGATCAACTGGAACGACTGGAAATATGCAGGATGGACATGTGATTCCGTTACCGCATTTCCTGCTTTGACGGCTCTTGCCGCTACATGGAATCCAGAGCTGTCGGCTCTCTATGGTAAAAGTGTAGGCGAAGAAGCGCGTTACCGCGGGAAGGATGTGCTGCTTGGCCCGGGTGTAAATATCTATCGCACACCGCTCAACGGCCGTAACTTTGAATATATGGGCGAAGATCCCTGTCTTGCATCGGTTATGGTGGTGCCATATATTCAGGAACTTCAAAAAAATGGTGTGGCGGCATGCGTGAAGCATTTTGCGCTCAACAATCAGGAGCAATGGCGCGGTGAAATCGACGTGAAGGTGTCGGATCGCGCGCTTTATGAAATCTATCTGCCCGCATTCAAGGCCGCCGTGGAACGCGGTGGAGCATGGAGCATAATGGGTGCTTATAATAAATATGACGGCGAGCACGCCTGCCATAATCACCGACTTCTTGTGGATATATTGCGTGGTGAGTGGGGATTTGACGGCGCAGTGATCACCGATTGGGGCGGAGCTCACGATACCGATCAGGCCGCACTCAACGGCTTGGATATCGAGATGGGGTCATATACCAATGGCCTGACATCGGAAAGCAAGTTCGGCTACGAGGATTACTTCCTTGCCGATCCCTACCTTAAAAAATTGCGTGACGGCTCGCTGCCCGATTCCACTCTCAATGCCAAGGCTGCCAATGTGCTCCGACTGATATTCCGCACATCAATGAACCGGCACAAACCATTCGGCTCGCTTGCATCCCCCGAACACTATGCTGCCGCAAAAGCCATAGGCGACGAGGCAATAGTTTTATTGAAAAATAACGGTGTTCTGCCACTTGATACTACACGAAACCTCAATATACTGGTGGTGGGTGAGAATGCTACCCGCAATCTCAATGAAGGTGGCGGGTCGAGCGACCTGAAAGTCAAGGATATGTTCACTCCGTTGGCATCACTATCTGCCCGTTTCGGAAATGTAAAGTATGCTCAGGGTTACATATCAGGTCGCCCCAGATATGGAAAAGAAGATCTGATACCTCAGTCCACTCTCGATTCGCTCCGCGCCGAGGCAGTGGCACTCGCCCGCGAAGCCGATGTGGTGATATATATAGGAGGTCTGAATAAAAACGGTTTTCAGGATTGTGAGTCAACGGATCGTCGCGAGTATAATCTTCCGTGGGGACAGGACAGGTTGATTACCGAACTTGCCGAAGCCAACCCTAATATCATCGTGGCAAATATATCGGGTAATGCTTACGCTATGCCTTGGATCGACAGCGTGCCTGCCGTATTGCAAAGCTGGTATCTAGGTACTATGACAGGAGAATCGATGGCCGATGTTATCACAGGTAAGGTAAATCCTTCGGGACACCTGCCGTTTTCATTCCCAATGAAGCTTGACGATCTGCGTGCACATGCAGCCGGTGAATTATCATATCCCGGGGTTGCGGATGCCGAAGGAAAGAATCCCCGTCAGGAATACATTGACGATATTTTCGTCGGCTACCGTTCTCTTGAAAAAGATTCAATAAAGCCGCTCATGCCTTTCGGCCATGGATTGAGCTACACGACATTTGAGTTTGGCCGACCTTCACTGTCATCATCAACGCTTCGCGAGGGTCAGACCGTTACGCTCGCTTTACCGATAAGTAATACCGGAAGACAAGCCGGAGCTGAGGTGGTTCAGGTATATGTGGCTGACAATCACTCCTCAGTGCCTCGCCCGGTTAAGGAACTGAAAGCATTCAGCAAGGTATATCTTGAGCCGGGCCAAACAAAAATAGTTCACATTGACATCGACCCGTCGATGCTTGCTTATTTCGACGAATCCACCCACTCATGGAAGATAGAGCCCGGACGCTTTGACCTCCTTATCGGCTCATCTTCTGCCGACGTCCGCGCATCCCTTCCGCTCGAATATCGCTGAGAAATTGCGGTATTGCTCTGCCGGATTCGCTTGTTTAGATAATAGTTGGGGGCGTTCCTCAGGACGCCCCGGTGGAGCAAAATTGTAATTTTATACCGAAAATACCTACCGATGCCGCAACAACCTCCGCGATGGATGCCCGCCGCAACCACGCCCGCTAAGGGCGTAATAAATTCGTAGCACCACACACCGGAGCGAGCGGAGATGTGTGGTGGAATATGACAAACGGCAAAAAACGTGTGCGGTGAGCACACGGGTGAAACGGTTATGCCCGCAATCCTCTCCACCGCGTCCTGACCGGACGCGATATCATGGCGAAACGATATCACACCACACACCTCCGCAAGCTTCGGTGTATGGTGCTACTAATGCGCTATGCCCTGAACGGGCATTTTATTATCGCCATATATTCTCACCAACGATACATCCCAAATCCAACTAAAAATCGTCGGCCACGCGGAATCACTCCGGGTGGCCGACTTCATCAATAATTTGGTTGGTCTAATTATATATAAGGGTTAAGTACTCATTAATGATCTTATTGTTACAGTTTGATTTTAAACTGAGTACCATCGATTGACACGATATATATGCCGGATTCAAGAGCGACCTTACGATCGAGGCCTGAGTAAACCGTCTTACCGTTCACATCATAAATCCATGCGGGAGCCGAAGCGGGAGCACCCTCGATAATCACCTCATTGCCCGAGAGTTTCACCTCAATGCCTTTCTTAATCATGGATTCAGAAATAAATGTAGTGGGAGCATCCTCCACCGTAATCGCACATTCAGCCAATGTGATACCATCGCTCTTACGAGAAAGTGTAATCACAGCATTACCACTTGCCACGGCAGTTACCACACCGTTAGCAGCCACAGTAGCTACGCTTTCGTCAGACGATGTCCACTCATATTCCTCGATTGTAAGGTCAAGGGAAGTTTCGAGATTCAGAGTAGCGTCAGAGTGGTTCAAAGTAATATCCTCGTTAGGATTTTCGCTCTGGGCTTCCTTCACAGTGATGGTCATGGATACAGTCTCGGCACTTTCGTAGGTGTCATCACCTGCCTGAGATGCTGTGATGGTGACGTCGCCTGCTGCTTTAAAGGTAACTTTATCTCCGTCGATTTCAGCGATGTCAGTATCGGATGATTTGTAATTTACTTCAAGACCGGAAGTAGCTGTTGCGACAAGAGTCACCTCATCACCTACCGAAATATAAGAGAGATTCTGATTCCACTCGATAGACTGCTGAGATTTCTTAATGGTAACTGTCATTAATACTGGTTCGGCACTTTCGTAGGTGTCATCACCTGCCTGAGATGCTGTGATGGTGACGTCGCCTGCTGCTTTAAAGGTAACTTTATCTCCGTCGATTTCAGCGATGTCAGTATCGGATGATTTGTAATTTACTTCAAGACCGGAAGTAGCTGTTGCGACAAGAGTCACCTCATCACCTACCGA
>JAIDSW010000038.1 GCA_029061025.1 Duncaniella sp.
TGGAATTATCTGGCGTTCGCTGTGGTATTCCTTAATAAAATTCACAAATCAAAAAAGTTTAGATGACTTCAATATATTATTGGTAAATTTGCCGGATGAAACGGATTTTTCTTATTCAACTGATATGGATGCTGACAGCCGTGGCCGCGGCGCAGCAGGTCACGGGCATATGGAAAGGCTCTCTCATGGGGCAGCTTCCTGTGGTATTCAATATCGTATCGTCCGCCGAGGCTACTATTTCGTCGCCATTGCAGGGTGCATGGGAGATACCTTGCGACAGCGTGGCCGTGGCGCCCGACGGCAGCTCGGTATATATCGGCATGGCAAGCCTCGGGGCTACATTTGAGGGCAAGATGAGCGACGACGGCTCTCACCTTACCGGCTCTTTTATCCAGGGCGTGACCATCCCGCTCGACATGACGCGTGGCACGGCCGATGACCTGAAGCCTGACCGACCGCAGACACCTCGCCCGCCATTTTTCTATCAAAGCGAGGAGGTGACTTTCAATAACGGTGACTTTACTCTTGCCGGCACGCTCACTCTGCCTGCCCTTAGGCCGCGTGGCAACCACGGCTATCCGGCGGTGGTGCTTATCACCGGCAGCGGAAAGCAAAATCGCGATGAGGGAATCATGGGTCACAAGCCTTTCGCCGTAATAGCCGATTATCTTACCCGCGCAGGCATTGCGGTGCTTCGCTACGACGACCGCGGAGCGGGTAGCAGTTCGGCCGCTACGGGAAGCGAGACGACTATGGACAATGCCGCCGACGCTATGGCGGCGCTGCGCTATCTCCGCTCGCGCTCTGAGGTCGACACCACGCGCACCGGACTGCTGGGTCACAGCGAAGGGGGCACTATAGCTTTCATCAACGCCGCCTCGCATCCCGCCGAAGTGGGTTTCGTAGTGTCGCTTGCTGGCGCGGCAGTGAAAGGTGAGGAACTCATAGTAAGACAAAATCTCGACCTTATCGCACTCTCGGGCAGTAAACTCAATGCTGCCCTGACCGATTCGCTTAGACATGTATTTTCAATAGTGGCATCGCCCGCCGACTCTCTCGGCGCCGCGACGGCCATACGTCCTGCCATGCGTGCGTTGCATCCGGAAGCTGACGACTCGCAGCTCGACGCCATGATCGCCCCGATGCTCACGCCCTGGTATCGCGCTTTCATGCGGCTCGACCCGGCAGGATACATTGCGAAAATCACCTGCCCCGTGCTGGCGCTGAACGGATCGTGGGACGATCAGGTAAACCCCCAAGAAAATCTCGCGGCCATTTCGGCGGCTCTCCCCTCAGCTGAAACGGTGGAATTTCCCGGACTCAATCACATGTTTCAGGAAGTACCGTCACGGCAGGCCGCGATGAACTACGGCGCAATCTCCCAGACAATTTCGCCCGACGTATTGACCAAGATAGCTGCGTGGATATCAAAATTACCTAAAACTCACTGAAATAGACTAAAACTTTGTGATTCCTGCTGCTTTTTTACTATCTTTGCAGCTATTAATCCTACAGAAATATAACCAAAAGGTACAATTAATGAACAAATTTCTACTTTTTGCAGCCGCGCTGTCAATCGCAGCCACGGCTACGGGACAGACTGCCGTGAGCGGTCATGACCTCGTAAAGGAGCGCACCGAGACCGGAAGCGCTGCCAAATTAGTGAAACGTGCCCACTCGCGCGTGGCCGACGTAATCACCGAAAAAGGTGCTGTAGCCAAGCGCATATGTTCACCCGCAGTAGTGAAAAACAATACTGTCAACCCCCGCGTATTCTCCAAAGCTCCCGCAAAAACCGGCGAGCTCGACGGCTCCGACATCCTTTTTGAAAGTTTCGAGGGATGGGACGGCACCACCAAAGCATGGGTGCCCGAAGGCTGGACAGTGGAATCAAAGGGGGATATCGAACTTGGAACCTATGAAAAATGGGGTCCTTCAGAAGCAAATCCTAACCTTCCCAGCCCCACCGACGGAAAGTATTACTACGGTATTTCTTACTCTGACAAATCTCAAGACGAGTGGCTCATTTCTCCGGTAGTGTCTCTCCCCGAGGAGCCCAAAGGTCTGTACTTCGATATTAGTCTTGATCCCATATTTTTCTTCAATCTCGAAAATGTTGACTGGGATGCAAGTCAGTTTATCGGTGAACCCGAAGTAGTATTCAATATCATAGTCAACATCCGCGAAGAGGGTGGTGAATGGGCTCAGCTCATCAATTTCGCCGACCGCTATAAAGGCTATTCGCTCGATGATCTCTTCATGATTTCGACGGGTGACAAACTCCAGCCTGAAAGCGCCAGCCTCGCCGATTATACCGGCAAGAAGATTCAGATAGCATTTCAGTATGTGGGCACCGACGGCCAGACATGCTTTATCGACAATATCCGCATAGGCAATCCTCAGCTCGAAGCCCCCGTATACATGATGCCTTTCTCCACACAGTATTGGGGCTTCACCCGCAATCTCGATGCCCTCAACATGGGAGTGGCTGCACTGCCCGTTTACACTGACCTGATGTGGATGTCGTATGACTACGTTGACGGTGCCACCTACACCTGGGAGTACAACGACCCCGAAAATACCGACAACTGGCTCACCACCGAGGGCGATGAGCTCTTTGCGTCGTATGCTACCGACTACACTAATGACTTCACCACCCGCAACAACCTGTATTATCTGCCCAAACTTACCGTATCGGCTCCCGGTGCTTCAGCAGCTACATATCAGAACCCGGCCAAATACATGCAGATGGGTGGCAAGGCTGACTTCCTTGCATCGACGTCAGATGGCGGCCAGGTGATGCTCAATATGGGTCTTGTTCCTTTCAACCGCGTAGCCGAAGATCTTGGAGTATATACCTACCGTGAAGATTTCGGTACTCCCATTCTTCCGATTTTCGGGTATGCTCCCGGAGTGGATCAATTCTGGACCGACTATACATTCAACGGAGGTGAAGAGGAAGGCGAGGGTGTGAAACTCACTTCTATTTTCAACTTCCTTTATTCTTCGGCCTCTCCCATGGTAGTCACCGCTGCCGACCTCTTCGCCTACACTACAGGTGTAGGTGAGAATGTGGAGTTTACCTGCACGATCTATCCCATCAACGATGACTTTGAGCCCATGCTCGATTCACCCGTAGCCACAGCTACCCTCAAGGGTAAGGACATAAGCGTGCTTGCCGAAGGTGATCAGTCGCCCGACCTGTCATGCCTTACATTTGAATTTGACAAAGCCGTGGTGCTCGACGATACCTATCCCGCCTACGTGGTGATGATCGCCGGATTCAACAATCCCGACATCGCTTATTTCTGCCCCTTCCAGTCGCTCTATCCCGCCGATGCTCCCCTCGCACTTGGCTGGGTAGCCAAGGAGATTACCTTCCAGGGCGAAACCCGCGTGTCATATTCGCCTATGTCAGATGCCGAAGGTGAGGCACTCTACACCTCATTTGCCATCAACATGGAGGCTTGCCTGCCCTGGCTGCAGTGTGACACGGAGGAACTTGAAGTGAGCAACAACGGTACCAAGACAGGTCTCGACAGCTACTATGCAGGTGAGGAATTCACCGTTTCCGCCCCAGACTGGGCTGAAGTAACCGTGGAAGGTCGCTACGCCAATACCGTCCTCACAGTCAACGCCGAATATACCGAGACCGCCCGCGAAGGCGAAATCACCATCTCGGCGCCCGGCGTGAGCAAAACTTTCAAGCTCTTACAGCCCGCCGGTACAGGCATGTCGGGAATCAACGAGATCATCTCGGGCGACAACGGTGCCGTGGAAGCCGTATATAACCTCAACGGTCAGAAAGTCAATCAGTCCAACATGCCCGCAGGCGTCTACTTGATCAAGCGCGCTTCAGGCAAAGTTGAGAAGACCATAGTGAAGTAAACCCTGTCACTTTACATACCGAGACCCGGAACCGAATGTCGGCTCCGGGTCTTTTATACCCCGTTCCACATTATTTATCAAGGCTGAGGCGGTCAAGCATCGTGCAGATGTATTCGCGCAGTGAGAGAGCAATGCGGTGGCATTGTGACCGAAACAAGCGGACGCAGATGCTCAACGATTGGCAGCCTCAGCCTTGACAAATATTGTGGAACGGGGTATTATTACGTAAGCGTGGCGCACCATGCCGATTCAAGACGGAAATCTTGGCTCACACATGCGCGTATCCCCAGGGTCACGTAGCGGAAAGGATGCGCCAAGACTCGGCTTTCGAGCGGACGGTTGAGTGAGCCGTCGACCTCAAAATCCACTATTCGGTAGGCACCGTCGGGAGAGTGCACGCCGTTGTCGGCAGCAAGTATGATTTTCCCTTCCACCTGCCGTCCGAATGCCCTCACGCCAAATGCTCTTACCGCCCTTGCACGCGGCAGACATATCCTGAAAGTCAGTTCCACATTCATGGGCTCGCTACGTTCGGCCGAGGCATCGAGCAGCGTCCCGTCGGCCAAGCGCAGAAGCAAGCGGTCACCTGAGGCCATCATTTCTTCAGGATATACATCGGTGCGGTAATAAGCGTAACCTGTGGCGGGATTGAATATGAGCGTGGGATCGGATGACGCACTCACGAGCCACACCTCACCATATCGGCCGCAGCGTCCAAGACTGCACGGGCCTGTATTGACCAGCAGCGTGGTGACCTTATTGCCCGAAATTCTCACAAGGTCACCGCCGGCCACGGCAAGCACACTGTCGGCTGCAGCACATACACTCTGCGGCATCATCACAGCCCTGTGGTCGAGCATCACCGGCGTGAGCCGCAGAGGCGATCCACCGGCCGTTACCGATGAAATGCCTCCTCGCGAAAACACGTAGAAATGCCTGCGTGTGATATCGAGCGACGAACCTGCTCGAAGTTCCGGCATGATAGCGGTGACAGCTCCCGGGGCGGCTGTCACCATTGCTTCTATCTCCGGTGGGGCGGCCGCATCGGATATGGCCACAGCCTCAGGATAATGCATGGTGACCACCGAAGCGTCGGGAACAACGTGCATGCCCGTTTCTACCGACGGCGTAACCGGCTTGAGATCAGAGGCAAGAGCATAGGCCATGCGACGGCAAGGGGTAGGTCGCAACGCAGCTTCCCACATTTTCGTGCCGGTCATTATTGTCACCTTTACAGCCGACGGATGCGGGAAAACAATAAGCGGCGACAGTTCTTTCGTAGTCATCACTTTTTCCGTGGTGCTATCGACGAGCATTCGGCCGTCGTCGAGGGTGATAACCGATGTGGCGGCCTGACGGGCTACAGCCGAAGTAGCAGCCACACTCTGCTCGGCCACCGTGTAGCCGCCAAACATGCGCGCAGTCACATTTCCCCACAGAATCTTCCCGCCGGCACTTCCGGCGCAAGATGCGCTGAACGTGTGGGGATAGTTGAGCATCAGGCTCCCCGGAGCAGTCATCGCGGCCTCGGGCACGTGTGATGCGGTGGCCATGATGGTATCGACCTGGCGGCGGCAGTCGGGCGAGGATGCCCTGTATATACCCGTCACCGTCAATGCCACAGATGGCAACGCCATCGAGTGCGCCACCGCAAGAGCCTTGTCGGCATTCATGAGCACACCCGTGATGCGCCTTCGCATTTCCGAGCCCTCCGCGGCGATTCCGCCGGCCGACGCATCCACTCCGGGGGCTGACATGACTACCGAGGCTGATTGCGAACCCGCGCTTTCGATTCTTGCAGCCGCCGGTAGCGAGAATGTGACGGGATGTATCTGCTCGCTCGTCTCTACCTCTACAAGGGCTACCCGCTTTCTCCACTCCGGAGACATGTCCTGCGGGAAAACGATACCTATGCTGAAGGGTACGGCCTGAATTGCCGAGGCTTCCACTTCATTGAGGGAGTCCCCGCCAAGCGGGCGCGAAGTCTCGGTCAGCTGTGCTCCTGACTGAGGGGTAATCAGCACCGGAGCAGAGCGATACAACATGATTCCTCTTGAATCGCGGGCGGTGACGCGCGCCATCACCGGCTGAATAAACCGATGGCGCGAGGCAGCCAGTCCGCATAAATCACGATAGGCCGTAGAGTAATCCTGGGTAAGCGTGTGCAGATCGTCGGGTATCAGCGACCTGGCGGCGCGGGAATACGAGCCTTTCAGCTTTCTTGCGGGAAGCGGTATCGACAGCACTCCGTCGTCCATTCTTTCGAGCCGTGGTGCGCAATGTCGGGGTAATGGTGTTTCTATCGCGGCCTCTCCGGTTTCAAAATCTAACGAGAGTCTGCACGGCGGCTCACCCGAGAGGCCAGACATGAGCAGCATGCCGCCATCGATATTCACGGCCGAAGTCACATCATAATCGAGCGAACACGCCTTTACGGCCGCATCTTTCAGCGGATCGGTCACATACACCTCACCGTCGATAGTGGAAATAACCACATGTCTGCCTTTGCACGCCACCGACCCGAGAAGTGCGCCGGGAGCATTTCCGGCTGCCGCAGGCGGTCCTACAGGCCGCAGCGAACCATCGACTTCATCCTGCCTCACATTCACCTGCACGGGATTCTGCGAGCCGATGTCGAAGTCATGAGTTTGAAATTTAAG
>JAIDSW010000039.1 GCA_029061025.1 Duncaniella sp.
CTCCTGTACCTGCAGGCGACGGGCGTAGAAATCCACTATGCGGGCAAGTTTGCTCAGCCCTATAGTGCTGCCGTGAGGAATATAACCGATTGAAATGTGTCCGAAAAATGGCAGGATATGGTGCTCGCAGAGCGAGTAAAACTCTATGCCTTTCACCACTACCATTTGCGAGCCGTCGTGGGCGAAAATGGCGCGGTTGATAATCGTGTCGGGATCCTGACGGTATCCGCGGGTGGCATAATAAAGAGCGCGGGCAGCGCGCAGGGGAGTGCGGACAAGACCCTCACGGTTCACGTCCTCACCAAGGAGCTTGATGATTGCCGAAATGTGTCCGGCTATCTGTTTTTCAGTATCTGTAACCTGAATATCCTGTGACATAATTCTTAATCGGAAAGATTGATACGGTCTCTTACCACCCTTATCTCCTTGCTGAAAGCAGGGAATGCCTTACGCAGCTGGTCGGCCACCTCGTCGGCTTCCTGGCGGGTGCGGAAGTCGCCCACCTTGAGTCGCCAGTAGGGAGAGGTGTATCTGACATAAGTAGAGAGATTGGGGAATCGCGAGGAGACCTGACGGGCTTTGGCTCTTGCTTCGTTTTTGGCGGTGCGTGTATTGTTGTCGCTGAACACCTGCACCCTGAATCCGGCCTGATGCGAGCCCGGGGAAGATACTTCGCCTGAAGCCGTCCCGGCCTGTTCGCGTGCAGGCTCTTCTTCGGCCACAAACACGATGCGCTGATACAGTTCTGCCGGCTGCACGACGGAGTTGGTGCTGTCGGCCATGATGTGGGCGACAATGTTGGGCGTGTCCTTGTCGGCTAATGCCGACGGGCATACGGCTGCCGCGGCTGCCGCAAATGTTATCAGGGAGCGGAAGTTCATGCGATAATACTAAAATATCAACGATGAAGGATGTCGCGACGATATGCTGTGATCGTCTTTATTACATCCTTCATCGATATATCGGTTATATTACAATCAGAAAGCTGTTACGATGCCCATAAATGACTCGGCATCGAGGGAAGCGCCGCCGATGAGGCCGCCGTCAACGTCGGGTTTGGCGAAAAGAGCCTTGGCATTGGAGGGCTTGCAGCTGCCGCCGTAGAGTATCGAAGTGTTTTCAGCTACTTCCTTGCCATACTTATCCTCGATAGTCTTGCGGATGAAAGCGTGCATTTCCTGAGCCTGGTCGTCGGTGGCAGTCTTGCCGGTACCGATTGCCCACACGGGCTCGTAGGCGAGAATCAGTTTCGAGAAATCTTCAGCCGAAAGGTTGAAAAGGGCATCTTCGATCTGCTTCTTCACCACGTCGAGATAGGAGCCGTCCTCGCGCTGCTCAAGCACTTCGCCGATGCAGAAGATGGGTGTAAGACCGTTTTCGAGAGCGAGAGCCACTTTTTCCTTGAGGGTTTCGGAAGTCTCGCCGTAATACTGGCGACGCTCCGAGTGACCGAGTATTACATATTTGGCACCGGTAGATGCTACCATGGGAGCGGATACCTCGCCGGTGTAGGCACCGCTGCGATGATCGGCGCAGTTTTCGGCACCGAGACCGAGCTTGTCAGCGTCGATAACATCGTTGACGGGTACGAGATGGGTGAAAGGTACGCAGATGATCACGTCGCAGTTCACTTCCTTGCCTTCGAGAGCCTTGTTGACATCCTTGGCGAGTTTAACGCCTTCGGGCACGGTGGTATTCATTTTCCAGTTGCCCGCTACAATATTTTTTCTCATTTCAGTAGAATATTTGAGTAGTTTTCTGCCTGCAAAATTAGCACTTTTCTATCAAAATAGCAAGACTCTTGTGATTAATGATTCATGATTAATCTGCAATGGCTATTTGCGCGGGTGAAGGATTGTGATTATATTTGCGAAAGATTTTTAACTAAACAGAGATCAGTAAATGAAGAATTTTCTTTTAACCTTATCTTTCCTGTCAGGAATTGCCGCGCAGGCAGCCGTGGGAGTATCGTCACCTTCGGGCGACATCAGCCTTACATTTGATCTTGAGCAGGGTGGTGCGCCCGTGTATAGTATCGATTATAAGGGCAAGACCATAGTAGCGCCGAGCCGCATGGGGCTGATGGCCGATGAGACAGCATTTACCGACGGCTTTACGATCGCCGGCGTGGATACCGTGACCGTCGACCGCACATGGCAGCCTGTATGGGGTGAGTACAGTGACGTGCGCGATCACTTCCGCGAACTTGCCGTGAAACTGAAAGCCGAGAATCCGTCGAAAGAGATGACGGTGAGATTCCGCGTGTTTGACGACGGCGTGGGCTTCCGCTATGAGCTACCCGTGCAGGACGGTCCGAATTATCTCACTCTCCGTGACGAACTTACTGAGTACAACCTCACCGCTGACAACAAGGCATATTATATCCCGGGCGATTATGATACCGATGAATACTTATGGTCAGAGACCGCAATATCTGAGATACCCGAGGCGCTTGCAAAGTATCATAAACACACCGAAGCCCAGCGCGCCGAGGGCAAGAATATACAGACACCCATGCTGATGAAGACTCCCGACAGCGTGTATGTGAATATCCATGAAGCGGCTTTGGCCGGATATCCCGCCATGCTTCTTGACGTTGACGCCGAGAATCATAAATTAAAGACGCATCTTGTACCTGACCGTCTGGGTGTGAGCGCATATCTTCAGATGCCTTTCAATACTCCGTGGCGCACTTTCATTATCAGCGATGACGCCCGCGATATTCTCGCTTCGCAGCTTATAATGAATCTCAACGAGCCGAGCAAGATCGAAGATACATCGTGGATCAAGCCGATGAAATTCGTGGGCGTGTGGTGGGAGATGTTCACCGGAAATGTCAAGACCTGGGCGTATTCCGATGATCCCCTTGCGAAACCGGGTGTGACCGATTACTCCAAACTACCGTCAAACGGACGTCACCCCGCAAATACCGAGAATGTGAAACGCTACATCGACTTCGCCGCTGCCCACGGCATTGACGGAGTGCTTGTGGAGGGATGGAATGAAGGATGGGAAGACTGGGCGAGCTACCGCAAAAACCGTCAGTTTCTTTTCGACAAGCCTTATCCCGATTTCGACCTTCCGCAGCTGCGCGACTACGCCAAGGAAAAAGGCGTGAAGCTTATCATGCACCACGAGACGGCAGCCAATGCCGCCGACTATGATTTTCAGCTCGACCGTGCATTTAAGTTTATGAAAGACAATAATTACGATGCGGTAAAGACCGGGTATGTAGGCGCAATCATTCCACGATCGGAGCACCACACCTCGCAGTGGATGGTTGACCACGTCAATCGTGTGGCCGAGCGTGCCGCCGAGTATCAGATTATGATTGACAGTCATGAGGCACCCCGTCCTACGGGCATGTGCCGCACATATCCCAACTGGCTTGCGCAGGAAAGCGCCCGCGGCGGAGAGTTTGAGTCGATGGGTGGCAATCCACCGTCACATACCTGCATTCTGCCTTTTACCAGACTCAAAGGTGGTCCGATGGATTATACGCCCGGCCTCTTTGAAACCCGCATGAGCTATTACGGTGAAGGAAAGGATTCGCAAGCCGGAACTACGCTTGCACGCCAGCTCGCGCTCTATCTCACCATGCCGTCGCCTATCCAGATGGCCTGTGACCTGCCCGAGAATTATGACCGTTTCCCCGATGCTTTCAAGTTTATCGAGGATGTACCTGTAGATTGGGCTGACTCCCGCTACCTTGAGGCCGAGCCCAACCGATACATCACCGTGGCACGCCGCGACAAAAATTCCGAAGACTGGTACGTGGGAGCTATAACCGACCATAACGGACGCACCGCGACTATTGATTTTTCATTCCTACCTGAAGGAAACTATGAGGCAACCATATATGAGGACGCTCCTGATGCGCATTGGAAAGAAAATCCGCAGGCTTATCGCATACGCACAGTCACGGTAACACCTCACACCGTCCTCTCCCAGCCCCTCGCCCCCGGCGGCGGCACAGCTATCAGAATCGTCAGGAAGTAAGATTATTACCATATATAATAAAGGCCGGCATACAGCGACTAACTGTAATGCCGGCTTTGATTAAGTAAGTTTTGATTTTCGGAGAAAAATCGCTATTTTTGTAATCTAAAACTTCTTTGTTATGGCAATGTCAATTAATTCCTCTCCCGTTCTAACCGGTGAGTCAGCAAAAGCATTTATTGAAGAAGCAGAGCGGAATGCTATGCTTCCTACTCCTCATGTTTCGGAAGAGCGTGAGGCTGAACTTCGGGAAGTAGAACTCAGATCCCGTGAGTTTTTTACAAAATTAATGAATAGTAATAATGGCTGAAAAAGAGACCTTTAAGTTGGTTTCAGATGCTATCAGAATACCATACACCAAGGAGGTAGCGGAATACTGTCATTCATTCTCATGCCGGGACGAAGATCTTGATGATTTCTTTTCAAATGATGCTTTATTGTATGACAAAGAACTACTTGGTAAAACTTATGCATGGGTAGATGCGAAAAATCCCCGCAATATATTGGGTATGATAACATTGGCCAATGATAGTATAAAATCCCATTATAT
>JAIDSW010000004.1 GCA_029061025.1 Duncaniella sp.
TCGCTGTCGTTCAACTACGGTCTGCCTTACAGCAAAGATAAAGTATCGCTTCTCATCGAGGTGCTCGACGCTGCCGACGAATAACATAGTATCACAAAACTTGAAAAACTTTCCTCAAAGAAGAAGCAGGTATACAGCTATGATGCCGACTTTGACGTTGAGGGCACATTCATGCTCCGAATCACCAACCTCGGCCCGCAGCAGTATGAAAGCGGCAACAAAGACCGCGTAGCGATCTGGAACATCACCTGGACTCGCTGATAACATTATCGATTCCATCCCCCCCACGGGCGGGAGCGTCACCCTACGCTCCCGCCCGTATTCTTTAGAGATAATGGAGAATTGAAAATTTAGAATGGAGAAATGGTAAATTTAAAATTTGAATGGAAAATTGTAGGGACATCGCTTTGCGATGTTTCGGCGCAGTTCCCTATGCAATAAACTATGTATCAGTAATGTATGGACGGTGCTTTGCACCGTTTCCGAGCGACGGCAATGTGGTAATTCCAAGGGTTGGTAACTCGATGCATTCCGATACATGTTGCCGCTGCGGCGGGGGTCGGCGACCCCCGCTCCATATTATGGCAATCTATGGCGACAGCCATTGCACCTCGGAGAGGTTGCAATCTTTATAACCCCGGGTGCTCGTCACCCGGGGTAGCATGCCCACCCACAACCCAACCTCGGAGAGGTTGAACATCGCCATAGCCAAATCCGGCCCCTCCCGGGCCGATAGTGCGAGGGTTACGGCTACCACGGGTGACAAGCACCCGCGGTTGATGAGCTGTCTATCCCTCCGGGATGAAATTGCTGCGCAATATTATGGAGCGGGGGTCGCTGACCCCCGCCGCAGCGACAAAACGGGGCGAAAATCGGAAGCCGTTTCCGAGCCGCGGAGCGGCGATGTCGTGTCAGCACCTACAACGTCGCCGCTCCGCGGCTCGTATTTGTTTTGTTGTGGCCTGTCCGCGGGCTTGCACCCGCGGTTTTCGACAACATCGGGTCTCCGACCCTCAAAAATACCATCTTGCAGTTGCAGGGAAACATCGCAAAGCGATGTCCCTACGAGGGTTAGGGCGCGATATGGTGCGGTTAATTACAACTTTGCGTCGCTCGGAAACGGTGCAAAGCACCGTCCCTACATTGTTGATGCATAATATATTACCTGAGGGACTTCTCCGAAACATCGCAAAGCGATGTCCCTACAATTCTCCATTTTCCATTCTAAATTTTAAATTCTCAATTCTCCATTCTTCCTTCCCTCCTGAACCATCAGGCCCTTCGCGGCGTTAAAATTATGTAACGTTTCACTATCTTACCATTTCATCATGACCACCTCTGTATTGACACCTATTCAGCATAAGGATAAGATCGCCAAATACGTATTGAACTTCATGCACCTGCTCGTGCTTGTGCTGTCGGTAGGCCTTATCGTGTATATATCGATCGACACGTTTGAGGACGTGCAATTCCTTGAAAACAAGAACTACATGACGTTTCAGCTCTGGGTGTGCATCGTGTTCATATTCGACTTCTTTGTCGAGATGATTTTCGCGCCCGACAAGTGGCGATACGTGCGCAACCGTCTGGCATTTCTCATTCTCTCGATACCCTATCTGAATCTGCTTCCGGTGATGACGATGTTTCACGTCACACCTGACGTGCTTTTCTTCCTCCGCTTTATCCCGCTGTGCCGCGGAGCGCTGGCACTGTCGATAGTGATGGGCTATGTGTCGAGCAATGCCGTGTCGTCGCTCTTTGCATCATATATCGTGATAATGCTCATGGTCACCTATTTCGGCTCGCTCATCTTCTTCCAGCGCGAGCATGGCGTCAATCCCCAGGTCGAGACCTACTGGTCGGCGCTCTGGTGGGCATTCATGAACATGGCTACCGTAGGATGCTATATCAATCCCACCACCGTGGCCGGAAAGATAGTGGCAGTGATACTCCCCATAGCCGGTATGATAATCTTCCCGCTCTTTACCGTATACCTCACGAGCTACGTGCAGCGCCACGCCCGCATTGCCGAGCATAAGGCCGAAGCCGCCGAAAAGCAGTCTCAAACCCCCTCAACCGACAGCACCCCCTCCACGGAGTGAATTTAGAATGGAAAATTTAAAATGGAAAATTTTCAACGGGGAATTTAAAATGGGGAATTTTTTGATGGAAAATTGTAGGGACATCGCTTTGCGATGTTTCGGAGAAAATCCTCAGGTAATACATTATGCATCAACAATGTAGGGACGGTGCTTTGCACCGTTTCCCATGCCCTGCCGAGACAGGTAACCGAGCCGCGGCGACATAATGCATGCCGCTGATTTATAATCCGGTAGGGACGCACACTCGGGTGCGTCCGGCCGAGCAAAAGGTAATCTTTCATCGCCGTGGTCGACGCCGGACGCTCCCGAGTGAGCGTCCCTACCGGAGTTGATTTCATAACCAATTATAATCGGGTAGGTCGGAAAACGGAGTAAGTTTTCTGACCTACTTTCGTTTTCCTTCCTCCCACACCACCGTACGTGC
>JAIDSW010000040.1 GCA_029061025.1 Duncaniella sp.
TTATTGATTCCGTCAACACTCAGCAATACGGAAGAAGCACCTCGGGGACGAACCGATTTCACAAAAAAAGGAACGAAAATACCGTCCATTTCCACAACGATACATCTGAGTTGCATGAAATCGATGTCATCGTCGAGTGTTACAGACAATTCTCCGTTTACGCCGTGAGGTTTGTTGAACGTGGCAATTTCTATGATGGACTCGGAAGAAATCATTTTTTCTTTTTCTTTTTACCGGTGGCAGGAGCGGGAGCGATTTTATAATCATTAAGTGAATGAGTCTCAGTGGAAAGACGTATCGCACCATGGGATATTTCGGCAAGATCCTTGAATATCTTGGCATCGTCGACACCGTCCTTATTCACAGCCATCTGGAGTTTCTTCATCTGATTGGCGACAAGCATTACGAGCTCGTCGCGTTCCTCACCCTCGGGCATTGAGGAAGCCTGCGCCACCATATCGAAAATCAGTTTGCCATAATGACGCATAGGGATAAATGCCCCCGGATACTTGACCGGTTCGGGAAATGATTGCAGACGGTCAGGGGTAACCACCTCGTATGGATAGTCAATATCCAGCTGAAATTCACTCATTATGGCGAGGTGGTCCCAAAGTTTCGGAGCAGCCTCGGGGTCATCTCGGAGAGCAGGGAAAAGATTACCCATAGCCCTGATTATCGCTCGGGCGCACACATTTCGCTCTTCCCGATCAGGAATGGAAACACAATATTCAACCATCTGATGGATGTTGCGTCCATACTCGGGAAGCCTCAATGGCTTTAGTTGGGTGTTGTAAGTCAGCATATTCAGAAAGATTCTTCAATTAATTGTTTATTCTCGCATTTCATAACCCTACCGGGGAAACGAGACACGAAACCATGATTGTGAGTGGCCATTATCACTGTAGTCCCGGCACGGGAAATAGCGTGAAGCTGGCTTACGATTGCCTCGCCTGTAGCGGGGTCAAGATTACCCGTGGGCTCGTCGGCGAGGATTATGCGCGGATTGTTGAGCATAGCGCGGGCAATGGCGATGCGCTGTTGCTCTCCGCCTGAAAGTTCATGAGGCATCTTGTAACTTTTGTTGAGCAATCCCACATTGCGGAGCACCTTCTCAATCCGTTCTTCCATCTCGGTCTTATCGGTCCATCCGGTAGCCTGGAGCACGAAGAGCAGATTGGAATAAGCCGTGCGGTCGTGAAGCAACTGAAAGTCCTGAAACACGATACCCATCTGTCGGCGTAGAAACGGAATCCTGTTGCGCTTGATTGAGGCGAGCTGATAGTCAAGCACGCAGGCCGAGCCTGAGAAAATCGGAACTTCGGCATACATCGATTTCATGAGCGATGATTTACCTGAACCGACCTTGCCTAAGAGATATACGAATTGTCCTTCCTGAATTTTCAGATTGACATGCTTCATCACCACAAGATCCTTGCGGTGGAGTTCAACGTCGGTATATTCGATAATGTTGCTCATGAACAGCTGCGATTACGGGATAGGACGATATTAATTACCCATCTCAGAGAGAAACTTGATTCTCACGAGGCGAATGTCATCCTCGCTGTATTCACTGCCGAGTTCTTTATAAGCCTCGTTGATGTCGTCGCTCTCGCTTTCCTTGAAATACTCAAAAATATCTTCTTGGGTATCTTCGTCGATTTCCTCGTCGATAAAATAGTTGAGATTGATTTTTGTGCCCGAATATACGATGGCTTCGATTTCGTCGAGCAATTCGGAGTATTCCAGACCTTTAGCCCTCGCTATTTCAGGCAGAGGAATTTTGCGGTCGATAGCCTGAATAAGATAAATCTTAAGTTTCGACTTATTGGCCACGCTTCTTACACGCAGATCCTCGGGGCGCTCAATCTCGTTTTCCTCCACATGGCGCTTGATGACCTTGATGAATTCTTCGCCATGATGCTTGGCTTTGCCAGCGCCTACTCCGGGGATATTCTGCAATTCCTCAAGCGATATGGGGTAGGTCGTGGCCATAGCTTCGAGGGAAGCGTCGTTGAATATCACATAGGTAGGGAGTTTCAGCTCTTTTGCAATTTTTTTGCGCAGGTCTTTAAGTATGCTGTAAAGCTCAGGGTCAGCTGCGCATGACGCACCTGATTTTACCGAAGATTCTTCGGGCTCGTCGGAGAAATCGTTGTCCTCCACGATTTTAAACGAGCACGGGCGCTTCAGGAATTTCTTTCCCTCCTCGGTGACACGCAGGAGTCCGAAATTCTCGATGTCACGTTCAAGATAACCGCTGATCACAGCCTGACGTATCACGGCACCAAGCAGCCGGTCGTCACTTTTTTCCTCACATCCGAACACTTCAAGTTCGTCGTGATGATAAGATTTTATATCTGCTGTCTCATGGCCCAGCATTACGTCGATGACGTACTCGGCCTTGAATTTCTCTTTCAGAGCCATCACAGTTTCTATGACGGCACAAAGTTCGTCTTTTGCTTCCACTTTTTTCTTGGGATTCAAACAGTTGTCACAATTTCCACAGTTGTCATCATGAAAATCTTCACCGAAATAATACAGAAGCGATTTTCTCCGGCATACGCTTGACTCGGCATAAGCCTGAGTCTCAAGCAGGAGCTGACGGCCAATTTCCTGTTCGGACACGGGCTTACCCTGCATGAATTTCTCCATTTTCTGGAGATCTTTAGCCGAATAAAAAGTGACACATACACCTTCACCGCCGTCGCGACCTGCACGTCCGGTCTCCTGATAGTATCCTTCAAGGGATTTGGGCATTTCATAGTGGATCACAAACCTTACGTCGGGTTTGTCAATTCCCATACCGAAAGCGATTGTAGCCACAATCACATCCACATCTTCCTGAAGGAATGCATCCTGATTGGCCGAGCGGGTGGCGCTGTCCATTCCGGCGTGGTAGGGTAGTGCCTTTATATTGTTGACCTGAAGAATTTCGGTCAACTCTTCTACTTTTTTTCGTGACAGGCAATAGATTATGCCTGACTTTCCCTCGTGGTTCTTTATAAACCTGATTATATCACGGTCGATATTGGCAGTCTTGGGACGCACCTCGTAGTAGAGATTCTCGCGGTTAAACGACGACTTGAACACCAGAGCGTTGAGCATCCCGAGGTTTTTCTTAATGTCATGCTGAACCTTGGGAGTTGCCGTAGCGGTCAGGGCTATCACGGGCCTCTGGCCGATCTCGTTGATAATCGGGCGGATTCGGCGGTATTCC
Organism: Duncaniella sp.; assembly: GCA_029061025.1. GTDB lineage: Bacteria > Bacteroidota > Bacteroidia > Bacteroidales > Muribaculaceae > Duncaniella. The sequence goes on from JAIDSW010000040.1 coordinate 3,218, forward strand.
GGGCGGAAGTCATGCCCCCATTCCGAAATACAGTGAGCTTCATCGACGGCAAAAAACGAAATCTTCACGCTTTTAAGGAACTCGATATTCTCCTCTTTGGTGAGTGATTCGGGCGCCACGTAGAGAAGTTTGGTGTGACCGTCGGTGATGTCGCTCTTGACCTGATCTATCATCGCCTTTGTAAGCGATGAATTGAGAAAATGAGCCACGTGCTCTTCCTCGCTTATGTTGCGGATAGCATCGACCTGATTTTTCATCAGGGCTATGAGCGGAGAAATCACTATTGCTGTACCGGGCATCATGAGTGCGGGCAACTGGTAGCAGAGCGACTTGCCTCCGCCGGTAGGCATTAGCACAAACACGTCATTACCATCAAGCAGGCTGGTCATGATTGCTTCCTGGTTACCTTTGAAAGCATCAAAACCGAAGTGAGTCTTGAGGGCGACGTGGAGAGCTGATTTGTTTACTAATGTCATGGGTGGTCGAGGGGATTCTAATGTGATTCTTTTACCTGTTACCGTGAAGGCCGGGTTGCAAGAATCGCTGTGGATTGTGAGGATGAGATGTTATTTATAACTATTCGTTGAAATAGGCATTACGGAGTTTCTCCTCGGCAAACTCTCGAGTGATGACGAGTTTCTTTTTGCCCGAAGAGGGTGATTCAAACATTGGATCAATCATTATCGTCTCTACTATCGAGCGCAAGCCACGTGCACCGAGCTTGTATTCGATGGCTTTGTCGACAATGAATTCAAGGGTCTCGGGCGCAAACTCGAGTTTGATACTGTCCATCGCGAAGAGCTTTTCATACTGCTTCACGATAGAGTTGCGCGGTTCTGTAAGAACGCGCAGCAGTGCATCGCGATCGAGCGGATCAAGATGAACAAGCACCGGCAGTCGACCGATAATCTCGGGTATAAGACCGTAAGACTTGAGATCCTGTGGCGCTACATACTGAAGATAGTTTTCACGGTCGACTTTTGCGCGGGTATCAGTGCCCGTGAAGCCTACCACATGGGTATTAAGGCGGTGGGCTATCTTACGTTCGATACCGTCAAAAGCACCGCCGCATATAAACAGGATGTTTTTCGTGTCGACCGGAATCATCTTCTGTTCGGGATGTTTGCGGCCACCGTTCGGCGGAACATTGACCACGCTGCCCTCGAGAAGTTTCAGAAGGCCTTGCTGCACACCTTCACCCGATACGTCACGGGTGATTGAAGGATTGTCGCTCTTGCGGGCAATCTTGTCGATCTCGTCGATAAACACGATGCCTTTCTCGGCTTTGGCAACATCGTAGTCGCATGCCTGAAGCAGGCGCACCAGAAGACTCTCGATATCCTCGCCCACATAGCCGGCCTCGGTAAGAACCGTGGCATCGACAATGGCGAAAGGAACGTCGAGCTGACGGGCAATGGTCTTGGCAAGCAGGGTCTTGCCGGTACCGGTGGGTCCTACCATGATGATGTTGCTCTTTTCGATATCCACATCATCCTTGTCCTGAGCCAGGCGCTTGTAATGATTGTAGACAGCTACGGAAAGATACTTCTTGGCATCCTCCTGACCGATTACATATTCATCAAGGAACGAGCATATCTCACGCGGAGTAGGAATCTTGTTTACTTCCTTGTCGCCACGCTTTTTCGAGCCTGATTTTGATGCTTCCGCCTTTTCCATGTTATGCAGATCCTTCACCATGGTATCGATGCGCTGAACGCAGTCGAGACAGATGTAGGCACCTCCATAAATAGGGCTAGGCACCAACAGGTTGTCACCTGTAGGAGCCTGGCCACAAAATGAACAGACGGGATCAAATGTATTTTGATTCTTCTTTGCCATCAATTACTTGTTGTGTGACGGATAAAGAACGTTGTCGATCATACCGTATTCCTTGGCTTCGGGAGCAGTAAGCCAGTAGTCGCGATCGGCGTCACGCTCTATTCTCTCAAGCGACATTCCTGAATGGTCGGCAATGATCTTGTAAAGTTCCTCCTTGTATTTGAGAATCTCGCGGGCGGTAATCTCAATATCGGAAGCCTGACCCTGTACACCGCCGAGAGGCTGATGTATCATAACACGGGAGTGGGGAAGGGCAAGGCGCTTGCCATGGGCTCCGGCCACGAGAAGCACTGCTGCCATAGAAGCCGCCATGCCGATACAGATAGTGGATACATCGCTCTTGATATGCTGCATGGTATCGTAAAGACCGAGGCCTGCTATCACGGAGCCGCCGGGTGAATTGATGTAGATGGAAATATCTTTTCCGGGATCTACGGAGTCAAGATAAAGAAGCTGACCCTGCACCACGGTGGCGGTATAGTCGTTGACATCAGTGCTCAGGAAGATGATGCGATCCATCATCAGGCGTGAGAATACGTCCATCTGAGCCACATTGAGCTGTCGCTCTTCAATGATAGTAGGAGAGATGTAGGAAGAAGTGACAGTCGACGGACCACCCGCAACTGACGACGTGGCATTCATGTACTGGTCGAGTGCCAGTCCGTTCATGCCAAGGTGCTTCACTGCATAGTTTCTAAAATCGTTGTTCATATTACGTATTGGTTAGTTTTAGATTCATCGGGATTTCCCTGACCGGCTGACCGCGGAAATCTCAATGTAAAATTATAAAAAAAAATGATTAATGCAAAATATTGAGTTAAAAAAGAAGTTTTATTGCCGGTCACTGACTATATGACTGAATAACAAAGTTCATGCCAGAATGTGTGAGGATTCAACAATAGCCGTCGCTCGGTTGTTATAAAAGCAGAAAAATGATTAATTATACTGACAGTTATGAAAAAGATTGGAATATTTTACGGCACTACCACCGGCAACACTGCCGAGGTGGCACAGGAAATTGCTAAAGCACTTAATGTGAAATCCGACGATGTAAAGGATGTGGCAAAAACCGCTCCTTCGGCTGTAGGTGACTATGACGTTATCATTTTGGGTGCAAGCACCTGGGGCGACGGTGACATGCAGGGCGACATGGCTGAATTTATGGACGGTCTTGAGATGGTGGATCTCCGCGGTAAAGACGTGGCACTGTTCGGTACCGGCGATGAGCAGATGAAAGATACATTCTGCAATGCAGTGGGTGAGATGTATTACAAACTTCGCAATACAGGAGCCAATTTCATTGCCAAATACAATGTTGACGGTCTGGAATTCAATCATTCCGAGGCCATGGTCGGTGATCTCGCCGTAGGCCTTCTGATCGATACAGCCAACCATCCTGAAATAACGGCCCGACGCATCAACGAGTGGTGCGAGCTTATTTCAAGAGAAATCTGATCAATAAAGTTTTAACATATCATATAC
>JAIDSW010000041.1 GCA_029061025.1 Duncaniella sp.
GGTCACGATACCCACCAGTTTCTTATTTTCGTCCACCACAGGAATACCTCCGATATGGTACTCTTCCATCATCTTCAGAGCATCGGCTACAGTGCTGCCTTTAAGAATTGTCACGGGGTCATAAATCATACCGTTTTCGGCGCGCTTTACTGCGTGAACCTGACGGGCCTGCTCGGCGATGGACATATTTTTGTGAATCACTCCTATTCCACCCTCGCGCGCTATAGCGATGGCAAGAGCCGCTTCAGTGACGGTATCCATAGCTGCCGACACGATAGGAACGTTGAGCGTGATGTTGCGGGAAAATTTGCTTGTAAGATTGACTTCGCGCGGAAGTACTTCCGAATAAGCCGGAATAAGAAGGACATCGTCAAATGTAAGACCGTCCATCTTTACTCTATCTGCAATAAACGACATAAATGATGTAGCTTTTAAATTTATTGCATGCAAAGTTAATCATTTTTTTGCCTATGTAGAACAGATTCTCATGGCTGTGAGTTTAAATTAGTGTTATTTTTTGTTAAATCGGGGATTTCTTCTTACACGAGTACAAAAAAAGCCTCCCGATGGAGGCTTTTATATAAGGTGTCATTACATTTTTCTATTCCAGAACATATTCAAGCACGTCATCAACGGTGTTGACATAGTGAAAATTCATGCCTTCGATATATTCTGAGGGTATATCCTCGATATCCTTGCGGTTGAGCGTGCAGAGAAGTACAGTAGAGATACCTGCGCGCTTCGCTGCAAGAATTTTTTCTTTAATACCACCCACAGGCAGAACCTTGCCGCGGAGCGTGAGTTCGCCTGTCATTGCGATTCCCGGTTTTACAGGTCGACCCGTGGCAGCCGACATTATGGATGTGGCAAGAGTGATACCTGCCGAGGGTCCGTCTTTAGGCACGGCACCTTCGGGCGCATGTATATGCAACGAGTGGGTCTCGAAGAAATCTGCGGCGATACCGAATCTATCGGCTCGGGATTTCACAACCTGAAGGGCAATCATAGCCGACTCCTTCATCACATCGCCGAGATTACCGGTGATGGTAAGTTTCTCGGCCTTGGCATTTACGAATACTGACTCGATAAACAGAATCTCTCCACCTACGGCTGTCCATGCAAGGCCTGTAGCTACACCGGGAGTGGAATCTACGGCATAGCGCTCGGGAGTATATTTCTCGATTCCGAGAAGTTCCTTGACCATTTTGCTGTCTACACGGGTGATCTCTCCTTCTCCGCTCATCTTCTTAAGAATAATCTTGCGGATAATCGAAGCGATATTCTTTTCGAGCTGGCGCACACCGCTTTCGGCTGTGTAGCTCTCCACTATCTTGGCTATTGCGTCGCGGGTGAATTCGATGTCGTGACTTCCAATTTCCTTGATTGCCCGCGGAACCAGATGACGCAACGCTATCTCGATTTTCTCTTCGAGAAGATAGCCTGATATGTCAATCAGTTCCATGCGGTCAAGCAGCGGACCGGGAACGGTCGACAAAGTATTGGCGGTGGTGATAAACATTGCCTTTGACAGGTCAAAGTCTATATCGACGTAATTGTCGTGGAACTTCACGTTTTGCTCCGGATCGAGCACTTCAAGCAACGCAGCTCCGGGGTCACCCTTGTAATCCTTTCCGAGTTTGTCGATTTCGTCGAGAAGTATTACCGGATTGGCCGAGCCGGCACGCTTCACGGCGTCGATCACACGTCCCGGCATTGCTCCGATGTAAGTACGGCGGTGACCGCGAATCTCGGCTTCATCATGGAGTCCGCCAAGCGACACGCGCTCATATTTTCGGCCGAGTGCGGCTGCCATAGATTTTCCGAGTGAAGTTTTGCCTACACCGGGTGCACCTACGAGACATAATATAGGTGATTTCCCGTCGGGTTTGTTCATCATCACGGCGATCTGCTCAAGGATACGCTCCTTGACTTTTTCAAGCCCGAAATGCTCTGAGTCAAGAATCTCGCGTGCTTTTGCAAAATCGGTCGAGAGAGGATCTATAACACCCCACGGCAGCTCGGTGAGGAGCTCGAGATAATTATACTGGACGGAATAATCGGGAGTAGACGGATTGAGGCGTGAAAGCTTGTCGAGTTCCTTTTCGAAAGTTTTCATTACCGCCTCGGGAAAAGCTTTGGTCTCGGCTTTTGCACGCAGCTTGGCTGCATCATCATCATCGCCATACAATTCCTCGCGAAGTGAATCATATTGATTCTGAAGGAAAGCATTACGCTGCTGCTCGTCCATGCGCTGCTTTGCGCGGCGACGTATGTCGGCTTTCAGTTCCACATACTCCTCATTTCTTGAAAGTTCGGCCAAAAGCTTGAATCCGCGATCCTTTATTCGGTTGCATTCAAGAAGTTCTTCCTTAATATACTGTTCAAACGGCGAGTGAGTGCATATGAGGTTTATTACCAGCCTGGGATCAGGAAGGCTCTCTACATTAAAGGCAAGATCAGAAGCGATCTCGTTTCCTTTGTTTAATATATTCAGAGTAGTGGTCTTGATTTCGTCGTAAAGAGCGGCAAATTCTTTGTCACCTTTGCGAGCGTTGGTCTCCCTTACCGGTACTACTTTCATGGAAAGGGCGTCGGGCACCGCGTTACCGGCCCCCACTCCCACTCTTCTCACTTTGTCGCGGGCACTTATGATTGCAGTCTTGCTGCCGTCGGGAAGGTCGAGTACCTTGATAACGTCGGCTACCACAC
>JAIDSW010000042.1 GCA_029061025.1 Duncaniella sp.
GCATACCAACGAAGCGGCTGAGAAGTCCGAGCAGCGAGAGAGCGTTCATCTGCTTCTGCATACCGTCTTTCTGATCGAGGAACCACCATCCGGAGCCGAACTGGATCTTGCCGGCTACAGAGCCGTCCTGGAAGTTGCCGAGCATGGTGGCGATAACTTCGTTGGCCGAGGGATTGAGGTTGTAGAGGATGGTCTTGGCGAGTTTGCCGCGGGTGTTGAGCTTGTCGAGATACTTGGCCATTGACTTGGCGGTTGTAAATTCACCTATCGAGTCAAAACCGGTATCGGGACCGAGGAGCTTGAACATCTTGGTATTGTTGTTGCGGATAGCGCCGTAGTGGAACTGCTGGGTCCAGCCCGATTCGTAGTCCATCTCGCCGAAGATTATCATCATGGCGCTCTTGAACTTGTGGATTTCGTCGTGGGTAAGTTCCTTGCCGCTGTAAACCTTATTGAAGATGTCGTTGATTTCCTCGTCGGTATAGTCGGCTGCATAGAATTCCTCGATACCGTGGTCGCTCAAGCGGCAGCCCATTTCCTCGAAGAAGTCATGACGCTTCTGGAGGGCGTCGATCATATCCTGGAACTTGTTGATTTCCACGCCCGATACTTCAGCGAGTTTCTCAACGTAGGCACGGAATTCGGCGGGATTCTCAACGGCCATAGCCTTGTCGGGACGCCAGGTGGGGAGCATCTTCACTTCAAATCCGCTGTCCTTCACCTGCTTGTGATATTCGAGCGAGTCAACGGGATCGTCGGTGGTGCACACGGTCTCCACATTGTAGCGACGCATGAGGCCGCGGGCGGTCATGTTGGGGTCGTTGAGGAGCTTGTCGTTACACTCGTCGAAAATCTCACGCGCGGTCTCGGGGTTGAGAAGCTTGTCGATACCGAAAGCCGTCTTGAGTTCGAGGTGTGTCCAGTGGTAGAGGGGATTGCGGAAGGTATAGGGTACGGTCTCGGCCCATTTCTGGAATTTTTCCCAGTCGGTGGTATCGGTACCGGTGCAATAGCGCTCGTCTACGCCGTTGGAGCGCATGGCGCGCCACTTGTAGTGGTCGCCGCCGAGCCATATTTCAGTGATTGATTTAAACTTATGATCATCGGCCACCATCTTGGGGATAAGATGGCAGTGATAGTCGATGATAGGCATTTTTGCAGCATGTTCGTGATATAACTTCTGTGCTGTTTCAGTCTGCAGCAGGAAGTTTTCATCCATGAAAGGTTTCATTGGGTTTTAGGTTTTAGGGTTAAGGCGTTAGATGTTAGGGTTAGAGGGTTACGCCGTTTTTGAAGATGGCGATTTCGTGAATTCCGGCTTTCTCGGAGTTGACCTGCTCGCCCGAAGCTACCTTGAGCACATAGTCAACGAAGCGGGGAAGCACTTCGTCCATCGACTTGTCCTCGACAAGCACTCCGGCGTTAAAGTCGATCCAAGCGGGCTTACGCTCGGCGAGCGACGAGTTGGTCGAAATCTTCATCGTGGGCACGAATGTGCCGAACGGCGTGCCGCGGCCTGTGGTAAAGAGCACCATCTGGCATCCGGCGGCACCGAGGGCGGTAGATGCAACAAGGTCATTACCGGGAGCTGAAAGCAGGTTGAGGCCGTGGTTGTGGATACGTTCGCCGTATTCCATCACACCATATACGGGGCTCTTGCCTGACTTCTGCGTGCAGCCGAGGGCTTTTTCCTCGAGAGTGGAGATACCGCCGGCTTTGTTGCCCGGAGAGGGATTCTCGCCCACAGGTTCGCCGTGGCTCAGGAAGTATTCCTTGAAATTGTTGATCAGCGAGATTGTCTGGCCGAGCAGTTTGTCGTCGGCACAACGCTCCATGAGGATGGTTTCGGCACCAAACATCTCGGGCACTTCGGTAAGCACGGTCGTACCGTTCTCTGCCTCGCAGAGGAAGTCGGAGAAAGCACCGAGCAGAGGATTGGCGGTGATACCCGAGAAGCCGTCGGAGCCGCCGCACTTCAGGCCGATGCGCAGCTTGGAAGCGGGCTGAACGGTGCGCTCACACTTGCGTGCGTTCTCATAAAGTTCGCGGGCTATGCGGAGACCTTCCTCCACTTCGTCGCCCTGCACTTCCTGGCACACCATGAATTTCACGCGGTCACGATCGTAGTCGCCGCAGAATTCCTCGAATACCTTGGGCTGGTTGTTTTCGCATCCGAGACCTACCACCAGCACACCGCCGGCATTGGGGTGAAGCACCATGTCGCGGAGTATTTTCTTGGTATTCTCGTGGTCGTCGCCGAGCTGCGAGCAGCCGTAGTTATGAGGGAATCCGAAGATACCGTCCACACCCTCAGCACCGGTCTCGGCATTGAGACGGTCCACGATCTGCTTCACGATACCGTTGACACAGCCCACGGTGGGAATTACCCATATCTCGTTGCGGATACCTACCTGACCGTCCTTGCGCTCATAGCCCATGAAGGTCATTTCAGGCTTCTCGCCCGTATATGCGGGCTGAGGCTTGATGCTTATGTCGGAATAGTCGAGCTGACCGGCAAGATTGGTCTTTATATCATTGTGATCAAGGAAAGCACCGCGCGCTACGGCGTGGCGGGTGTGGCCGATAGGAAAGCCGTATTTGATCACATTCTCGCCCTCGGCGATGTCCCGCAGGGCCACTTTGTGGCCCGCGGGAACGTCGGTAACGAGAGTTATTTTATCGCCGTCGACATCAATGACAGTGCCCTTTTTCAGTTCGCTGATAGCCACGGCCACATTGTCGGCGGGATTTATCTTGATAAATTCTTTCATTCGATTACTTCCTTAACGGTTTCGAGCATACCCTTTTCCTGAATCTTGTCGAGATACTCGACTACCATATCGGTCAGGCCGGGGATATTGTTGAGGTTGCCGTGATCCTTCCAGATGAGAGCGTCGGCAGCGAGCACGCCTTCAGCCACCTTGCGGGTATCGCCGGTAGCCCAGAGGTCGGTAAGGAGCTGCATGATCTGTGCGTCGTCGTTGGGAGTGATGTCGGCACCGTCGGCACGCTTGCCACCCTTGTAGTAGGTGATGATGGCGGCCAGACCGAGCACGAGTCCCTTGGGAAGCTCACCCTTGCGCTCGAGATAAGTCTTGAGGCCGGGCAGGTCGCGGGTCTGGTATTTGGGGAAGGAGTTGAGCATGATGGAAGTAACCTGATGGTCAACATAGGGGTTGTTGAAGCGCTCAAGCACGCTTTCGCCATACTTCTGAAGCTCGTCCATGGGGAGGTTGAGGGTCTGCATGAGTTCGTCGAACTGCACCTTGCGGATAAACTTGCCGAGTACGGGATGATTGCAGGCGTCGCGCACGATGTTGACACCGCTCAGGTAAGTCACGGGCGAAAGCACGGTGTGAGGACCGTTGAGCAGGGTCACCTTACGTTCGTGGTAGGGAGCTTCGTCGTCGGTGATGATCACGTTGAGGCCGGCCTTGTCGGCGGGGAACTCGGCACGGAGCTCGTCGAGAGTCATGTTGGTAGGTTTCTCGATTACCCAGAGGTGGAAAGCTTCACCCTGCACCACTACATTGTCGCGGTAGCAGATCTTCTCCTGAATAGCGGCGATTTCGTTGCGGGGGAATCCGGGAACGATGCGGTCAACGAGTGTGGCGCATACATAGTTGTAGGTGTTGAACCAGTTCTTGAATGCCTCATAGTCACCGGCTTCAAACTCGTCTTTCCACAGGTCGATATACTTGTTGACGATCTCCTTGAGATGATGACCGTTCTGGAATATGAGCTCGCAGGGCATGATGATGAAGCCCTTGTCGGGAGCGCCGTTGAATGTCTTGAAGCGGTGGTAGAGCAGCTGGGTGAGCTTGCCGGGATAAGACTCGGCGGGACGATCGGCGAGATGGCACTCGGGATCAAATGCAATACCGGCTTCGGTGGTATTTGAGATAATGAAGCGCATCAGGGGCTGCTCGGCAAGTGCGAGATAGCTGTCGAAGTGCTCGAAAGGATTGATACCACGGGAGATCACGTCGATACGATCGTAGGAGTTAACTACTTCACCGTCAAGACGACCCTGAAGATTTACGTGATAGAGGAAGTCCTGGCTGGCAAGCATATCTTGTACAAAGGACTGACGGATACCCTGAAGCACCACTACCTGTGAGTTAAAATCGGTTTTGTCGTTCATGTTCTGGATAATCCAGTCGACAAACGCACGCATGAAGTTACCTTCTCCAAACTGAATGATTCTTTCGGGAGCAGCTGCCTTGGGAGCTGTCACTTTGTTTAATGCTTTCATGATGGTAAATTATGATTAAGTAATTATTGTTGTAAATTTTTGGAATCTTTTTTATCTTTTCCGGGTACATCGGGAGTCCATGCCGCCACATTATTATATATATAAGCGGGATCGACAAGGCGGGAGGCATCGGCGTCGGTTACAGTCTTTGCCCAGCTCACACGGTCGGGTGAAGCGCCTGGACCTGTGGAACCATACTCGCCGTAGCGAGCAGTCTTTTCATTCTCGGGATCTTTCCAGTTGTGCCATCCTGCGGCGGTGATGTGCGGTCCCATCTCGCAGTTGATAAATGTGGTGGAGGCATACGGACGCCACGGGCGGCCGAGGTACACTTTGTCCACACCCTCGTCGGCCGTAAGGCGGCAGCGGTAGAACACATATCCCACCTCCACATCGGCAGGCGTCGACGCGGCGGTGATATAGGAATTGGACTTGGAGCGGAGTTCGCATTCGGTAAACAGTGCCGTGGCCGGACCGAAGATAAAGTCGGTGGTTCCTTCGATATAACAGTTGTCGAACAGCACGCGGCTGCGGTGACCGGCCGTGTAGATTGTATCCTGATTACCGAGGAAACGGCAGTTGACAAATATGAGCTTGTCGCCCTCGGTGTGGAGAGCCACGGCCTGCCCCAAGCGGGGAGCGTTGTTTTCCACAGTGAGGTTGGCAAACGTCAGTCCGCAGCCGTCGACCTTCAGGGTGTAGGTGCGGAAAGTGCCCATCTTGTCGATATTGGCATGATCGGCCCAGGTGATAATGGTAGAGTCAGCGCTCTGACCTATGAAATCCACATTGTGAATCCAGGCGGGCACCACCACTTTCTCGCGATAAACGCCATTGCGTATATTAACCGTCACGCGATAGTCCATAAAAGCGCGGATGGCTTCAAGCGCTTCGGTGATAGTAGTGAAGTCGCCCGAGCCGTCCTGAGCCACGGTAATCTCGCGCATATACTGCGCTGCCCCGGCTTTACCGGGGAGCGCAAGCATGATGGCGAGTATTAAAGCTAAAAATGATTGTTTCATTTCTTGGTGACTTTAAACCAGTCGACGTTGAGCCAGCCCGAGTCGTTGCTCTGCCAGTCGCGCGAGCAGAACAGGCCTATCTTCGCGCCTATCCAGTGACCCTCCGATACGGGAGCGGGCTTGCCGAGCGTGGTGTATTTCTTGCCGTCGAAGCTGTATTGCAGAGTGACCTCACACTTGTAGTCAGGTTTCTGAGTGGGCTTCTTGGCGCCCACATTCTTGACCACTGCGCGGAGATACAGGTTACCGTCGTCGGGAATCTTCACCTCAGCCACGGTCTGCTCCTTGCCGCCCTTGTTGGCACGGGCGCAGGTCACTTCGGTGAGATACAGGCCGTCCTCGCGGCTTTCTATCACGGCTCCGGCATAGGTATAACCCATCACCACAAGTCCGGCCTTTTCGCCGGTCATGGTCTTGCCGTCTTTCTTGCGGGGGCAGAACTGAACCTTGGCGGTTGCGGTGAAGTTTTCGGCGGGGAATTTCTGGAGAAGAAGGTTGGGCATGTCATATATGCGCTCGGCGCCGGGAGTGCAGTGCGAGAAGAGGCGCAACTGCGACGCATTGGCATCGGCCATATACCACAGTGCCGAGGGATTGCCCTTCCACTGCCACTGCTTGCCCAGCTCAACCGAGTCAAACTCGTCGCTCTCGGCCGGATTGGCAGCGGGATATGTCTTGCCCACGGCAGGCTTGGTATAGGTAGTGACGGGGATACCGCGGCCGTCGCCGTCGGGGTCAACGCCTATCACTGGCCATCCGTCTTCATTCCACTTCATAGGCTGGAGATGTACCACGCGGCCATACGGGCCTTTGTCCTGGAAGTGAAGGAACCAATCCTCTTTTCCGTCGGGGGTATCTACCCAACCGCCCTGATGAGGGCCGTTGATATCGGTATCGCCCTGCTCCATCACGTTGCGCACCTCATAGGGACCCCACGGGCTCTTGGAGCGGAGAACTTCCTGCCAGCCGGTGGCTACGCCGCCGGCGGGGGAGAATATGTAATACCATCCGTCGCGCTTGTAAATCTTGGCGCCTTCGATGGTCTCGTTTTCGATATGTCCGTCGTAGATCATGCGATCCTGACCGATGGTCTTGGTGCCGTCGGGAGTCATCTCGATCATACCGAGGATACTTTTCACTCCGGCACGGCTGCCGGCATATCCGTGGGCTATGTAGGCCTTGCCGTCCTCATCCCACAGCGGGCAGGTATCGATGATACCCTTGGCGGCATGCACAAGCACCAGCGG
>JAIDSW010000043.1 GCA_029061025.1 Duncaniella sp.
TGCAAATCACTATCCAATATAAAAATCGAAGATGAAAATATTCACGACCGAAAATATACGCAACATCGACAAGGCTACCATTCAGGAAGGTACGTCGGCAATGGAACTTATCCATAGAGTTGCCGAAGGAGTGGTCAAGGAGATAGTACAGCGTTTCAGCACATCAAAGCCTATCGTGGTGTTCGCCGGTTCGGGCAATAACGGAGCCGACGCCTTGATAGTGGCAAAACTCTTGATTGAAGCCGGATACTCTCCTGAAGTATATCTTTTCAATATAAAGGGAAACAGCCTGTCAAAGGATTGCCGGGAAGCCTATGCCGAACTCATGTCGCTTCCCGTGGTGAGAATGACCGAAATCATCGATACCGCACGTATTCCCGAACTCAGCCCTTCACATCTCGTGGTTGACGGACTTTTCGGAACCGGATTACGCGACTCTCTTGAAGGCGGATTCAAGATGCTTGCCCGGTACATAACGGAATCACATGCAACTGTATTTTCGATTGATATTCCTTCAGGTCTTTTCTGTGACTGGAATCAGGGCAACCTGTCGCGTGACATGGTACACGCCACTCTCACTCTTGCTGTCCAGTATCCCCGCCTTTCGTTTTTCCTCCGGGAAAACGCCGACATCGTAGGGCGGTGGAAACTTCTCGACATCGGTCTGAGCAAAGCGGCTGCAGCTGCAACCCCCACGAAATATTACTATGTGGAGCGTGCCGATGTGGCCGACAAGCTGAAGCCCCGCAGGCCTTTCTGCTCCAAAGCTGATTTCGGCACGGCTCTGATCTACAGCGGATGCTACGGCATGATGGGCGCGGCTGTGATGGCGGCCCGCGGAGCGTTGCGTGCCGGAGTGGGCAAACTGACCGTGCATTCAGGCCGATGCGCCTTCGATGTATTGCAATCGCAGGTACCGGAAGCTCTGTTTGAACCCGATCCCAAGGATATCTTGATTTCGGAAATGACGCCCCGGCACAACTATGACGCTATCTGCGCGGGTCCCGGTATAGGAATTAACGACGCTACCCGCGGCGCTTTGAAATCACTGATAATGAATGTGAAGAAGCCTATGGTGCTTGACGCCGACGCTCTCAATATCATAGCAAAAGAGCCGGCGCTCCTTAATCATATTGCCCCCGGGTCGATTCTTACCCCTCACGCTGCTGAGTTTGACCGTATTTTCGGGCAAAATCCCTCGGCCGAATCGAGATTGCTGAGAGCCGTAGATGTGGCTTACAAATACAAGGTTGTTATGGTACTGAAAGGTCACTATACGGCAGTAGTGGGACACGACGGCAACGTATTCTTCAACTCCACCGGATGCCCGGCAATGGCTACACCCGGCAGTGGAGATGTGCTTTCAGGTGTAATCACCGCACTTCTCGCGCAGGGATACAAACCGGGTACAGCTGCTGTGGCCGGAGTTTATATCCACGGTCTTGCAGGAGAAATGGCCGCTGAAATCCACGGTGAATACGGCACATCGGCACTTGATATTGCCGAAAATGTGGGGCGTGCCATAGCGTCAATTATGAAAACAAAGAAGTAACCATAAATAATCCACGTGTTTTGAAACAATTAGTTTGCCTTCTTATATTTGCGGC
>JAIDSW010000044.1 GCA_029061025.1 Duncaniella sp.
CATCTACACCCCGTGGAAGGCCGCCCGCGCCTACTTCAACAAATGCCTCCCCCTCATCGACCAGCTCTGATCGCATCTTTCTTTTTTTCACCGCAACAATTTAACAATCAACCCTGTAGGGGCGCTTCACAGGAGCGCCCGGCGGTAGATGGTGCGCAACAATAGGAAATACTCCCTGCAACCATTTAATAATCAATCCTGTAGGGACGCACACTGGGGTGCGTCCGGCGGGGACTACGGCGATGAATGTTGCGGAAGTTACATTTTTGCTCGGCCGGACGCTCCCGAGTGAGCGTCCCTACAGGAGAGGCAATTTGTGATTCATTGATGCGCATTTCGGAGTAACCTTTTTTTTTAAAAGCTTTATATTCAATCCAGTAGGGACGCACACTCGGGTGCGCCCGGCGAGGACTACGGCGATAGATGCGACGGGTAGTTACCTTTTTGCTCGGCCGGGCGCTCCTGAGGAGCGCCCCTACAAGGCATACTGCTTATATACAGCGAATTGCGGGGCGGAATTTATACATAAACCGCTATCCAATTATATGCAGCAATGGCCGCTCCTTTCGGGGGCGGCCATTAGTGTAGGGTTGGTAATGGGAAATCAGAGGTTGAAGGCTTTCTTCACCTCGGGGACGGCGTCGAGGCGTTCCCAGCCGAAAAGTTCTACTTCGATGTCCTTGGGGGCTTCGTATTTCGACTCGAAGTGCTTGACCACGCGGCGTGGCTGACGGCCTACGTGGCCGTAGGATGCGGTCTCGGCGTAGATGGGTTTGCGCAGATCGAAGCGCTTCTCGATGGCGTAGGGGCGCATGTCGAAACATTCCATCTTCTTAACTATTTCGGCGATTTCGCCGTCGGTCATGTCGACGTGCGCTGTTCCGGCGGTATCGACACAGAGGCTCACAGGCTCGGCACAGCCAATGGCATAGGCCACCTGCACGAGCGCGCGGTCGGCCACGCCTGCTGCCACGAGGTTTTTGGCGATGTGGCGCGCGGCATAGGCTGCCGAGCGGTCGACCTTGGAGGGATCTTTGCCGGAGAACGCTCCGCCTCCGTGAGCACCGTGACCGCCGTAGGTGTCAACGATAATCTTGCGTCCGGTCAGGCCGGTGTCGCCGTGGGGGCCGCCGATCACGAACTTACCGGTGGGATTCACGAGCAGCTTTACGTCATCGCCTATAAGGGCGGCAACCTCGGCGGGGAGCTGAGCCTTAACACGGGGAAGAAGGATTTTACGGATGTCGTCGGCGATGCGCTGCTGCATGGCACGGTCGGCTTCGGCCTGCGCCTCAGGGGTGTCATCGACCGGCTTGATAAATTCGTCGTGCTGCGTTGAAATCACTATCGTGTCGACGCGCAGGGGGCGGTTGTTCTCGTCATATTCCACCGTAACCTGACTCTTGGAGTCGGGACGGAGATAGGTGAACACGCGGCCGCGCTTTTCCCACGTCATTTCTTTGGCCTCACGGCGTATGTCGGCAAGCTCACGTAGCAGGCGGTGGGAGAGGTCGAGAGTGAGGGGCATATAGTCAGGGGTCTCGTTGCAGGCGTAGCCAAACATCATGCCCTGGTCGCCGGCGCCCTGCGACTCCTTGCTCTCGCGG
>JAIDSW010000045.1 GCA_029061025.1 Duncaniella sp.
CAAAGTCAAGCTGATAATCAACGCCGATCTTGATCCTAACTTTCAGTACATTATTTCAGGTCCGGTAAGAGCATCGTTTGATTCGGTTACCATATATTCACCGGTGGGACTTCCCCACTCCCTAACGTCAGTAGAGACCGAGCCTCTTATCCGCTCGGGCATGAAGGATACCACGCGATTTGAAATAGCTGTGAAGCCGATCGAAGGTTGCCGCATAATTCCCGATAAAGTGACGGTAACGGTGCCCGTGGAGCCTCTGATCGTGAAAAATGCGGGAATACCCATCACTAACATTAATGTGCCTGATAATGCAAGGCTCATCACATTTCCGTCGAAAGTTAATGTTTCATATCTCGTGCCTATAAGCCGATATAATGACGAATACAATATTAAGGCTTTCGTTAATTATCATGACGCCCGCCCAGGCAAGCAGAAACTTCAGGTGACGCTTTCAAAACTCCCTTCCATATTCCGCTCGCCCTCTATCGACCCCGACAGTGTGGAATATATTCTTGAAAAAGTAGGATTATGACCCACTCTGATATAACTGTAGCTATTACCGGAGGCATAGGCAGCGGTAAATCGGTTGTATCGCGCATACTCACTGCAATGGGTTTTGCCGTGTATGACTGCGACAGAAACGCCCGGAATCTCATGGACGGCGACGATGAGATCAAAAGACTTATAGCCGAGCAGATTTCACGAGACGTAATAGAGGAAGGTACTATAAACCGACGCAAACTTGCTGAAATAGTTTTTAACGATAGCGTGATGCTGGAGCGGCTCAACTCCATAGTTCACGCATCGGTGCGTGAACATTTTACCGAATATCGAAAAAATCATTCGGGCATTGTTTTTTTCGAGACGGCAATACTTGCCGAAAGCGGCTTCGACTCCCTTGCCGGACGAGTATGGGAGGTAATTGCTCCGATGGAATTGAGAATCGAACGGGTCATGAGACGTAACAATATGACCCGCACTGAAGTAGAAGCGCGTATCGCATCGCAGTCTCAATCTTCGGCAGCGCTTTTACATCCGGCTGTCGACACTATTGTCAATGATGGCGTGACGTCATTGTTACAACAGGTTACAAAGTTGTTACAAATTCTTTAAAAAAGTTTAAAAAACAGCTCTACGAGCCAACGATTTCCAATTTTCATTGTTTAACTTTCAAAAAGAAAAAATAAACAATGAAGACTTTCAACCACGTTTTAACAATCATTGCGGTCGCTCTGCTCTCGATCGGTACCCTCCGGGCAGCAGACACCGAGACTGAATATCTCAGTCAGGCCATGCCTCAGTCATGGACCTACGGCGAAGATATCACCTCGGTAGCCGACGGCAATACAGCGTGGTGGAAAAACTTCGGCGACACACTTCTCGATTCCCTCATCGATGAAGGTGTAAACAAAAATTTCAATGTGTCAATAGCCGCACACCGTATGGAAATCGCCAGGCAGACCCTCAAGGAGGCGCGTTCGCTGTACTTTCCTACGTTTAACTTCAACGGCGGATGGACCAAGAGCCGCACCTCGGGTGCGATGACCACGGTTAACTCTCCGGCCTCGAGTTCGAGCTACTTCTCACTTGGAATAGATATGAGTTGGCAGATCGATCTTTTCGGTAAGATCACCGCACAAACTCGTGACCGCGACGCTCTTTTCAAGGCTTCACGTGTCCAGTATGAGGGAATGATGCTGAGTGTAAGCGCTGAAATCGCCACATGTTACTTCAATCTGCGTGTGCTTCAGGCTCAAAAACAAGTTGCCGACGAGCATCTTGCTTCTCAGGAAAAGATTGTCAGCATCACTGAGGTACGCTATGAGACCGGCCTCGCGTCAAAACTTGATGTCGCTCAGGCTCGCGCTCTTCTCTACTCAACCCGCGCCACTCTTCCGGCGCTCGACAAGGCCATTAACAACACTGTCAACGCGATCGCACTGCTTATAGGTGTCTATCCCGGAGAAATTGCCCCA
The DNA here is from genome assembly GCA_029061025.1 of Duncaniella sp. Classification (GTDB taxonomy): domain Bacteria; phylum Bacteroidota; class Bacteroidia; order Bacteroidales; family Muribaculaceae; genus Duncaniella. Next base: position 1,977 of record JAIDSW010000045.1, read on the forward strand.
AGACTTGAGCAACCGACCGCATTACCCGACCCAGCGAAACTACCTGTATCAGTGGGCGTTCCTATGGATCTGCTCCGCCGACGCCCTGATATAGCTGAAGCCGAACTCAGCATTGTATCCTACGCTTCACGGCTGGGGATTGCCAAGAAAGATTATCTCCCTACCCTCACCCTCAACGGCTCAATTGGGACTTCGGCTCATGACGGAAAAAATCTGTTCAAAAACAATTCGTTGACCTATTCCATCGCTCCTACACTGTCATGGACCATATTCGACGGACTGGCACGCAACTATGCAGTATCAGCCGCCAAGGAACAGCTTGAAACTGCCGTCGACCAATACAATCTTACCGTGATGACTGCGGTGAGGGAAGCCGATGCTGCGATGTGTGATTTCCATTACACTCTCGAAACAATGGATCTCGACAAAAAAGTATATGATGAAAGCGCTGAAGCGTTTAGCCTCTCGCTTGACCAATATAAGAGCGGACTTATCTCGCTTACTCCTATCGTAGATGCCCAGCTCAACATGATATCCTATTCCAACGCTCTGATCCAGCAGCAAGGCAATGCCCTTGTAGCTTTGATAGATCTTTACAAAGCTCTGGGTGGCGGATGGTCGTCGCGCTAATTATTTCTTCCACACATAAGTCCCCCCTGACATATATGAAACACGTTTACTATTTATGCATGTTACCCGTGCTCGTTGCTTCCTGTTCACATAAAGCAGCGACTGAAGATACTTCCACTCCTTCAATTGAAGTTGCCCGTGCGGTTACTGATTCCGTCACATTATATAAGACATATCCCGGATTTCTCTCTTCCAACCGTTCAATTCAGGTTGTTGCCCGTGTCAACGGACAGCTTCTCGCCAAAGAATATGACGGAGGACAGTATGTGGAAAAAGGGAAAGTCCTGTTCCGTATCGAGGATAATACTTACCGCGACCGATATAATCAGGCTAAAGCCAACCTCGCCACTGCGCAAAGTACTTATGAGTATAATAAAAAGCACTACGAGGCTATCAAGAAAGCATTTGAAGGCGATGCCGTATCGCAGATGGACCTGATACAGGCCGAGAGCAACTACCGACAGAGCGAGGCAAATGTAGCTTCGGCTAAAGCGGCTCTGTCAACGGCTGCCACCAACCTCGGCTATTGTGTAATTACAGCTCCTATTTCCGGACATATCAACAGTTCCCCCTACAGTGCGGGAGCTTATATCGGCGGTGAGGGTTCACCCGTGGAAATGGCGACAATATATGAAGATGACATGCTCAACGCCAATTTCTATATCGAAGATGAGCAGTATATCAACATACTCCGCGGCGGCAATACCGAGCGGGAGGATCTGAAAGAAATTCCTATCACGTTCAGCGAAAATTTCCCACATCCCTATACCGCCAATCTCTACTATATGGCACCGTCGATCGACCGTAATACCGGTACAATGAAGCTCCAGGCAAAACTGAAAAACACCTACGGCGAACTGAAGGACGGTATGTATTGCTCTATCTCTCTTCCGACGGGAGTGGATTCTGATGCCATACTTGTGAAGGATGCTTCAATCGGCACTGATCAGCTCGGAAAATACCTGTATGTGGTAAATGATTCCGATAAGATAGTTTACACTCATATAACTGTCGCTTATCCACATCTGCCGCTGCCG
>JAIDSW010000046.1 GCA_029061025.1 Duncaniella sp.
TTGCTGTCGACAGCTACAATTCCCGCCGCCAGCCGCTGAAAGTGCGCCGCCATGCGAGCCCTACTATGGTATATACTTATCAGGCCGACGGGCAGGCGCTAAAGAAAATACAGATTGACGGCACCTCGATCATAAAGAACTATACCCATCAGCCGCTCGTGGGCTACACTTCCGCCACTTCTCCGGCGGGGAATACAACTTATTACGAGTACTCCGGCTCGCGGCTTAGCCGCATACTCGACCGTGACCGCAACCCCGTCAAGGCATACGAATATAACCTTTTTTCACCCGATGATTACGGCCACGGTTATATCCGCGAGACGACTTTCCTCGGTGTCGGCGGGCAACAACCGATGTCGGCCAGACAGATATTTGACTGCTACGGCGAACAATATGCCACCATCGCCGAAAATGCGTCAGCTCCCAACGTTGACATAGTCAACTTCACCCGTCTCGACGCGCTCGGCCGCCCCGTAAGACAGTATCTGCCTTTCACGTTTACGGGTTCCGACGAAGACCTTTCGTATCAGGAACTTACTGCCTACGGCGACTCGATTGCCCGTTCTTTCTATTCCGATAGGACACCATATACGGCCACCGAGTATATCCGTGGTTCGGCGTCGACCACTCCAGCCATCACCATTGATGCCGGCAGTGATCATGCCGATTGGATCACCACCGTGGCCGAGAAATGTAACACCACCACCGACTTTCACCTGCGGTGTATCCGTCTGGAGATGAGCGGCCACAACAGTCTCCGCTGTATGGGCTACTGGCCCGCGGGATCGCTCGATGTGACCGAGGTGAAGGATGCCGACGGCGCCCGGGTGCTGGAGTTCACCGATTTCCGCGGACAGAAGCTGCTCTCGCGCCGTATACTCGACGGCACGCATCTCGACACATATTATATCTACGACGAGTGGGGCAATCTCTGTCTCGCCCTTCCGCCCGAGGTCACCGTGCCTTCTGTTGTCAGAACTATCAATGTGACGACCAATGCCTCAATGCTCGACTATGCCTACCACTATGTTTACGACGAGGCCAACCGTCTTATATCCAAGAAGCTGCCGGGGGCCGAGAGGATAACCTACTCCTACGATGCCGACGGGCTGCCCGCCTTTACTCAGGACGGCAACATGCGACGCGACGGCAAGGCGATGTTTACGCTTTACGATGCAGCGGGTCGAGTGGTAGTGACCGGCACATGCGCCTCATCGGTCATGAACTCATCGGAGTCAATGCGCATGCGCGCCTCTTATACGGCCTCGCAGCTTGGCGTCGACTCCACCCGCTATGTCACCGACGTGCAGCTGCCGTCGGCGCAGATGCTTTCGGCCACGTATTACGATGCCGTGCCGGCTTATCTCGGCGTGACCTGCTCGAAGTCAGATGTACTTACAGCTCCCGCCGGACTCGTCACGGCTCAGGTCGACCGTGTGCTGGGATCGTCGGTGAGGTCGCGAGTCTATACCGTCAATTTCTACGATAAATACGAGCGCGTGGTGTTCTCGCAGCAAGCCGTGGCTGATAACTCCACTATCAAAACCTCGACTTCTTACGATTTCGCCGGAAATCCCTCGAAGGTGTCGACGACCTCCTACATCGGTAACAATACGTTCACCGACACCTATACCTACGGCTACGACCACCTCAACCGCCCCACCACCGTTACGCTAAAGCATGATGACAAGACGTATCCGCTCATCAGCAACACCTATGACAATCTCAGCCGCCTGCGCTCAAACGGCGCTCCCGGCAAGGCCTCAGTGACTTTCGGGTACGACATGCGCTCGGCTCTCACCTCAATCTCCTCCAACCACTTCATTCAGAAAATCAATCGGGGAGACGGTGACTCGAAGTACCGCAGCAAGTCGGGGCGCATCACCCGCAACGACATCCTGCTTACAGGCCGTCACCTGTCATTTGATTACCTCTACGACGGTGTAGGACGTCTTACCAAAGCCGAAGCGAAACTCCACAGCCCCGAGATAAACTACACCGAGGAGTTTGACTACGACCTTAATACCAACATCATCGGTCTGCGCCGATACGGTGCGAAGAATGCCACCACGGGAGCGCTGCTCGATGACCTGACCATGACCTACGAGGGCAATCAGCTCCGCTACATCACCGACGATGCCACCGATTACCCCTATGAGGCATCGCTCGACTTCCGCGCAAAGGCCCCGATCGAATCTACTCCGGGAGCTTCGGTCGCAGCACCGTTCGGTCTCATAGGCGGCTTCAACCCGATTGACACGACTGTTGTTAAGCCTAATCCCAATCCCGGAATCAACCCTGTTTCACCCACTTACTCGGCCGATTACGCCTA
>JAIDSW010000047.1 GCA_029061025.1 Duncaniella sp.
TATTAATGTATCGTTCATCGCATCTGTAGAAGATCGTAGAAAATCGATCATCTTGCATTTTGTAAATAATCTTCAGCCTGCGATGCACTTGTCGATGTCCTACGAGGCATTCAAGGATGGTATTAAGGCCGGTAATCCCATAATTCCCGCCGGCTCGACCATATAGGAATACCGAATATTTTTGTAATTCGTACAGTTCCGTCAACTGTAACTTTGGTGACTACGGGGAGGTTAAACACTGAAATCTCCTTAACGGTGGCGTGCAGTTTTTCAACCGCTTCGTAAAGTTGGCCACACATTTCCTTATCACCTATTTTTCTGTACTCTTTGCACGTTGTTTGAATTATAGGTTTCATAATAAATGGGATTTTGCTAATAGGAACGGCAGCAGGACTCGAACCTGCGACCTTCAGTGTTACCTGACGCTCTACCTGCTGAGCTATACCGTTCAGTGGTGATTACTCACCGATTTTTGTTATCTTTGTGGTGCAAAACAAAAAAATAACAATATGAAGAAGTTTAGAACTGAAGGCTCCCCGTCATCAGAAGAATAGGGCTGGGAGGAAATTATGAACCATCTGAATTGCACTGAAATGGCAGCAAAACAAATCCTCGATGATTACCATCGCTACAGTAACGACGGTCACTATGGTCCGGTAGAAAAGCACCTGATCCTTGACTTTATTGAGACTAAGCAGCGCGAGCAACGTGAACGTGAAGCTCAGCACCAAGCCAACATCGCCAATATTGAGACATCGGCCACGCTCAAAGAGCAGGTGAAGACTCTGCAGGAACATGTGCAGATATTGCGTGAGATGTGTGAGTCATCTTCGGCCGAAGCCCGCAAATCTTACATCCAATCGCTGATCGCAAATTTCATTTCAGGGATTTCGATTGTGATTGCTCTGCTTGCATTAGTTCTTAGATGAATTTCAGTTTCAATGGGAACGGCAGGCGGATTCGCACCGCCGACCTCCGGAACCGAGTCCCGGCGCTCTGACTGCTGAGCTATACCGTTCTATATATTGCGATCGTTTCGCCATTAATCATGATAGATTACTCCGATCGTATAAAACTTTTTTTTAACTCAGTCCATTTGCCACGGGTGGACTCGACTCTTCCCGCTCTCCATCTTTTTCGGCTAAGCATGGAGAGATAATCTTATCGTAGTGCCGGCCCGTTTCAAAGTGCCCTCAGTCTGTCCGACCTCGGTGCTGCTTCTTTTTCCGGCTGCTACTCATCACTGACCTTCCCGTGTTCTCACCTCGGGAGAGGTATCAGTGGAATTTCAAAAATGTCAAGGTACTCTTCTTTTGCTGCGGGAAAGGCAGGATTTGAACCTGCGATGTCAGCTTTGCGCTGAACCTGACCTGTTGCGGTCAGTGTCGCCTCGACCACTTGGCTACTTTCCCATCGGACCCCTTTCGGGGGCGGGTCTCTCTTGACCCTCGGCATCGCTCACTCCTGAGCGCCGTATAGGTTATTGGTTTGACTTAGGAGGCGATTGCGGTTAATTGTGCTGCCTTATTCAGAATATCGTTGAGGATGAAGTTGACCCCGTGACGTCCTATATCAGATGGATCGTCGGATTCAGGTGGCAATTTCTCGGAAAGTCGGTCGGCATGGTATCGGAGGATGTCAACTGTGCCGATATAATCGCTGTTGGCCGCAAAGACCTTGAGAGGTTCAAGGTAGCTGTGAACATATGACATGATCGAGAGTGTGGCACATGCCTCCTTGTATTGTGAGGCTTCGGGGCTGGTGCTCATGATCGTCACTGTTGCCTCGCGCTTCATTTCTTTGGCGGCGATAATGCTTGCGGCAAGATGCAGGCGGATGAGATTTAATCTTGTTTCGTTTGTACTCATAGGGAAATGTATGTTAGTCGTTGATTTCGTCGAGGGTTTCAGTTGTCACGTACCACTCATGTCGGCACTTGCTCAGTTGCTCATCCGAGAGCGAGCAGCAATACTTCGCGGCATAGAAGAATAGGGCAGGGGTTCCGTCGTTGAGCTGACCGAAAGAGCGGTCACGCTTCTTGAAGCCGAGCTTCTTGATTTCTTCCCATGTAGAGAGAAACACGGGTTTCTGAGCTCCCCATATGGGAGCCATTATTTTCTCGCCTTTGATGTTTTGTAAGCTCATAAAGCCTTTGGTTAAGTTGATTATGTTTTTGTATTTTTCACCCCAAAACATTATATTTGCAATGTTTGTGTGATGATGCTGCAAAGTTAATCCAAATGGATTAATTATGCAAGCAAAAATAATCCATTTGGATATTATTAACTATTATTAACTCGTGACCAGATATGGAATTAATACAAAGGCTTAAAAAAATCATCGAATATTCTGGAATTTCAGTTAGAGCATTTGGCATCAAATGCGGCGTAAGTCAAGCCACTTTAGATAAACAGCTAAAGGGTTTACGAGGCGTTAGTATGGACACTATACTTTGCACATTAAACGCATATCCTGAAATATCTGCGGAGTGGCTGCTAAGAGATAAAGGCGATATGATTATTTCAAAATCAGCAGAAGATGATAATGAAAGAGTTTTTAAGCTCGTTGACACCATAACCACTCTTCAGGAGACTATAAACGCGAAAACAGAAACCATCAAAACCCTTAACGAAAGAATCAAACAATTAGAATCTCAATTAAACATCAAAACAAAATGAAGAAGCTCATATTAATTTTATCACTGATACTTCTCGGTGGCGTATATAACAACATAAGTGCAAGAAAAGCTTATGCCGAATTATTAGGTTTCCAGAAAGGCTTGTTCTCAAATAAAGTAAAAGTACATGTTGACTTTGGTCAAAATGTAAGTTTTTGGAAGCAAGGAAATATGACTATTGTAGATGAGGATGGAAAAGACATTGTATTCAACTCTATGGTTGATGCAATGAACTTCATGGGCGAAAGAGGTTGGGAATTTCAACAGGCTTATGTTGTCACAGAGTCCGGACAGAACGTATATCACTGGCTGCTTTCTAAAGAAGTGGATTCCGATGAGGATATTAAAGCAGGCTTTAACGTGAGATCCGATGTAAGGAAAGAAGATTTGCCTAAATATACTCTTACATTCCTGAAGCGGAATAGATTGAATCCTGAGTGGGATTTAGTGAAATCCGAGACCAAACAAATAAGCAAAGACGAGCTTAATTCTATTCTGGAAGAATGGCGCTCGCAGTCAGATGAAAAGTATGAATACGATTGTCAGGTCAAACGAGAGAAATAAGATATGAAATTCAGACTTTTAGTGCTGTCTATCATCGCCGTGATTATGTGCGCATGTTCAAAGGATTCTTTGGATGAGCCGGGCAATGGTATGTCTAATCGTAAATCGGATTGGACGGTAATCTTTGAGGAAAAGTATAGTGGTATTCAAGATGTCGGATTTTATAAAACATGGAGAGATGATAATAAAGAATACCTGATTGAGGATTTACCAAATGCGAATAATAAGGGCGGAGTACGAAAATGGCAGATTAGCTACCAAGGTATAGCAGAGAGTGAAGTGATAAGCTATATTGATGAATTCGTAATGCACGATTCAAGTCGTTCTCATAGTGCACTGCTATATGAGAAATCCAAGGATTATTCAGTGTCATTTAAATGGCATTCAGGAAGAATACAAAATGAGATAATGGATGAATGGTATATATTATTTGATGGACCCGAAGATGAGAATTATGCGCCATTAATCGAACTTCTAAACGAGCAGTTTATCGGACTCTCAACGTATATACCGTCTAATTCTCGTTATGGTGTCTTTTCCATATTGAATGAATTTAATTCCGAATTGATTGATAATTATATTTTACCATTCATTCATCTTACAGATTACGATAATGACAGGATTTTTACCGTGACGGTTGTTCAATATGGTTATCCTTTTGAACGAACGTATGAGATGATAAAGTAATCTCGCGAGTTTAAACATTTCCATTTTCTTGTCGGAGCGATTTGAAAAGCAAGCTTAAATGAACTAATAATTAGAAAAATACGGCACTATTAAAGAAAATAATGCGAAAAAGTCTTAATTTTGTGGAAAGTATTTTCAACGTGCGTTATGAAAAAGTTTTTTGTCATACTTGCCGCCCTTATGGCGGTTGTAAATGCTGTGGCTGAGGAGCGCCCTCAGTCGGTAGGTCTCGTGTTGAGTGGCGGTGGTGCCAAGGGTATCGCGCATATCGGTGTCATCCAGGCGCTCGAAGACAATGATATTCCTATCGATTATATCACCGGTACTTCGATGGGTTCGATTGTCGGCGGTCTGTATGCCGCGGGCTATACCCCGGCCGAGATGCTCGAACTCATCGGATCAAAAGGCTTTTCTGATTGGTCAACAGGAAAAATCGCTCCCGAGTTGACATATTACTTGCTTCAACCCGCTGAAACTCCCGCGATGCTCAACCTTAATCTCGGGCTCAACGATTCATCGAAGGTTACATCCCGACTGCCGACGAGTCTTATCAATCCGCTCCCCATGAACTTCGCTTTCATGGAGCTTTTCACTCCTTATACCCAGCAGTGTGACGAAAATTTTGATAATCTTTTCGTGCCTTACCGTTGCGTGACGTCCGACGTATTTGCAAAGCATAAGATAGTGCTTAAAGGTGGCGATCTCGGCGATGCTATCCGCATGTCTATGTCGTTTCCTATGGTATTCGAGCCGATTGACCGCGACGGTCTGCCGATGTATGACGGCGGTATTTATGATAACTTCCCTGTCGACGTGATGATGACCGAATTTGCACCGTCGGCACTTATAGGTGTAGATGTGTCTACTCCCAACTCGCCTACGACCCGCAACATGCTCGATCAGCTTGAAAATATGATCATGCAGCCCGATAATTATCCTTTCCCCAACGATATAGGTGTATATATCCATATTGACCTTACAGAGTTTAGTCTGCTCGACTTCCCCAAATATAAGGAAATATACGATATAGGATATGCCCGCGGACTCGAAATGATTGATTCAATCAAGATGAAGATTCACGCGCGCGTGCCCAAACTCGCCCGAAATATTCGCCGCGAGATATTCAAGTCACATACACCGGTGGTGGAATTTGATTCGGTGAAAGTCACCGGCGGAAAGCCCGGGCAGAATGTGTATCTTGAGTCACTGTTCCGTCGCCGTCACGAAACCGATACTTTCGGCATCGCATTTGCCAAGGAAGCTTATTACCGCGCCATCACTCCGGGACGACTTGTGAATTTCGTTCCCACTCCGGTGTTTGACAAGGCCGATTCGCTTTATTCGCTGCATTTCAAGGCTCTCGTGAAAGATAACTTTTCGCTCGGACTGGGCGGATATATTTCATCGTCGACCAACTCGATGCTCTTCCTTACGGGTTCTTACAATACATTGAGCTTCAATTCGCTCAATGCTGGTGTCAATCTGTGGATAGGTCAGAGCTACATCGCGGCACTCGGTAATCTGCGCTTACTGTTCCCAACGGTCACACCTACAGCATGGAGCTTTGAGATCGAAGCATCGCGACAGAAATTTTCAGAGAGTGAACGACTGTTTTTTGAGTTCGGTTCGCCAAACTTTGTGACCAAGTCCGAAGTGTTTGCCCGCACTTATTATTCTATAGCTACGGCCCGTAGAAATTCACTTGACATAGGAGTAGGTATAGGTCATCTCAACGATCGTTTCTATGCAAGAGACGAGTTGGGTATGAGTCTGCCTGAGTATGCTTTCAGCACATTCAATCTCGGCGAGTTTTATGCGTCATGGACCAGAAACACACTCGACAACCGTTTCGCGCCCACGCAGGGTTGTCACGTGCAGGCTGCCGCCTCATATATGCTCGGCAGCAAGCATTTCAAGACTGATGGCGATGTGCTTCCTTCGTCGGCCGGACATATTCAATGGTTCCAGGCATCCATCGACGCACAGAAATTCTTCCCGATTACCCGTAAATTCAGCACCGGTCTGAGAGTCAAGGGTATCTGGTCGACCAAGGGCCTTCTCGAGAATTATGATGCCTCTATAGTTTCGGCCAATGCGTTTAATCCCACCGTTGCATCCTACGACGCATTTAATCCGGCACTTCGAGCCAATTCCTATCTCGCGGCCGGAATAGATCCCGTATGGAAAATATCGTCGACGTTTCAGCTTAGAGGCACATTTGACTGCTTCCTTCCTTATCGTCGCATAGAGCTTAAGGAGGGTACTATAAATCCGCGCTGGAGCAAGCCATTCGCTCATCCAGAGTATGTGGGCGAAGTATCGGGTGTGGTGACGCTTCCGTTCGGCAACATCAGGGTTTACACCCAATACTCCACCGGAGGAGGTGAGCGCTGGAACGCAGGTATTTCGATTGGTACCTTTATGCTCGCGCCCAAATTTCTGAAATAAACAATTACTCTTATACCATGAAAAAATTTTTCATCTTCCTCATGCCGCTGCTTATGACCTTGCCGGCATGGGGAATGACGCGTGATACCGAGAATTTCAACTTCGACTGGAAATTCTCGCGTGTGGATACTCCTGAAAACGCCTTGCCCCAAACTGACGACAGAACATGGGAAACGGTGAATCTTCCTCACGACTTTCAGATCTCGCAACCATGGATAGAGCCTTCGGCTGATGAAAAGGCCGATTTGAATAACCCGGTCGCCAACGTTAAATCCCGCCTCAGTTCCCGCGCTTTCAAGGAAATGGGTACGGCGTGGTATCGAAAGACCTTTGTTCCGCGGGATGAATGGAAGGGACGCCGTGTACTGCTCGACTTCGAGGGTATAATGCTCAACGGAGATGTATATCTCAACGGAGAGAAAATCGGGGGTAGTGATTATGGCTACCTGGGATTTGAAACTGATATAACCGATCGGCTCAGATTCGGGGAGAGTAATGTGATTGCCGTAAAGGCTTCGACGGGCGCGCCTGAAAATTCGCGTTGGTACACCGGCGGAGGTCTTTATCGCGATGTTAAAATAGTTACCACAGATAAAAATTCATATTTCGAACGTCATCCGCTTTACATCACCACTCCCTCGGTCAGCGCTGATTCAGCGATAGTCGCCGTCAGCGCCGAGATTACCTTTAAGCCGAAGCGACCTGATTATATCACTACTGTTGTCGATATACTCGACCCCGACGGAAAGGTGGTATACACCGACACTTCTGAAGTAAAGTCGCGCAAGCGCCCGCGCACTTACGAGTATGTTCTCGACAGTATTCTGATACTCAATCCCTCGCTGTGGGATATTGATTCGCCGTCGCTCTACACGGCATCAGTCCGCTTGCTTCGCAATGACGGGACGGTTGCCGACAGTGTCGCCACAACCTTCGGAATCCGTTCAGTGGAATTTTCGCCTGATTTCGGCATGAAACTCAATGGCAGGAAAATATTGCTGAAAGGTATTGCCAATCATCACACGCTCGGTGCGCTGGGCGCGGCTGCATATCCGGCGGCGATAGAGAAGCGCATTAAGATGCTCAAGGAATACGGTTTCAATCATATCCGTACATCCCACAATCCCTATAGCGAGGAGTTCCTGAATCTCTGCGACCGATACGGCATTCTCGTTGTTGACGAGTTGTACGATAAATGGCTGAGTCAGTACGCAGGAGGCCGTCGAGACTGGATGGAACAATGGCCCGGTGATGCAAGCGAATGGGTAAAACGTGACCGCAACCATCCTTCGGTGGTAATATGGAGTCTCGGAAATGAACTTCAGACTCTTTCCAATCTGCCTTTCAATGACTGGGGCGTGACAGCTTATAAACTGCAGAAAACACTCCTCAACCGCTATGACGACACTCGCCCCGTCACCGTAGCCATGCACCCGCGGGGCCGCAATCTCGACACTGATTCATTGCCCGCACCCCTTGTGCTCGAAACCGATATTGCAGCCTACAACTACCGCTACATGTATTTCCCGGGCGATGCACGCCGATACCCGTGGATGATGTTCTACCAGAGCGAGGCTAATACCTCGGGCATGGGATCAAATTATTTTGATATGGATCTTGATAAGGTAATCGGTCTTGCCTACTGGGGCATGATCGACTACCTCGGTGAGTCGGCTGGTTGGCCGGCAAAAGGCTGGAATCAGGGCATTTTTGATATTTCGTTGCAACCGAAACCTATGGCTGCATTCCTGAAAAGTTATTTTAAGGAAGATGAGCCGGTGGTGGGTATCGGTATTATCGAGAGCGACGACAAACTCGTGTGGAACGACGTCAACGTAGGTACTCTCAAGCTGTCGCATCACTGGAACCGACAGCCGGCTGACACGGTCACGCTTTATACGTTTACAAATGCCGACGAGGTGGAACTTATCGTCAACGGACGGTCGATGGGTCGCCGAGTCAATGACCGCGAGAAATCTTCGACACGCAACCGCATTCTTTGGGAGAATATTCCTTTCTCGCCGGGATTTATGGAGGCGCGTGCATATAATGCCGGTGATAAAAAGGCTGTGGCTGCTGACCGTATCGAAACCACAGGAAAAGCAAAATCTATGAAAATGGAAGCTGATAAGTATGAAGCTGCTGCCGATGGCATGGATCTGATTCATGTTGACGTAACGGCTGTAGATTCCAAAGGCCGCGTGGTACCCGATGCCGATGGTCTCGTCACTTTCACGGTCAACGGCCCTGCTGAAATTATAGGAGTGGTCAACGGAGATATTAATTCTCATGAATCAATGACCGGAAATTCGCGTTCACTTCACCAAGGCCGTTGCAGTGTGATACTCCGCACATCGCGCACACCGGGCGTAGTGACTCTCAGTGCAGCATCGCCATCACTCAAACCGTCGTCGGTAAAGATCACAGTATCAGAGCCTGTGTCAAAATTAAATTTTTCAAAACGGGCGTGAGTGTCTTGCAGACGCTGAATTAATAGTAACCCGGGACGCCTCGTATAGCTGCGGCGCCCCGGGTTACGATTAATTCAACCTCTTTTGAGTGGTCGTTTGGGATTTCGATTGACGAAACTTATTGCTTGAGATGTAGTGAGCCGTACATCATTGCGGCGAGGGCTACGAAAAGTATCATACTGCCCAGCAGAAGGGCATAGGTGGCGAGCGAAAGCAGAACGAAACAGCTACCATAGAGCGCGGTGAGAATTCCACACATGCACAATCCCACTTTGGCTGACCGGAGCATGCTCCACATGTAGCCCGTGATCAGCGCTACGGTCATCGACGCGGCAATCAAGTAGGAGATACCGAACGACAGATGCTCTGAAAACGACAGCAAAAGTGAATAGAAAAGTATAAGCGCGGCTCCGATGAGGAAATAATTTGTAAGCGGAATCGTCTGCTTGGTAATTATTTCAGTGAATAACACGCTGGTAAAGGTCAGCAGTATTATAAGGAACGCATATTTCATAGAGCGCGATACTTTCTGATAGGAACTTACGCCCACGAGGAACTTTACGATTATCCAACCTGATACATCGTCGTGGTTGCTGAGGGTCTTGAGCCAGTGAGCCGAGAATTCATTGTCGCTAACCATTCGGTCGGCAGGTAAAAGGCCGCCACCGAATGATGGATTGCGTGCGCTTCCTTCCACGGTAATAGATGAGCGCTTACCTATCGGTTTCACACTTAGCGACGAAGAGCCCCTTACGTCAAATTCAGTACTGAATACTACATTTCCGCTCAGATCTTCAGCTGTAACAGGAGCATATATCGCGCCCTCGGTTACCTGCCACGCTATATCTTTCCCGTTGAGTTTCAGTGATGAAATCATGAGGATCTGCTCGGGTTCGGTGTCTAATTTGATAATGACGCTGTCGCTCAGCGCGGGAGCAGGCACATTGCTGAAACTACCTGAAATATTCACATGGGCGGAATATACTTCGGCTTCATAAATGTTGCGGTGAAGCGACTTCGATTCTACTACTATGTGGCAATTTAATGATTCCGGATAAACATTTGGAATGCTGTCGGTTTCATCATAAATAAGAGGACCGAAGATATTCACCTCGCCGCCCCATTCATCAGAGATCTCGCGGGAAACTTTCCGATTGGTTTCCTCGCGTGAAAATACCATAATCCATATTGCAAGGGCACCTATCATCAGAGCGCCGCACTGCAATCCGAGCAGCAGGAGCTTTTTGCCATACGACATTTGAGGGCGGGGAGCGCTGTATTGTGGAGGTGTGGGAATGTTATCCATCACTTTTTCAGAACAAGTTCTTCATTCTCGATCTTCAACTTCAGGGTGAAGTACATAGCTATGGCAATCAATGCGAATAGCGCCAGACTGCCTACGAGAAGCGCCATAGATCCAAGCATGAGAAGAATATACATCAGCACATATTCCACTACCAGAATTACCGATACCAGTATCACGGCCATTTTATTGGCAGTAATGCCCTTGATGAAAAGCACTATCAGCCCCACGGTCATCAGCGTCACGATAATATATGAAGCGATAAACGGAATCTTTTCGGCCATAGCCAGAAGCAGAAGATAAAACAGCGACAGCGCAAGCTCGATTAGGATATACTGCAAGTTATTGATTGGCTTGCGGAATGCAATCTCCACGAGCATGAGGGATAGGGAAGTAATAGTGATGATGCCGAAACAGTACACCAACGAATCCGAAATAATCGAGTAATCACCGGCTGCGAGCAATCCGCTTTCAACACGCCCCTGAGCGAATCCGTCGATACTGCTTACAACAACTGCGAGTATGAAGGCTACAGCCACGATAATAAGAGTCTGTATTCCGAGCCACCGCATAGTATATCGAGGCTCATAATATATTCCGTTATTTTCTTCCATTTGTGAATTGATTTAAAGGTTTATTTTGTGGGTAAAGATAGTAAAAATTATGATTACTTTTAATTATATACTACGAAAATCCCGGAAATCAATCGAATTCCGGGATTTTCGTGGGGATATATTTTATGAAAGACTTATTTCTTCACGGGGCGCATGTCTTCTGCAACTGGGGTGTCAACCCAAGGTGTTACTTTGACTGAGAACTTGATGAGGTCGCCGAGGACAGGCTTACCGGGAGTAGGATCATCGGGGTCTACCGTGCCGGCACCTTCGCTGAAGTCAAGTGTATAGATATATTTCTTGCCGGCTTCCCATGTTCCGCTCAAAGGTACTGATGCCCATGCATATTTGCGGAGATTACCGCTGGCGTCTTTTTGAGTATCAGAAGGGAAGGGATAGATTACAGCGCCGTCATCGGTGGAAATATTGACGAGTACGCTGAGATATGCTTCACGAGCCACGTTGTCAGGATCGTCGGTAGGGCTCCACGGGGTAAGGGTCTGAGGAAGAAGCATTGCATTGCCGCTTGCTCCCATGATGGATACCGGAGTGGATGCGAGTGTCACTTCGTCGCATGAGGAAGTATACACTGCCGTGTCATGCCAGTCATCGAGGGTCCAGGTGTTGGTAGTGAAGTCAAAAGTACCCATATACTGGGCTCGACCGATACGTACACCAGTTACTTTGAATTTATAGTTGGGATTATCACTCTTTGCGCGAACTTCCACCTGAGCCAGACGGTGGTCAAACGTAAGTTCTACACCTGACGCTTCGTTGGCATCCTTGTTGCCGGTTGCGTTGGCGGTGATGAAGTCGACCTGATCAGCAATATCTTCGGCTACGGAGAAATCCTGAAGTTTCTTGGATGTCGGGGTCATTTCGATAGTGCCGCCGGTACTTGTAAGTTCTTCTTCAGAGGGAGAGTAGGCGTAGAAGCTTAACTCTGATTTATCTCCGGGCCAGTAATATTTATCGGCCGAAGTGAAGAAACCGTCGGTGCCTTTTGAAAATACCACGTTGGTGAAGTAGTTGGCGTCACCGAGGAAACTTGTTGCGGTGAATTGCGACAGATTATCGTTGGTGGTTTCTGTTGCGCGAGAACGAGTGCCCATAGCGGGTCGGAAATCAATGGCGTTGCCGTCGCGGGTCACGCTCTCAGGAATCTCTTGTTCTGTACAGGCTGCCAGCCCCACGGCTGTCATTGCCAGTAAAATTTGAATTGCTTTCATAATTTGTTTGTTTGTTCGTTTTTGTTTTTATATTATTATAATGTTTTTAAATAGCTTTTAGTTCAACGGGGATTCATATTTAAATTTATATAAACAGCTTCCCAATCGTCGACTTCAGGTATAAAACCACCGGTGTCCGACAAGGGATTAGGTATGGACAACCCGTGGATTATAATGTGGACATTGTGTGGATCGGGCGCGTCGGCCACCTGATCGGTAACGTCGAAGTTATAGTATTTTTTAGAGCCGTCGTCGAGGGACATGTAGATAGTAAGTGTATGGTCATGTTTTTCGCCCGAGCATTCGCCGAATGTAAGAAATTCGCTGTGCAACGACTTGTCTGTCTCGTCAAGAGTGAGAATAAACGGCATGGTCACGACATTTTCCGTAGGCTGCTTTTTGCCGTGGTAATAACCTTCGGCCATACCTGAAATGGTGCCGTCGAGTGCCGACCCTTCAATCGAGGTGATGTGCTCCACATCATATATATCTACGGTGTAATGGCATATGTCCTCGTCGGGATAAAACGTTATGGTCTTGTGCGTGGTGGTGACGGGCAGATCGATTGCGTCCTGCCTGTCGCTCCATAACATCCCGGGAGTCTTTGCAACACGCTCCTCCTCCGTGGCGCGTGCGCGGGGCATGGTGCGGGTCGACAGTCCGGTAGTTTCGAGGGCTTCAGCATCGGCGGTATAGATCTCAAATTTTTCTATATCGTGCTCGTTGCGTATAATTGCCCAGTCAGTATCGTCACTGTTGAGACAAAGACCATTGTATTTCCCGAATGGAATGCTGATGGGGCCTCCCTCATTATTGTCGAATATGTAGCGGAGGTGTTCGTCGGTCTCGGTGTCATACATATACAGCGCCATTGATTTCGCTGTGGCATCGGGAGCGTTCTGCCAGTCAAAGACCACGTCAATATCCACGCGGTGTACATGATCGTAGCATAATTCCTTGTGGTGGCAGCCGGTGAGTGACAGGGCGAGCACAGCTGCCAGGCTTATCTTAATATTTTTCATCATTTAGCCCTCCTGTTGAATTTGTTATAATTTCCGTTGCCTATTAGCCACACGAGCGATATTTCAGCTTTCGTAGGGCCGAACCACGTAATATTCTCGGTCGATTTCCACAGATAGTGGGAGTCTTTAGGCTCGTATTTCTGTAACCGACCGCCCATATAGCCGATGCCGATGGTAAAGTCGATATTTAGACGGCGACCTACGGGAAGCGAATATCCGTATTCCACGCCGGCCATCGTATGGAAGCGATCCCATAGCGTGCGGCCGGGATCTCCGCCCATGAAGCCTTCGCCACCAAACTCAAAATCGTAGGTCACGACGCCACCGTAGATACCTAAGTGATGACCCGTGAGCGGCTTGCGGTGAGCGGCCGAGCCAAACCACCATCTCAATGCCAGGTCGCCGCCGTAGGCGCGCCAATAGTGATGGACATGGTCATTTTTCCACCAGCCGTAATACCAGTTGCCTGCGATGGAAATGTTTTTTCCAAGATAGAACTCGGCACCTATGCTCGGTATGGCAAGTACATCGTAGAGCATATTGGTTTTCAATCCCATGTAGAAAGGCTTCCTGTGGGGAAATTCAGGAGAGATATCGAAAGCGGGCATTGACATTACCGAGTATGTCTCTACAAGAGTGGCCGGAATGTCGGAATGCACCGGTATAGGCTTAACGGTCGGATATGCAAAATCAACATATATCCATGATGCTCGGAGAGCAGGGAAGAGGTGGTGATACATGTAAAGGTAAGGTTTACCTTCATCTATGCCCTTTAGTTTTGAAAGGGCTTCGTTGTCATCGGCAATTTGACCGTCGATGATGCGATCGAGTAATGAAAGAACTTCTTTGCGGGAAGGAACGGAATTGTCAGCTTCTACCATAGACTTGAGGCCAAGCCAGTTGCGACCGGTATAGATAAATTCGGTGGAATCGGCGGGAATAAGATTGCGCGAGCTGAAATAATCGAAAATCCTTCTTGCGCGCATTTGCGAGAGGTATTCATTGAAATTCACCGAGCCTTCGGGCGAGGCAGAGCCCACGACCCTGATATGCTTCTTAAGTAGCGATGATGAGTCGGTCAGTTCGGCGGCAAGTCTTGAAAGTGACCCGGAATTGTCTTTATAGTCGGGGATGAGGGCGGTCTTTGACTGCCTGAAATATATGGCAGCAGAATCAGCCGCCTGCTCTTCGGCTGAAGAAACAGGTGCTAATGCGATGATCGTCAATGCGGTTGTTAATAATTTGTTCATAATCGAGTGTCCCTCGGAAAATAGTTGATTTCTTATGAATTTATAACCCTTTATCGTGACAAATGGTTCATATTTTCGTATCTTTGCCTGTAGAATCAATAATTCAATTACCGATGACTGAAAAAGAAAAGATGCTTGCGGGCATGATATATGATGCCAACTATGACCCGGCGCTCATAGCCGAACGGCAGGAATGCAAGGAAATGTGTCGCGATTACAACGATCTGCGGCCAAAGGATATGCAAGGCCGCGAAGCATTGCTGCGCAGGTTGCTTGGAGAAGTCAAAGGCTCGATACTCATAGAGCAACCGTTTTACTGTGACTACGGCTACAATATCAGGGTAGGTGAGAATTTTTATGCAAATTTTAATCTTGTGATACTCGACGGAGCGCCCGTGACTTTCGGTGATAATGTGTTTATAGCACCCGACTGCGGCTTTTATACAGCAGGACATCCTCTCGACGCGACAGAGCGCAACAAGGGGCTTGAATATGCGCGCCCGATAACTGTGGGCAACAACGTGTGGATAGGTGCAAAGGTTAGTGTGCTTCCCGGAGTTACGATAGGTGACAACTGTGTGATAGGTGCCGGTAGCGTCGTCAACAAGGATATTCCCGCCAACTCTCTTGCCGTGGGAAATCCCTGTCGCGTGATTAAGAAGATTTAAACTCAATTTACCATATAATTGAAAAGCTCCGCTGAAGGTAAGGCAGCGGAGCTTTTATGGGTTAATTCGGAAACTTATTTCGTGCGGGCAAGGATTGTAGCAGAGCGGGGGGCAACGGTTATCTTGCCGCCGCGTGTAGTGGTGAGGCCGTCGGCATTGATAAGACCGTCGTGGGCTATTATGGTCCAGTCAGCTTTGTTTACCTTGACCTCACGTTCCTCGTCAGAGCCGTTGAATATCAGCTTGATTTCTTTCCACTCGTCACCGTTGGCATTATCGACGAGGGAGTAGGATATAAGGTTGGGCTCCTTCACATCGTCAAATTTCAGATGATGTGCTACCTGCTCGGCTGTAGTCATGCGGAATGCGGGATGCGCCTTGCGGAGCTTGATAAGCTCGGTATAATAT
>JAIDSW010000048.1 GCA_029061025.1 Duncaniella sp.
TATTGCTACAAAAAATCGCAAGGATAACTCCCTGCGATTTTTTTGCCCCATCAAGACGGCTGTTTTCGGATGCTTACGCTTGCCCTGACTCAGGCGCAGACCCTTTTCCGCCTCAATCACACAATGCCTTTCACCGAGGAATATGACGAGCTCGTGGGGCAACTGTTTCCGGTCATGGGCGAAAACAGTCGCATCGTGACCCCGCTCAAAGGAGTAAGATTCAATAATGTGAGCATAGGCAAGAACGTGGTTATCAACAGTGACTGCCTCATGATGGCGGCCGGCGGTATCACGATAGAGGATGAGGTGATGATTGCAGCCAACGCTCAACTAATCTCCAACAATCATGATCTCGACAACCGCTGGATCATTACTTGCAAGCCTGTAAGAATATGTCGCCGCGCATGGATAGGTGCGGGCGCCACGATTCTACCCGGAGTCACTGTAGGAGAAAACGCAGTAGTAGGCGCCGGGAGCGTGGTCACTAAAGATGTGGAAGCAGATACTATCGTGGCAGGAAATCCGGCGAAAGTGATTCGTAGAATCTGACCGTATTATGGCTTGCACGATAGAGTTTATTGAAACGATATGCGACATTCTTGCGCCGCTTGGCAGTGTCAGCTACCGCAAGATGATGGGCGATTATGTGATATATCTCAATGAGAAGTGCATAATTACCGCCTGCGACAATACGGCTTTCGTCAAGAAGCTGCCATGTATTGACGCTCTTATGACCGACGCCGAGACCGGATGCCCCTATCCCGGCGCGAAAGAGGCTTATATTCTTGATCTGACCGACCAGAGCAAGGTGCTGAAAATCGTGGCTGAATTATGGGAGGCTCTCCCCTATCCCAAATCAAAAAAACCGCGAAAAGATAATTAAATTCTCCCGCTGAAAATTCCTCGATTATACCTCCTCTTTATAAAACAGAGCGCTTACTATTGTGAGGTATTCGGGAATGTATCCGTCACAGCTCCACTTGATTTCAAAATCAAACAGATCCGCTACCGTGCGCCCCACGTCGAATCCATAGGCTTCAAGCGACGGGCGCACCGATTCGGGATGCCGGCAAGGATTACCCGACTTTCGGGTGCACGTTCCCTCAGGACAATAAAGACATGTACCTGAAAAAGCTAAATAACGGCCACCTTTTTCACGTTCCATATCGAGCATCATGCGGTCGAGCCGCAGTCGCTCGGGGCGCATGAAATCGTAGACCTCAGCCAGCGGAATATCTTTTCTCTCAGGGATCATCCGCGTCACCACTATCAGCACGCTGTCATATTGGAGCAACTCCTCCACCGTGTCATTACTGAAAGGCGGGCATGCCCAGCTGCAACCGAAGTTACCGCACTCGCGGCAACTCTTCATGAATTTGTCGGTATCGCGAAATCGACGGATATATTCCTCTGCGGGAAGATTGACCGAATAGTCATTAGCCTGATATTCCATAGCAACTCGTTGAAATTCTGATATAAAACGAAACAACACGAAGATTATTGCATAAAAAGCCGTCTGAGCGGATGAGATTCCATCCGTTCAGACGGGAAAAGAGAGGGAGAATGTAACTTCAACGCACGGCCACCTTTACAGCTTTCGCGGGTGATTTCCATATATAGATACCGGGGCAAAGATCGCTCCAGCTGCCATATTCCACTGCCGTTTTTACCTCAACTCCGTTGATAGAATATAGATTACCTTTCACGTCCTCATCAACGGGTTCAACAGTTTCAGGGAGCTCCGACAGTTCCTGTTTCTGAGGAAATACGGGAAGCGACGGAAACCAGTAATTGGAAATCATGGGATACTCTTTTATCAGATTTCCATCGGCATCGAAGCGGCGTGTCACATAAGTGGGATCGACAAACTTATGGAACATCGACGCATACAGCTCATCGGTGACAGGATGAATGCCGAGCGAGCAGCCGTATACGTGCCAGTCACCCTCTTCCTTTGAGAAATCAAGAATCTTTTCCAATTTGCGGTTATCTATATCGAAGCGAAACACCCGATAGTTGGTAAACCAGCTGTTGGCGCCGCCACACCAGTAAAGTCGGTTGGTGACCGATGATGCGCAAAACGGATCGGGAGTCCAGGCATACCAGGAATTGGGCGGGGGAAAACTGTCGTCGCCTTCTATTCGTATCACTTCGCGCTCCAGCGTGACAGGATCAAGTCGGATGATATAAGGCAATGCCGAGCCGGTACCCTGCACATTCTTTGAAGCCGAGTACCACAGATTTCCGTCGCGGGAGCGCACCAGCGTAGAGCCAATTCCCGACATACGCCGAGGTCGTGACCCGGTGTCGGCTTCGACCGCATCATCCACAATCTCCATATCGAGCACCTCGGTAACCTTGTCGGTCTCCGGATCTATCACGAGCATTCCATATTGCTGATGCACGGCAAACACCTTACCCTCCGCGAGAATCATCGTGCCTGTCTGACCGTAGTAAAGTGAGCTTGTAGGATCGGTATTCGGCTTGTCGTTATCACCGCCGGCATTAGGATTGGCCGAGCCTTCCACCTGCCCTTCAATCTCAAGGGTCTCAAGATTGAGTATCCATATACCGTTGCTCGACGATACATATCCTTTCGCAGCCGTCACGCCGCAGAAAGCCCTGCCGTCGCATTGATTCCCCGACGGATCTATCAGCGTGAGCTGCTTGATCAGTTTCATTGTCGAAGCATCGGCCACGGAAATACGGCCTCCCGTCACCGTAGCGCCGGGATCTTTTTCCTGCTTGGCTATCATGTAGAGTCGTCCATTCCATATTGCTCCATACTGGTTGGTACAACCGAGCTCCATCCCCGGATTCTCGGTCTGAATCACACGGTAATACCAGTAATTTCCGTCGGGATCATAGGGAAGCAGGTAGTTGACGGTGGAGTTCTGATGTCCGTACCAGTCCTCGTTTATAAAAATCACTCCCGCAGAGTAATCTATATCACCCGCAGCGGCAGTCGATACCGCTGCGAGTGACATTACGAGTGATATAATAACGTTGCGCATCATTTTACAATAATTTTCTTGGACTCACCATTGTCGGCCACGAGGATGTATACACCCGGAGCTACCGAGAGAGAATCAGTGTAGCGGTCAGAGTCAGCGACGAAGGAATCGACTGTTACACCAAGAGCATTGACAACGTCAAATCTCACTCCTTCGTAACCGCTCACCGTTACGCTATGGCCGTCGCTGCTGATATTATGATTTCTGTCGGCTGCAACCGAATCCACTCCGGTGGTGGGGTCGTAAACATTTACTTTTACAGCATGATTTACCACCTTACCGTTTGACTCAACGGCGATTCCTACGGTATGAGCTCCGACATTTTTCGGCGATATAGTGAGCTTGTTGCCTTCAAGTGCCACCTCTACGGGAAGATTGGCTTCAGGAGCAGCCATGCGTGATGCTTCGATGAGTGAATAGCGTATGTTGGCGTCGTTATTGTCGCGATCGGTAGCCTTTACTGTTATTTCCACAGGGGCCCCGTCAAGCGCCAGAGTCAGATCGTCAATATCTTCCACTTCAGGATCGTAGGCATCAGGGAATACGGGCATGGAAAGGAACCAATAATAGGGTCGCAGCTCAACCGAGGCATTGAATTTACCGGTCTTGGCATCGATGAAGTGAATCCAGTTGTAGCGGTAGTGTCCCGAAGCATTGCTCTCGGTGGTGCCCGCTATGATTTCACCGGAGCGGTCATCGTAGCGTACTGTACCGTAAGCCCCCTGCTTGTAACCGGGAGTGTGAGCGGGAAGCCCTGCTACTTCGGCTATATGCACAAACTTATTATCATCTATATCATATCTGTAATAGTTACCGCTGCCTCCGTTGGCTATCGAGCTGCCTCCGGCAAAGAAGAGAGAGTTGACGGAATGCGCGCCGGTAAACTGAGTGCTTCGCCATGCGCCCCAGCCGCAGGTCACAGTGCCGTATTGAACCGGAACATCCACCCGGTCACTCTCGTCAAGCGTGGAATGGTCAAGAGCCACAAACACGCTGTTGCCTTCCGCGCCTACGGTTGCATACCACACGCGACCGTCGGCACTCTGAGTGATACCCTGCACATTGCTGTCATCTATTGTCTTGACAACCTTATCAGTGTCAATATCGATAATGAACACTCCCGTTGACTGCTTGATGGCAAATGCGTGATGACCGGCAAGCACCATGTCACCGATCTGACCGGCATAAAGGTTGCTTGCATCAGCATCATCGGCTATGCCAATTTTGCCGGCTACGGTAAAGTTTTCAGTATCGATTATATAGATGCCGTTGCTTGTACCCATATATACACGTCCCGGGCCGGCACCGCACAAAGCGCGACCGTCGGCACTGCGGGTTTCATCATCAAGTTTGATATCATCGATTGAGCCGAGACGCTTGAGAGTGGAAGCGTCGGCTACCACGAGACGGCCACCACCGGGCAGAGGATCGCCTCCGTCAGCGGCCTGCTTGGAGCTTACAATCAGTTTGCCGTCATAAATGATGCCGTATTGCGAAGTGCAGCCAAACGACATACCGGGATTTTCCCGCTCATATACCTGATATACCGGCTCATAAGAGGGAGAGAACCAGTTCATGCCGCCGTTGGTGTGGCCAAACCATTCTTCATTGAGCATATAAGTTCCGGAGGGGTAATCATAAGCAGTCTCACGGTCAGGATCGACGACTTTCACTGTAAATTCTTTCTTGAAGCCGCTGCCATCCTTGGACTCAACCGTGAGCGTGCATTCGCCGAGACGATGGCCCGACAGCTCCCATGGAGTCGTGCGGGTTTTGTTTTCGTCCCACAGATATACCTTATACATAGTGGCGATGTAATTATCACGGTTGTCACCGTTTTCGCTCAATGTATAGTCCATATCGGCTATATCGGGATCAGCCGGCGTAATTATCGGGAAGAGACCCGTCATTTCCTTGGGTGTAAGAGTAATCACATCGTTTTCATCAGCCTTCTCAAATGTCACGTCCTCGACAGGATTAACCAGCGAGGAGGTCAGCGAGAAGCTTGCTGTCAATGTATTGTCGAAATCATAGGTGACGGTAATGTCAGCTTCTCCGGCCGTTTTGGTGGTGCTTATCACACCTGTACTTGCAGCTGAAGCCACCTTAGTGTTGGAGCTGACATATTTCATTTTGGTATAAGTGGCATCGGCGGGTTCTATCACCAGAGGATTGTCGACCGGATGATTGAGACGCGCTGCAACAACTTCATCGGTGAAGTGCACAGCGGTGACAGGTTTCACCGGATTATGCAGTCTTATTACAGCATCGTTGGAGTAAACATACTCTGATTTGGTCTGCCCCGGTGCCACATACGAGCCGCGCACTTTCACCGTACCTTCACATTCCTTGAAATCCTTGTAAGCAGTCACCTTGCACATAAGATTCTGCACGCTCGCAGTGCTGATCACAGGCATATCATCTTTCACACAATTATATGAGGAATTCATCCGGCCCCCGGCCGGTACCTGAATAAATACAGGCAGACGCAGTTCCTCATCGGCAAGATAATAGTCTACCTCCGAAGGTAATGTAATGAACTGCTCCGAATCAGCCGCGGGACGATAAAGCAGATAAGGCAGGCTTACTTTAGCAGTCTCGTCGGTGTGGCGCGAAAACACCATGACTGCGTTAGGATTAAGCCAGCGGCCTGAGCTGACCTTGTTGAACTCCGCGTCAACCACGCGCTTCACGTAGCAGTCCCATTTGCCGGATATGTCGATGTGGTCATAGGTGCCTGACGTATTGCCGTCGGCATCGGAATCATATGTTATGGTCAGGTTATTGCCATCGCCGGCAAGTGTCATACGGTCGTCAGATGCAGCAATATTCTTAATCACAGTAGCAAGGTCATCATCCCAGCCTCCGCTCCAGCGGTAGCCGTAGACAAGATTTTCAGCACCGCGGCCGTCGTTGAACTGAAATACTACCGTGGCCGACTTTTCACCGGTGCCTACCCAGTAATCGACTTTCGACTGATCCACAGGCTGAATCACCTCAGGCACCTCGTGCATTTCCTCACCCCAGTCACTCATTTCATAATCAAGAGTCTCGGCAAGTTCACCACCTTGCGCGCCGATTCCCTCGCCGTTGAACACGATGTATTTCCAAGCCTGCACGCCTCCGTCGGTAAGTACGGTGCTTGACATGCCGAGACCGGAATACCCCATATAATCATAGTCATTCGGGCCGTGCCAGTAGGACCAGTATCCGTCATACCATCCAGAGCGCCAGCGGTATTCCATACTGCCTTCGTAGCCTTCATCGAGCTGCCAGTAGTCATAATCATAAGCCGGATAACCATATAAAAACGCATTGAGAGGATGCTCGATTATACCGGTACTTTTAGCTCGTTCAATCGCGTCCTGACACATCTGTTCCGCATCGTAGCCGGGAGCTGTTTCCTGACCCATCGAAAGATTGGGGTCAAAGAATCCGAATGAGACTTCACCACCTATGGCAGCCCTTTCGAAATCATAGTGAAGGTAATCGAGCTCCTCGCGGTTGCGGCTCACACCGAGAGCATTGAGTGTCGACCCCATACTACCCGTATACTGAATCATGGCGGTAAGAATGCTGCTCTGCGAAGCCACTGCCCTCATCAGATCCTCTCCGGTCTTTGTGCCGTTCCAGCGGTAGCCCCACACGAGAGCATCAGCGCCGTCAGCATCCTGAAAGTCGATGACAAGAGCACACTTTTTTTCACCGTCGGGGTCACCCGCCCAGTGCTGAATCTGATCCCAGTCAACCCAGTCGATATACTCGGCCGCTTGGGTCAGATAGCTTTGCCCCGCCAGAGCGAGACATGCAATTAAAAATTTTTTCATTGTGGAAAATTTGATTGGTTATTTGGTTAGAAAATTTTTCATAACGGATCGGGCAACGGTAAGCCGGGAAGATCAATGTGCAGATCCTGCGCCCTCGCAATCTCGGTGGAGGTTTCACCGAGCCAACCGCAATATTGATTCAATCCTGTATATACCCTCACGAAGTCCACGCCGGGGAGACAGACAGGATTGCCCGAAGAATCCACGGCGGTAGAAATATCAAATGAGTTTAGGTCGGCGAACTCGTTGGGATGATTGTCAACATACCCGCTGTCATAGGCATACAGCACGAAATATCGACCCGTCCCGCTTAGATCCACGCCATTAGGTGCAAGGCATGACCCGGTGAAACTGATTTCATCCTCATCAATCCACAAGGGATAATAGCTCTGTGAATGAAATATATTTTTGGCCACATATCCTGTTTTGCCCTGCGAATCTGACCACGGGATATAGGTAAGATCGTCAAGATAGCCGTCGTCATCCTCCACGGGTACATGTCCCGGCTCGGGACGGCGATATACTATACTGTAATCGTGCAGGGTCGATGGCTTGTAATACTCGCTGCCGGCGAGCTCATACCACTCATCATCAGGTATTCCGTTACAGTTGGCATCATAGCTCACCATCACAATGCCGGGCTCGGCCGAACCGCCCCGCGCATCGGGATTGGTCAGCTCGTAAAACGCATTACCCCATATACGGAAATCCTTCTGTCCGAATACATTGATTACCGTGTGATCGAACCCGAAAGTCACATAGCCTCCGTAAGCTCCGAGCGTGATCATGATGTCGTTGGTACCCGATATCGATTCCTCGCACTTCTGCAAAATATCGGCATATGTATCACCCTGCTCATACAGAGGCATCTCATTGACAAATTGCCCCGGCGCGGGAAAGTATTCATAAACCTTACTTATATACGGCGAATATTCCACTTCCTCATGCAACACGTTTACGGTAAACTCAAAATGATAGGGAGTCTCATCATCAACGATGTCAAAAGTCAATTCATATTTCCCTTCCTCACGCGCAAGAAATATATATCGGGATGAAGCTGATACCACTTCACCGTTGACAGTCCAGCGGTAACTCTCACCCGTTAGGGCCGATTCGAGAGGTAATTTGGCCATGCGGGGGATGTAATACACATCATCTATACCGAGGTTTACCATGGGAATATCATGTGTACACCCCGCAGCAACGGCAGCGATTGATAATGCAATGAGCAATCTTTTCATTTGTAGAGGAAGGTTATATGAGCGGGTATGTCACCGGTGCGCACACTCCACTTTTTCTTTCCTTCGGGAGAGAAACAGTAGAGCGTCCCTGACGATACATAGTTTTTCGCATCGGTCACGAATATGTCGCCGGTTTCGGGATGTACGGCTATGCCGTAAGGTATGGTAATATCCTTTTCCGTTCCGTCGGTGATGAAATTTGTGGACACAATTTCTTTCGTGCGCACGTCGATAATGCCGTAACTCACTGTATTTGACGCGGTATAGTTGTTCCATTCGGTGGCATAATAGTACATATAGTCACCGAAAAAAGCCATGTTGGAGCATGCTACCGGAATAGTGTCGGTAACAATCATCTGATTAAATCCCGGCTTCTTCTGCATCACATAGAGCCTCGACGGTATTGACTGATAGTCACCTCGCGAAGTCACCCACAGCTTGTTATACCGATCCTTTTTGAGACGGTGAAGATTAATACCTACGGGTATCTGCTGCACTTGCTTGAAGTCGATCATCTGTATCACCGATACGGTATTGTCATAGTCGGGCACGCGGTAACCGCCAGAATTTGCCACATACATGTAATCGTCGACAATTTCCATCTCTTCAGGCTGATAACCAACCGATACTTTGCGGGTTACCTTAAAGTCGAGTGTATCCACCTCATACACCGCTCCTTTTGGCGCGGAGGGATCAATAAGCACCGGTCCCACATAGGAGCTTACGTAAGCCTTCCCGCGGTGAAACCTCACATAGCGGCAGTTGGGTATATCCACCTGCCCGAGCCTCACGCCGCTGCGCGCGTCAAGAATCTCCACTTTATGCGAGCAGTTGACCACGATATAAAGTTTGCTTCCGTAGATGCCAATATCATTGCCCACGTCGCCGAGTTCCTTTATTACATTCGGATTCCTTTCGGCATATAAGTTGCGGGAATACAGGCCGGTCATATAGTCATAGTAATCGAGCGTACATTTGTTTGAGCCCATATTTCCTTCGTTGACCAGATACAGTCCCCGGATGAAGCTTTGCGGGCGCTCGTCGCCTATGATGTCGTACTCCGTGGGTACCACAAGTTCGTCCTCGCGACAACTTGTGGCAACCATCAGGAGCGGCAGAAATAATATGAAAAATTGTCGTACGTTCATAATTCTACAGTGATTGTAAAACGATAATTCCGTTTGGGCATCGGATAGTTGAGTATCACATCGTAATCCTGCGAAAGAAGATTGTTGATTTCAATGAGCCCGCGCAGGTTTACCCGTCCAAGACGGAAATCCTTGCTCAGAGATATATCGGAGGTATACCATGGCTGAGTGTAATTGTAGCGGATATTCTCCTGCTGATTGTATCTCTCGCCCACATATATCCACGAATAGTTGGCATTCCAGCCACGCCATTGCACATTTACTACAGCTGCACCCGAGTGGTGGGGAATGTAAGGAATCTGGTCACGATAATAATTATCGGCCGGATTGGTAATGTCAATGGCTCTTTGCCAAGTATATTGGACCCGCCCGGTGATATAGAAATCCTTCAATGGATTAAGCGTGAGCAATCCCGTGACGTCCACGCCGCGTATATCCACCAATCCGAGATTCAGCATGGTCCATCGGAACTGCTGCCCTTTAGGATATGCCACAATTTTGTCTTTCACCTTATTATAATAGACATCGGCACTCAGTCTTATTGCATTGACCGGGCGACCGGGTCTGTTACGGTCATAAAGCACCCCGAAGTTGTATTGTGTCACCCGTTCGGGCGACAGCAGGGAATTGCCCATATCGGCATAGTACAGGTCGTTGAAAGTGGGCATGCGGAATGACCGCTTGAAAAACGCTCTGAGCGAGAAATCGGTATTTCTGAAAGGATAACCGCTGAGATACAGCGCCGGAGAAAACACATGTTTATCATCAGGAGCCTGCTGCCCTTTTATACGGTCATGTATAAATGTGCCGAGCACACTTGCCTGCACCTTGAATCGGTCAAGATTCAGAGCGGTGGCCGCCGACAGAAATTGCGAGATACGGTCGGGCTTGACGAATCCATACATATCGGCATCGAGGGTATTCCACAAGAAATCGTAGCTTGCCGAGACACTCCAGTTGTTCACTATCTCATACTCGTTGGCCGACGACAGATAAATCTCTTTCTGCTTGTAGAGATTATCGATTTTTACCTGCTTGTCGTCGTTGTTGACATAATGAGTGCGGTAAAACGCATACTTCACGCTGTTGAGAGTGGTGAATTTGCCGAAGTAACCGGTATACCGTCCCTGAATAAAAGAATTGGTGTCCCATATGCGCTCGCCGTGGCGCCACACGTTGTTGACGATCGCACCTGGCACTCCGCGCTCCGAATTGTAATTATAAGCCTTGAAAGTCCATGATCCTGACCTCAGCGAGCCATAAGTATTCAGCTCGATTCGGGTGGCATTTATATCGCCGTTTTCCCTCACGGCGGTGGTATCGTAAGCCAATTCGCCGGCAGGATTCACGCGACGATAACGGAACTTGTATTTCCCGCTCGAATTAATCAGTTCGGCACTGAGCGACGCCGAAATCCGTTCACTGAGTTTCAACTCTACAAGTGCTGACGGATTTATGAGGTCAAACGAACCAGTGCGGAATGTGGCGCGGGCATGATACGACTCTCCGTCATTAAATACGGGTTTGCGAGTACGCATATATATAGTGCCTGCCGATCCGAAATCCTTTGCCGGCTGAAGGATTTCGCTTTTCTGTCCGTTATATAGCGACAGGCCTTCGATATTGTCAAGGGAAAACTGTCCGAGGTCTATCTGGCCGTTCTGGGCATTTCCCAGTTCCACACCGTCATACACCACTCCCGTATGATTTGTACCCATGGAGCGAATATTGACAGTCTTGATACCTCCCACTCCACCATAATCCTTTACCTGCACTCCTGAAAAGAATCTCAGCGCATCGGCCACACTGTTACTGTTAAGTCTGTGCAACTCTTCACCGGTGAGGGTCTGCACCGGGATGATGTCACGCTCAGTGCGCCGTGCGGTGACCAATACCTCACCGAGTCGGTGAGACACGGTGTCGGTAAGCTCTTCAGCAAGCAGCGTCGTGGTAAAGAGAGCCGCCGTAATAATTACTATATTTCTTCTGCAGGTCATTTTGAATCGGGTTGTTAGATCAGACATAACACAGAAAACCCGCCGAAATACCTGTCAGGGTATATCAACGGGATATGGATGAAATTCTGAAAATTTTCAGAAAGACCTGTAAAAAACAATATGACGTCGTGCCGCGCCGTCTGTGGCATCGGTGAGAAGTCCTACCCATAGTCCCGTGGGCGATTTCCTTGTGTGAAATGGCAGGTCTTCTGACTTATCCCTGTCGCAGGCGCCTTCCCGGTCATAGTGACCAGTGACATGATGCCTGAGACATTGCTTCACGAATAGAAGCGGGAATTACAGCAGCGGGTACTGTCGGGGATTCTCACCCCATTCCCTTTTGATGCTCCGCAATGTCCCGCCTCTGCAGGACGGAGCAACCGTTTCAGCCGCAAAATTACTAAAAAATCCGGGAACTCAACAATTTCCGGATTTTTTTAACAAAATCGGCGCAGACCGTCCGGTCAGCGCCGATCTATACATTAGTGGCAATATATTACTGAGGCTGCTTGCCGATGTAGGCGAGGATACCGCCGTCGACGTAGAGCACGTGGCCGTTGACGAAGTCAGAAGCGTCGGAAGCGAGGAACACTGCCGGTCCCATCAGATCCTCGGGTGTACCCCAGCGGCCCGCGGGTGTCTTGGAGATGATGAACTGATCGAAGGGGTGACGCGAGCCGTCGGGCTGGATTTCGCGCAGAGGTGCGGTCTGGGGAGTGGCGATGTAGCCCGGGCCGATACCGTTGCACTGGATATTGTGTTCGCCGTATTCGGAGCAGATGTTGCGGGTGAGCATCTTAAGGCCGCCCTTGGCTGCGGCATAGGCGCTCACTGTCTCGCGGCCGAGCTCGCTCATCATCGAGCAGATGTTGATGATCTTGCCGTGGCCTTTCTTGATCATGCCGGGAATTACGGCCTTGGCTACGATGAAGGGAGCCACGAGGTCGATGTCGACTACCTGACGGAAGTCCTTGACATTCATTTCGGTCATGGGGATGCGCTTGATGATGCCGGCGTTGTTGACAAGGATATCGATGGTACCTACGGTGGCCTCGATGTCAGCAACCATAGCCTTCACGGCTTCTTCGTCGGTCACGTCGCAGAGATAGCCTTTGGCTTCGATGCCGGCTTTCTTGTAGTTCTCATAACCCATGTCGACAAACTCCTGAGTATTGGAGTTGAACACGATCTTGGCACCTGCCTGATAGAGGGCGGTAGCGATTGCGAAGCCGATTCCGTAGACTCCGCCTGTCACGAGGGCAACTTTGCCTTCAAGTGAAAAATTTACCATAATTTTTGATGATTATTAGATTGGGGTAAAAATGTGTTTTTTATAAATGACTCAATAATACGACCGCCTTATGACTTAATGGGGTCAGTATCAGTTTCCCTACTGACGCCGCCACAAGTATGGTCTCGCCGCGACATGCGGTGCGCTCCTCCTCATCAGCTGTGATCTTCACATCGCCGTCGCATACCATTACCACGGTAAATGAATCCCGCTCGGTTAGGTCAAATGTATGCCCGGTGGTGAGAGTAAGCACCGATGATGAGAAATGCTCGCAACTTACAAGTGCAGCGACTCGGTCATCAGCCGGGTCATATTCGGTCCTGTAACTGTCTTTTACGCAATAATCTATAGCGTCGACAGCGAGATCGGTATGCAACTGCCGCAGATTGCCATTCTCGTCACGGCGGTTGAAGTCATATATACGGTAAGTAATATCAGATGTCTCCTGAATTTCAGCAAGGAAAGTCCCCGCACCAATGCTATGGATGCGGCCGGCGGGTATAAAGAAACAATCGCCCTTTTTCACGTCGTAGCGGCACAGATGGTCAGCTATCGTATGATTGGCCACGGAATTCAGATATTCTTCCTTGGTCAAGTTGTCGCTGAAGCCAAGGAGCAACGACGCGCCGGGGGCGGAGTCGACTATATACCACATCTCGGTCTTACCCGACTGACCGTGTCGCTGCCGGGCGAGGTCGTCATCGGGATGCACCTGAATAGAAAGGTCGCGGGAGGCATCGATAAATTTCAAGAGCAGCGGGAATACGTTGCCGTACTTCTCATACACCGATTTGCCTACAAGGGCGTCGCGATATTTAGCAATTACCTGTGATATGGCCAAGCCTTTATCAGAGCCGTCACTTACAACCGATTCGCTCCCTTCCACAGCCGAGATTTCCCAACTTTCACCTATGTGGGACTCCCCGACTTCAACGCCTTTGAACGAAGCTATCCGCTTGCCGCCCCAAAGCGTCGACTTGAATATGGGATCAAACTTAATCAGTTTCATGCTGCTCATTCTGTAGTAATCGGTCTGTAAAGTTAATCATTTATTTTATAACATTACAGATTTTCGCTACTTTTTTAACTGCACTTTTCCCCTGCATGACGGGTAAATCATTGTGCAGCTTTATCTTCGCGGCGAAATCACACGGTCGCCTATCAGCTTTGCGAGTTCCTTGCGCAGGTCCTCGATCTCCTTCTGCCGTCTCAGCTGCTCCATCACCATGGTGAAATCCGAGGCATGTGACATCTCGGCGCGCACCGCGCGAAGCCTCAGGCACAGTATCGCATCCTTGAGCTCGAAGAGCTTGCGCGGGACGAGGTCGAGAAGTTGCTCCTGCTCGGTCTCGACATGGGAAAACTTGGTGTGCACCTTGCTGAGCTGATATTTCTCGATAAGAAGATCGTTGGCGAGGCGGCGCACCCTCTCCTCAGGATGCGAAAGGAGTGTCTGCGAGAGATAGTCCACAGCAAAGCTGTCAAGCCTGCTGGTAAAATCAGCATCCACCCTCTCCCTCAGCTGCTGCTCCATCGCATTTATACTTCCAATATCTGTAGCCGTATCGCGGATATGCTTGATACCTTCCTCAAACTCGGCTGCGCGCATGGCTTCCAGTGCCGAGGATTTAGCCTCATAATCGGCAATCCACCGCGTATCGGCGAGGGTGACAATCTCATTGAACACAGAGCCACAGTCGTCATTACGGAATACGATACCATCGGCCGCGAGCTCGTCGGCTATATATT
Organism: Duncaniella sp.; assembly: GCA_029061025.1. Classification (GTDB taxonomy): domain Bacteria; phylum Bacteroidota; class Bacteroidia; order Bacteroidales; family Muribaculaceae; genus Duncaniella. Next base: position 14,268 of record JAIDSW010000048.1, read on the forward strand.
GCAGCACGGTAAAAGTCACCGTGCTTCCGTCGGCATCACTT
>JAIDSW010000049.1 GCA_029061025.1 Duncaniella sp.
AAACAAAGGGCGATAAAGGCAACATAAGTATAGCCATACTCATTTTGTCCTCATGAGACTCTGCAAAATTACAATAGACTTTTCTTATGTGAAGAAAATCCGAACACTTTTCTTCAATAAATCGTATGATTTCATTTTTGCCCAGAAAAAGCCAAAAATGCAAAGCCGTCATATTCAGTAAGTTGATAAATTCAAGTTTCTGATTCATAATACTTTGCGGAATTTTTGGCGAAGTGAGGAAATTTCAGTGTAACCAAAAAGGTGACGATTAGAAGTTCCATTGAGCCAAAAAGGGCATAGATAGAAGTGGCCAGAAATACCATATGTCAGAGATGCCATCTTAAATGGAGGGAGACATGCTGGATTTTTGAGTGTCTATGATATTTCACCTATCCACAAGAAACCGACTCTCACAAGCCTGATTTTTTATGATACCATCCACTTTGTATGGGGCGAGGTTTCGCCAACAATTTGTATGGATTTTTGTATGGGATGAAAATTAAATCCGCCGTAACTTTATGGGTTACAGCGGATTCGCTTTGATTACTGGCGGAGAGAGAGGGATTCGAACCCCCGGAGGTGTTACCCTCAACGGTTTTCAAGACCGCCGCAATCGACCACTCTGCCATCTCTCCTGACATTGCACCGCATTCTTAATTGTTGCGGTTTTTCGTGGAATGCGGTGCAAAGTTACGTTGTTTATCTGACTTATGCAAGTATTTGGAATACTTTTTTTATCAGAATATCAATTTTTCGAGCATATATACGCCTACACCGGCAAGATAGCCGAGGAGAGCGAGCCAGCTGAAGTGCTTCATGTACCAGCCGAAGGAAATCTTTTCGAGACCCATGGCAATTACACCTGCTGCAGAACCTATAATGAGGATGCTGCCACCTACACCGGCACAGTAAGAGAGGAGTTCCCAGAAAGTACCGTCTACCACGAAATTGGCTGCATAGGCAGTTTCGGGAACAGTCACTACCTCATACATACCCATTACACCGGCAACGAGGGGAACGTTGTCAACTATCGATGAAAGAACACCGAGCACGGAGTCGATGAGATATACATTGTGAATCGATTCGTCGAGAGCGACGGCCATCATACGGAGCACACCGGTTGACTGAAGCACTGCCACGGCCATGAGGATTCCGAGGAAGAAGAGAATCGAGGGCATGTCGATACGCGAGATTACGCGGGGAATTCGATGCTCCTCAGCTTTTTCAAGCATGCGGTGGTTGTAGAAGATTTCAGTGAATACCCAGAGCGCGCCGAGCACAAAGAGCATTCCCACGAAGGGAGGAAGATGGGTGATTGACTTGAAGATGGGCACGAAGATCAGACCGCCTACACCGAGGTAGAACATGCGGTTGCGGTCGCGGGCCGAGAACTGGCTGGTCACTTCGGGACCGGCAGCAATGGGAGCGAGCTGTCCGTTGAGCTTAAGGGATACCACAAAGATGGGGAGAACCATCGAGACGATACTGGGAAGAAGCACATACTTGATAAGCGCCAGGGCTGTTACGTTGCCTTTGACCCAGAGCATGATTGTGGTCACGTCGCCGATGGGTGACCATGCGCCGCCACTGTTGGCTGCAATCACGATAGAGGCTGCATAGAGCCAGCGCTCGTGTTGATCCTGCACAAGCTTGCGCAGAAGCATGATCATCACGATAGTAGTAGTAAGGTTGTCGAGGATAGCCGACATGAAGAATGTGCAGAAAGCGATGATCCAAAGGAGCGAACGCTTGTTGCGAGTGGTGATGCGATCGGTGATGATGCGGAAACCTCCGTGAACATCCACGAGCTCCACGATGGTCATGGCACCAATAAGGAAGAGAAGTGTCTGAGTAATGTCACCGAGGTGCTCGATCACATCCACGTTAAGAATGTACTGGAGAGCCTGATGGCCGAGCGTTTTGTCGGCCAGTTCGGGATTCTCGGCGAGATACTTTTGGAAATGTTCGCCTGCAGCAGCTGGTACCAATGTCTCGGCACCGAAAGCGTAAAGAATCCATAGGAGCATACCGAGCAGAAGAGCCGACGCTGTCTTGTCGATCTTCAGAGGATGCTCAAGGGCTATACAGAGATAGCCGATTACGAAAATAATGATTATTGTCGTAAGCATTTGTTGATGGGATTTGGGTGATTGAATTAAGGTTATTTAAAATTTTGTGCAAATTTACTAAAATTTTGTCAACCTATCCCCTATCTCTCCATTCTTTTTGGGCTTATCTTCCCAAAATCTCAAAATTTTCCACATATATTTCCGTCACCGTGCGCTTGATAGTGTTTCGGTCTTCCCACACACGATAACGCAGTTTCCCTTCCACAAACAACCGGGTACCCTTACGGATATATTTTTCAGCGAATTCCGCCTGCGCATCCCACATGATTATATTATGCCACTCCGTACGCTCGGGTACCGTAGATCCGTCGGGGCGTGTGTAAGCCCTGTCGGAAGTGGCAAGTGAAAATGATGCGATAGGTCTGGTCTCGACATAGCGTATCTCGGGATCACGGCCAACATTGCCTATAAGGATGACTTTATTGTAACTCATGAGTACAAATTTACATTTTTTTTTCATCCGAAGCAAACTTTTTTACCGCTACCTTTGTTAGAATAATAGAAAAATTATCTAAATAAGAAATTATGAAAATCAGAACGATTCTTGCCGGCGCAGCAGTAGTGCTGGGACTGACTATGGTAAGTTGCGAATCAGCTACCCGTCTTGCCAAAGATGTTGACGGAACATGGACCGGTGGCGTGGAACGCATACCGGGCGAAGCACTAAACTCCGACGTATTCTCTACATATACATTTAAATATGATGCCGGAAATGATAAGTTGGCAGGTGGCGACATAGTAATCAATGCCACCCTGTCGGCAAATTATTCTGACAATGTGGTTATCGGCGATGTTCCTTCAAGTGTGGTGATGACCGTTGCGGGTACATCATCAGTGAGCGGTACATGGACTGCAGTAGATGATGATGAAATCGTAATAACCCTCAATCCCTCAACTCTTGTGATAAACCTTGATCCGGATGCTCAGACGCTCACCACTACCGTGCCGGGCATGACTTCCGAAGGTATCGATACCCTCAAGCCGCATCTTCTCTCTATGATCAAAGACCGCATGGCTTATGACCTCAGAATCAAATACTCATCGCCTATACGCATGGACGATGTGAAGGTTAAAGATGGTAAGACTCTGGCCTATGAAGTGGATGACGTGGATTATACTCTCACTGCCGAGTAATAACTGAAATTGTCGAAAATAAATGTGAGCACCTCGCTTTCAATCGCGGGGTGCTTTAATTTTGGAAGTGTCTATGCCGTCGATGTCAGCGAGTCTCACCGCTTGATTATGATCGGTGACATAAAGCTGCTCGCGCGGCGAATATTCATTGGACATCCATGAAGCAGCCGGTTCGTAAACGGGAGTGGAAATCCCGGCCATATCGAGGGCAGTGTGAAAATAAGAACGGCTGCTCGATACCGGACGGTCAACATTTTTATGCAACGCGGCGATCTTTTCAGGATACATTTCAGCGAATCCTTTAGAGGTCCATACCATAAACGGAACACTTACCTGATATATGGTAGGCAACGGCGATGAATGCAGGAAGTATCGCGAACCGTCGTCAAAAAGATCCTCACCATGATCGCTCGTGTAAATCAGCGAAGCCACGGGCGCTATGCTGTCGATCATCTCAATCGCTCCGGCAAGAAATCGGTCGGTGGAGATTATGCTGTTGTCGTAGGCATTAATTAGTTTATCTCTATAGAATGCCGATGCCTCTATATAGTCAGTGGGAGTAAATCGCTCGTCATGCTTTTCATACCTGTCACGATAATTGAAATGAGAGCCGTAGCCGTGCAGAACTATGAGCTGGCGATGATTATTTTTAGCCAATATCTCGCCGAGCGGCTCAAGCAGCCTGCAATCGGGCGAAATAGTTCCGAAACTGAGATGGTCCCTGATGAATGCAGCCGTATCAGCTTCGAGTCCGAAAAAGTCGATAAACGAATGGTTGCGGGCCTGATTTGAGAAAAATGCTGTTGCAAAGCCGGCTTCCTTGAATGCGGTTATGATACCTTTTACATAATAAAGAGAGTCATAATCCACGGCTGAAATCTGCGAGAGCAGCATTGGCACGCTCTTATGTGTGGTATTTGATTCGCTTAGGGCATGGCGTGACATGAAGATGCCGTCGAGTTTGGAAAGTTCGGGATTGGTTTCGCGGTCATATCCACATAGCTGCCACTGCGTAGAGCGTGACGTCTCCCCTATCACCAACACCACAACCTGCCGTGCATCAATCGAATCAGGAGCTGTGGCAGAAAATGTGTAATCAGCCGAGGTATTATGATAGTTCTGAACCTTGACGCTGCGATCCACTGCAAGATATACGTTATACATCACATTTACAGGATACAAGTCACAATTCACCTTATATCCTTTTACCGTAATCATAGCGAGAATCATGGAGAGGAGTCCGGCTACAGTCACCGCGCATGCCACGGGACGGTTGCGCCTGATGAATTTGTTTTGGAGCCGGCGTTTCTTTATTATCGCTACGGTTGCCGAAACGAGCAGAGGAATATACAAAACCGCCACCACGATTATTATGGGCCACATATTTGACAGCAATTCCGTGGCCTCTCCCGAATTAGTGGTAACCAGATTAAGAAACATATCCACTGCAATGATACTCCTGCCGTAAAGGTAAAGAAGCACCACCTGAAAAGCCGCGAAGAATATCAACGGGAACATGAACCAAACCGTCCGTCCGATATTTCTTGAAAGCGAAGCGAGATACCATACAGCTCCCAATATCACGAAGGAATTGGCAAATGCTGCAAAGAAGGCATAATGCTCGGTAAATGAAAGGATGAATGCCGGTATGCAGCATCCGAATATTAAAAGATAATAGAGACCTTCGAGTGAAAAAATCTTAGAAAATAGTTTTCTGATCATTATGACTGCTGCTAAAATACTTCGTTAAGCTGGAACGCCACCCCCATCTCTCCACGGCCGAAACCGAGATCAAGACATATGTTGGAGCGCTGCCGGAGTTCAAAGCGTAGTCCGACACCAAGCGTGGGAAGCAGATTCTTATATTGTACCTGTGAAAAATCATGGAAGACCGTTCCCGCTCCCACCCAAGTGACGAAACCGAAACGCCGCCACACGTGCTGGCGCAATTCAGCCATTACGTTCATCTCGTTGCGGTCGCGATAGCGTCCCTCGTAATATCCGCGGAAACCCATGTGGCCTCCGAGCTGCGGCATCATGCTCCATAAAGCCGTCCCGAGGGTAAAGGCTCCATGAAAATGAGTCGCTATCACTCCTCCGCGCCATAAGGGATGATAGTAGTTGGTCTCGATTTCTGTAATATTGAAATTGGCGCTTCGATGACCGAATATATCAGGATAAAAACGGTTGACAACTTCTACAAACACCCCCCTGTAGGCCGAATTGAGATTGTCGCGAGTGTCATAAGATATTACGAAGCCTGCGCCCAAGCTCATCGTGGTCATTGCCTGGCCGTGCCATAAGGAGATGTCGCGAATCTTCATGGCATGGGTATAGTTGAAGTGCAACGACGGGCCTACGTAAATACTGTGGACTGTGTGAAACTGATAGTCAGTGTTAAGCGAATAGCAGATACGCTGGTACTTGGTGCGGATATTATCGTTGCGCTCCTCGTCAAATCCTATGCCCCAGTAGGAAGGCGTGAAAAAAGAGATGCGCGATGCGTAATTAAGTCGGCGGGTATCATGGGGCGTAACATGAGTTCCTTCAATTCCTATCATATAATATCCTCCGGTGGATACCTGACCTGGAAATGATATAAAGGAATTCATCAGTGTGGTATCAGACGGATCAGTGGTATATGCACCGGTAAGAAGAAGCCCGATATTGAATTTCGTATCCACCGAATAGCTTGGCCCCACGAAGAAATTGTATTTGGGCTTTTGTGTAATCTTCGTTGTATCAGGACTCATCACGAAATCGTAGAGCCTGACAAATATATTGCGGCTTCTCGCTGAATCAGGCCGTTCGGTGGAGCTGTCAGTTGCAAAACCTGTAACGGATACAGCGAGCATCAGAATGAAAAAGATCATTCTAATTCTAAAAAAAGTCGTGATATTTGATGCCTGTGCCATATTCATCATGCAAAGGTACGCCATTTTTGAATTATAAATTGTACAAAATGGCTTATTTTTTATGCCGATTATCCATTATGACTGAATTTTACATTACAAAGCTATGAAAGTTCGTATTTTTTACCGAATTTTGCGGTGTAAAAAAAGATTGTTAAATACATATGAAACTCAAATCGGTTATTTTAATCGCTGTTTTCGGAGGAATAGCCTTCTCAGCCCGCTGTCAGGCAGTAGACCCGATAAAATATGGAAATATGAACTCATGGGTTACCCGAAACCTTCACGAGAGTGCTGTGATAGGAGGTCATGACAAGACCATATATGAAATAGGACCCAATACTACTATAGAAGGAAACAAAGCTTATGTAAATCTTGACGGATCGCCCTGGGCTACAAGCAACGTATATGCGAAGGTGTCGGGTGTAACCAAAACTTCAAATGCCATATATCCTTTTGACCGCGGTAATGGAAACAGAGCTGCCCGGCTGGCAACGCAGATCGAGCGTGTCAAGGTGCTCGGTCTTATCAATATGGACGTGATGGTTGCCGGGTCGATGTTTCTGGGCAAGATGTTAGAGCCCGTCACGTCTACCAAGAATCCTTATTCAAAAATGGAAATGGGTGTGCCGTATACCAACCGTCCCTCGGCCGTAGTATTTGATTACAAGGTTGATATGCCCAATGTGAACTCCAGAGTGAAATCGACAGGTTTCGGAAGCAAAAAGACCCTTCCGGGACACGACAATGCAGTTGTCTTTATGTTTCTCCAGCGCAGATGGGAAGATGCCGATGGCAATATTCATGCGAAGCGTGTTGGCACGGCCGGCCGTCTATTTACGTCAGGCAGTGACTGGGTCAACGGCTATCGTCTTCCGGTAATGTACGGTGACATCAGCAAATCTCCATTATACGCTCCTTATCTGGCGCTTCGTAATGGCGATAACGCCTATTACGCTAAAAACTCAAAGGGCAAGATGGTGCCTGTTATCGAGGAGGGATGGGACGATGCCTCAGCTTCACCCACTCATCTGGTACTGATGTTCTCGGCCGGAAGCGGCGAGCCGTTTGTAGGTACTGAAGGGCTTACGCTTTATATCGATAACGTAGGACTGGCCCGCTGATATGTTTGAGTTCCGACAGTTTACCGTCGATGATTCCCGCTGTGACATGAAAGTGGGCACTGACAGTGTGCTGCTCGGGTCGTGGGTCAGGCTTGACAGTCCCACACGTGTGCTTGACGCCGGAAGCGGGTGCGGTATTCTATCCCTGATGACGGCACAGAGAGCTCCCGAAGCATATATCGATGCAGTGGAGTTAAGTAAAAATGCTTGCAGTGATGCTTTAAAAAACGTGCACAACTCACCATTTTGCAACAGGATACATATTCTCAACGAAGATATAACAAAATTTTATTTTGCCGAAGGCTACGATCTTGTTATATCCAATCCTCCCTTTTTTACCGAAGCGCTCCATTCGCCCTCAGCAGGCAGAGCGGCTTCACGCCACGAGGGGGTATTTGGAGTGGAATGGCTACTGAATAATGCGAGCAGGTTACTTAATCCCGACGGATCGCTTGCATTTATCGCCCCCGCAGCGCGTGATAACGAAATTGAATACCTGATGGAGCTTTCGCGATTGAATCTTTTGCGTAAATGCTCGGTCATCCCTGTTGCGGGCCGTCAGGCAAAACGTACTCTATGGCAGGTTTCTGAAAAAAAATTGTACCCTGCGGAAAAGACCTCAATGACTATAAGACATGCCGATCAAACCCTTACGGCTGAATACAATACCCTAACTTCTGACTTTTATTTATGACAACCGATATTACCCCGACGTCTCCCCTCCTGAGAGTAAGTGTATTGAAAGCAATAATGATATTGCTGATAACATGCCTTATCTTCATGATGATTATTAGTGCGATAGTGAATCTTATTCCTATCGCTCTCACCACACGGATAATGCGTGTGCTTGCGGTGGTACAGGATATGCTATTATTCATTCTCCCGGCTGCAATTATGGCAGTGATCGTATCTCCCTATCCCGGAAAGTTGCTTTCTGTCGACAATAAGCCATCGATTGCGTGGACTATAATGGGTATCCTCGCATTGCTCACCGCTACTCCGGCCATGAACTGGATAGTGGAATGGAATGAAAACATCGATCTTCCAGCTGCGCTCTCGCAATGGGAAACAAAAATGAAAGCACTTGAAACAACGGCTCAGGAATCTGTAAAAATACTGATGGGAGGCACCTCTATAGGAGATCTCATCATGGGTATTCTCATAATCGGGGTATTTGCAGGGTTTAGTGAAGAGATATTCTTCAGAGGAGCATTGCTCGGATGCATGATGAATTCCCGCATGAACAAGCACATGGCCATATGGATAGCTGCCATTGTATTTAGTTTGTTCCACATGCAGTTTTATGGCTTTGTTCCCCGTGTGATTCTCGGGGCATATTTCGGATATATCGTGTGGTGGACCGGCTCGGTATGGGTGTCGGCCATAATCCATGCGTTCAACAACTCTGTTATCGTTACGGCCGAATGGATGTCGCGAGCCGGAATCATTGATATTGACATCAACCACAGCGGCTCTGCAAGCATCGCTTTAATTATAGGCTCTATAGTTTTGACGGGTGGTGTTTTACGCGCTTCGCTCAAGCATCTCGGTAAAAAAGGAGAAACCGGTCGCGCTGACTGACAGCAACGACCGGCCTCTCCGGTATAACGATTTAATAATTATTCATCAGCGGGTAGCTTCTGCTTCGGGAGCTATAAGTTTGTAACCCTTTCCGTGAATATTGATGATCTCGATTGAAGGATCGTCTTTCAGATGCTTGCGGAGCTTGGTGATATAGACGTCCATTGAGCGGGCGTTGAAGTAATTATCGTCGATCCATATGGTCTTGAGGGCGAAATTACGTTCAAGGATTTCGTTGACATGGGCGCAGAGAAGATTGAGAAGCTCGCTTTCCTTGGTGGTAAGCTTGGTCACTTTATCGTCAATCATCAGCACCTGCTTCTGAGTGTCGAAAGTAAACTTGCCAATCTTGTACATGGTGATCTCCTTGCCTTTCTTACCCTTTACTCGACGCAGGATGGCTTCGATACGGAACACGAGTTCTTCCATCGAGAAAGGTTTGGTGATATAGTCGTCGGCACCGATCTTGAAACCTTCGAGAATATCTTCTTTGAGCGACTTGGCCGTCAGGAAGATGATAGGTATCTCGGAGTTTACGGTGCGGATTTCCTGAGCAAGTGCGAATCCGTCTTTTTTAGGCATCATCACATCAAGCACACACAGATCGTATTTGCCTTTGAGCAGGGCTTTATAGCCGCTGTCACCGTCGGCGAAGAGGTCGGCATTGAAACCTTTGGCCTGCAGATACTCACGCAGCAGCATGCCTAAGTTTTCGTCGTCCTCACATAATAATATGCGCAAACGTTCTTCCATAATTTTCTAATTTTTAGTTATTGGTAATAATATTGTAAATTTCGTTCCTACATTATATTCGCTCTCCACGGCTATTTCGCCGCCGAGTTCGGTAACCATCTTCTTGACGTAGGCCAGGCCAAGGCCGAAGCCTTTGACATCGTGAAGATTGCCGGTCGACACGCGATAGAATTTCTCGAATATCCGCTTCTGATCCTCGCGCTTGATGCCGATACCGTTGTCGGTGACTGATATGGAGATACCTTCCTTACCGCGGTAAGTGACATTGCGCGTGGCGATATCAAGCCTGAGCGAGGTATCCTCGCGGCGATACTTGACGGCATTGTCAAGAAGGTTGAATATTACATTTGTGAAGTGCATCTCGTCAACCCTTATGTCGGCGTCCTCGGCGTCGAGATCGGCCTCGATCTTACCGCCGTATTTCTCCACTTTAAGCTTGAAGGTGTTGGCGATATTAGCGATAAGAATATTGGCGTCGACATCAGTGAGCTTCAAGGTTGCTTTCTGACGGTCAAACATCGACATCTGAAGCACTTTCTCTACCTGGAACCGCAGGCGCTTGGTCTCGTCGTTGATCACCGTGGAGATATGACTCAGCATGGTCGGTGATTTGAGCACAGCGTTATCGTTGAGCATCTGCGCTGCAAGCGAGATGGTGGATATAGGCGTCTTGAATTCGTGGGTCATGTTGTTGATGAAGTCGTTTTTCATCTCAGTCAACTTTTTCTGGCGGAATGCAAGGATAATAGTGCATAGGAATGTCACCAGGAGGATGAAGGTGAATATGAACGACGGTATCATGAACCGCACGGAGTCAAATATATAATCGGCCTTGGTGGGAAAGAATACCTTCAGATAGTGCATCTTGTTTTTCGGGTCATTCGGGAAAAGGGTCTGCGTAAACATGTTGTCATACCCCTTCTGCTCGGGCTGAAATCCCGCTGTCTTATACACAGGCGCTCCCGAACGATTGACCACCGCGAACTCAAACGGGCGATCCAAACCGTTATTCTCAAGCTCCGACTTCATATAGTCAGAGACAAGAGCGGAATCAGCGCGCTCGTATATAGGACGATTGCTCGACTGATTGAGAATATTCAATATTACTTCATCAAGCAGACCTTTCTGATACAAATACTGTCCGCGTATAAGATCGCGATACGACATATACTGGTCGCTCCCCTGCTTCTTGACATCGCTTTTGAGTGTAAGATCAAAGTTGATTCCCTCGGGTGTGGTGAAATTAGAGCTGATGCTTACGGTGCCGTCAAGATTCGTGCGGGGATAAAAGCGGCTCTCGATGCGTGCTGCATCTTCTTCAAGAAAATATTTCGTTTCGTTCTGCTCAAGTCGTGTGACCACCGCATAAAGGCTACGCTTTACCCCTTCGGAGAACTGATCGTCGCGCATCTGGATCATGTTTCTAAGGTACATGATCTGCACATACAGAAGCCCGAGGAAGGTAAGAGCCATTATTATCGTCAGAAACCAAATCGTAGATTTTTTCATCTTGTTGCGGTTTTGAGCAGAGTTGTTATTTTTATGTGGTCGTTTAAATAATGTTATCTTAATTTGTTAACAAATATAATCGCTAAAGGTTGTAAAAAACTTCAAAAATCATTGATCGCTTTAACATATAACGTCAAAATTAACATAAAATTGTGAATTTTCCAAATGTAATGCTTAAATTTGCACGGAAAGCGGAAAATAAGTAAATTCGCGGTAAGAAACGGATTCCGATGTTTGCACCTTTTTCTCTTAACCTTCGCGGGCGCTTGCTGCAGCTTGATCGTCCGGCAGTAATGGGGATATTAAATATTACCCCCGACTCTTTTTATACCTCAAGTAGAGCTTTCGATACCGATACTGTTGCGCAAAGAGTTGAGAAAATGATAGCGGAAGGCGTAGACATAATTGACGTGGGCGCTTGCTCGACACGCCCGGGTGCTCCGGAAATTTCTTCAGCTGAGGAAATGCGACGTCTGGAATCAGGATTGAAGATTCTGCGCAAGATCAGCAGTGATATACGGGTTTCGGTCGACACTTACCGCAGTGAAGTAGCCCGGATGGCTGTGGAGAATTACGGTGCCGATATAATCAATGATATTTCAGGCGGCGAAGGTGATACCGAGATGTTCACTACAGTGGCTGATCTCCACGTGCCTTATATCCTGATGCATATGCGAGGCAATCCCGCCACTATGTCGTCGATGACCGAATATGACAATGTGGCGGCCGAAGTATCGGCATGGCTTCAGCGTAAGGTCAGGGAGCTCGCACTGTTGGGTGTAAGTGATGTGATAGTCGATCCAGGAATAGGGTTTGCCAAGACTGTCGAGCAGAATTACTATCTGCTTAACTGTATTGAAATAATAGCCGAAATCACCGGGCGTCCCGTGTTGATAGGGCTTTCAAGGAAATCGATGATCACGCGCCCACTCGCCATAAGTGCTGATGATGCGCTATCCCCCACTACCGCTCTAAATCTGTATGCACTTCAACATGGTGCGTCCTTAATACGGGTTCATGACGTGAAGGAAGCCGTTATGGCCGTGAAGTTAAATGAAATGTTAAACGGAATATTCTGATGCAATGATAAATATAGGCATCCGCGACATTTTCGATATAGCGATAGTTGCACTGCTGCTTTTCTATCTTTACAAGATAATGAAAGAGAGCGGCACGCTCAACATATTTTTCGGAGTGTTGTCATTCATCGTAGTGTGGGTTGTGACCTCTCAGATACTCGAGCTGAAATTGATAGGCACTATTCTTGACCAGTTTATGGGTATCGGACTCCTTGTGCTTGTAATTCTTTTTCAGGATCAGATAAAACGCTTTCTTGTGGCGCTCGGCGATCATAAGCGGTGGCACTTCATGAAGAAACTGTTTCATCACAATCTTCCGGCCAGTCAGGATCGCACGCGCAAGGAGGTATTGCCCATCGTGTATGCGTGCATGAGCATGTCGAAGTCTCGTACCGGTGCTCTCATAGTTGTCGCCCGCGAAATGCCGCTTGAACGCTATGAAAAGTCAGGCGATATAATCGATGCTGATATTAATACCCGACTGATAGAAAATATCTTTTTCAAGAACTCTCCTCTTCACGACGGCGCCATGATTATCGACAAGGGTCGCATCATGGCAGCGGGATGTATATTGCCCGTGAGCCACGATCGCAATGTCCCCCGCTCTCTCGGTCTTCGTCACCGCTCGGCACTGGGCATTGCCCAGGCTACCGATGCCTTTGCAATAGTCGTGTCGGAAGAAACGGGAAATATTTCGGTAGCCTATCGCGGCACGCTGTCAACGCGCCTCTCGTCAGCCGACCTTGAGCAGCGCCTCTGTCAGGCTATGAATGTTGAAGAGAAGCAATCATAAAACTTACTTATAAAAATAGCCGCGAGCGTCGTCCGTTCGCGGCTATTTTTCATATTATATGCTTTCTATCAGAGTCCTTTGCCGTGGCAGTTCTTGTATTTCTTGCCTGAACCGCATGGACAAGGATCATTACGGTTGATCTTCGGAGCGGCTTTCACCGGCTGCGGACGTTGCTGTGTCTGGGGACGTGATGCAGCTTCACGCTGTGCAGCTTCACCCGGAAGATTTTCGCGGGATGCCTGGTACTTGGAATAATCGTTAGGACGCTCGGGCATTGCACGCTTCACTTCGGGAGCTGCGGGCGCTTCCTGCTCGTCAGACACTCTCGGCTGGGGAATATAGATGTGTCCGCGCATGAGCGTTGCCATAGTCTTTTCATTAAGTGTATTAAGCATCTGCTCGAATAGATGGAAAGACTCAACTTTATAGATTACCAGAGGATCTTTCTGCTCATACGAAGCATTCTGAACGCTCTGTCGCAGCTGATCAAGTTCGCGCAGGTGCTCTTTCCACAGTTCGTCGATAGTGACGAGAAGCACAGCCTTGTGCCATTCCTTAACGATGGTCTTACATCCGGAATCATATGCTTCCTTAAGATCAACAACCAGGTTGTAGAACCGTTTTCCGTCGGTCATGGGCACTGCGATACGACCGTCCATACCACGGTTTTCCACACAGTCCTTTATCACGGGAAGTGCCACTTCGATAATATTGGCCGACTTACGGTCAAATGCCTCGATGGCTGCGGTGTGGATTTTCTCGATGGCATCCTCTTTGTCGAGCGAGCGGTATTCTTCGGCTGTAAAAGGCACTTCAATCGTGAGGTTCTTGAACAATTCGAGCGCTAAATCGTCATATTCGCCCGGCCCGTAGAGATTCACGAGGTTCTCGATGAGATCCCACATCATATTGGCAATGTCGATACCTATACGCTCACCGTTGAGTGCATGGTTACGGCGATTGTAGATATATGTACGCTGCTTGTTCATCACGTCGTCATACTCAAGCAGACGCTTGCGGATACCGAAGTTATTTTCCTCGACACGAACCTGAGCATTACCGATAGCCTTATTCATCAGGCCGCTCTCGATTCGCTCACCTTCTTCAAGACCCATGCTGTCAAGCATCTTCTTGATGCGGTCAGAGGCAAAGAGTCGCATGAGCTGATCTTCAAATGAAACATAGAATACTGAAGATCCCGGGTCACCCTGACGGCCGGCACGACCTCGGAGCTGATTGTCGACACGGCGTGATTCATGGCGCTCCGTACCGATGATGGCAAGACCACCGGCCTCCTTGACTTCGGGTGTAAGCTTGATGTCGGTGCCACGGCCGGCCATGTTGGTGGCGATGGTGACCATACCTTTCTTACCTGCCTGAGCTACCACTTCGGCTTCCTTCTGATGTAGCTTGGCATTAAGCACATTGTGGGGAATGTGGCGGAGATCGAGCATGCGGCTCAGGAGCTGCGAGATTTCTACTGAAGTGGTA
>JAIDSW010000005.1 GCA_029061025.1 Duncaniella sp.
CACTCAAGATTTCCTGAAAATATCCAGCTGTGGATTGTGAGGCACGACGGATCTGTTCATGCCGGAACGATACTTTATGTATCTGACAAAGTCGTGCATTGTCAATACATCGCTACAACACCCGAAGGCCGAAGGATGAGCATGATTTCGCCGCTTTTTGACGAATTGATACGTAAGGCTTCCGATGGAGAGTTTGGGAAGGATGTAGACTATTTTGACTTCGGATCCAGCAATGAAGATCACGGGTTATATCTGAATGATACCTTATACGAGCAGAAAGCATCAATGGGTGCTTCGGGTGTGCCTTATGAAAGATATTTATTGAATATCTGAGAACTATTTGCCGGTGAGGAGTGTTTTTTAATAAAACAAAAATTAAAACAAATAAAATTTCTCAATCATGGCAACAAAAAGTATCAAAGGTACCAAGACCGAACAAAATCTCGTAGCAGCTTACATCGCAGAATCTACTGCTTACACCCGTTATACATTCTACGCTCAGCAGGCCGATAAGGAAAATTATTTCCCTGTTGGTCAGATTTTCCGTGAAACAGCCGACAATGAGCTGCATCATTGCAAGGTATTCTTCAAAATGCTCGAAGGTGGCAAGGTTACCGTGCCTGCTACTGTTGACGCCGGAATTATTGGCACCACAACTGAGAACCTCGCTACCGCTGTAAGCGAAGAGGAGGAAGAAGGCGTGGATATGTACATCAACGCTGCAAAAGTTGCTACTGAAGAAGGCTTCCCCGAAATCGCTGAGCACTTCAGCGCAATCGCAACTATCGAGAAGCGCCACCGTGACCGCTTCCAGCACTTCCTCGATCAGGTTAATGCCGGTACGGTATGGAAACGTGATACACCCGTGACATGGCAATGTCTCGTATGCGGTTATCAGTATGTTGGCACCGAGCCTCCTGTAAAATGTCCAGCCTGCGACCATCCCTATCAGCACTACATCGCGCTTGATTACGATATGATCTAATTCTAATCCATCCGATATATAAATGTCCGGCCCTGATGAAAATTGCTCATCAGGGCCGGATTGATTTATGAAAGTAACGATTATTTCGGGAGGTTGAATACGGTTGAAATTTCCTTCATCTGATCCTGGCTCATGCCGTCGGGCACGAAGCCCATGGAGAGGGCGTCGCGATAGATAATGGCACTCTTGGTGAGGGTGTCGATCATATCGAATGCTTCCATTACATCAGGACCAACTGCAAATACTCCGTGCTTTTCCCACATTACCACGTCGTAGTCATCGTCGATAGCCTTGATGGTAGCTTCAGCGAGCTCGTTGGACGACGGGAGCATGTAAGGAACAATACCGAGGCCGCGGGGACAGAATGCCTTTGTCTCGGGAATCATTGACCAAAGAATATTAGTGAGCACATCTTTCTTAAGGAATTCGGGATTGTGGCTCATGGCAACGCGTTCGATGGGGTGGGTGTGAACCGATGCCTTGTAGTTGCTGCCCTTGCCAATGAGATAGTTGTGCACGGCAAGATGTGAGGGGAGTTCCGATGTGGGTTTCACGAGGTTATCGGCAATGATCTCGTAGTGAGCGCAGTCGTCGGTAATGCGTATGATTGAGCCGTTGTCCATAGGCCAGCGGGCGAGATCGCGCATGCGGCGGTTAGTACCCTTGCAATAGAAATATGTGCCCTTTAGATTGGGGAGAGTCATACCGATGGGAGTGACAGGACCGATTGCGGGCATCTTGCGGATTTCATCGTCGACATGATCCGTAACATTCACGGTGATATTTCCGCCATTGCGTTCGGCCCAGCCTTTTGTCCAGAGGTATCCGGCAACTTCGGCCACATCATTGACCTGCTTGGCGAGATCAGGACGGTTATAAAGAATTGACATGATTATACTTGAAAATATTTTTTAAATTAATTGTGGAAGGAAGCATGATACCACGAGCACCACTATACCGAGTATAAGCACTCCGATAGTCTGCCGAGAGCAACCTTTCCATTCCTTGAGAATAATACCCCATACATTGCTGAACACCACATTGAGAGCCATGAGGATAGATAATGAAAGTGTCATGAGTTTGGGAGAAGAAGTGAGGAATCCCTTGCCGAGTGCGAGGCCGAAGAACTGGCTGTACCACAACGCTCCTGCGAGAAGGCAGAAAAGGAGATTGTTGGCCATCACGTCGACCTTGAGATAATCACCCCAGGTGCGGTTGACGCTGTTCTGATAGAAACAATACACGGCGTTGGTGACGAAACCTCCTGCGGTGACAAGCAGCGTAGCGGGAAGTGTCTTGTAGATGTCGGGGGTGAGAGCACCGAAATTGATGTCAGCACCGAAGGCAAGACCTACATTGAAACATCCGCTCATGAAACCTGCCAGCAAAGCTATGGTAATTCCCTTGGGGAAATTGAAATCCTTTACAGCCGCTTTCTTTTCTTCCTCGCTCAGCGAGCGGGCTTTCATCGAGCCGGCGATGCCGATAATGGCGATACCGATAAGCGTAACTACCACTCCGGCGATAACCGAGAATGTGAGTTGCGACAGAGGATCATTTTCAGGGAAAAATACATTGAGAAGCACGGGTCCCATGATAGTACCGAGTCCGGCGCATGTACCGAGAGCTATCGACTGACCGAGTGCGACACCGAGGTAGCGCATCGACAATCCGAAAGTAAGACCGCCCACGCCCCACAGAGCGCCGAATATGAGGGTCATTACAATATTAAATGTCTGGTCGGCAGTGAAGAGCTCACATAGAGAGTGTCCTGCCGGCACAGCCAGCAGGGCACCGAGAAGCGGAAGCAGGAGCCAGGCGAACACGCCCTGCACAATCCAGTAGCTTTCCCAGCTCCATTGACGGATCTTATTGATGGGAACGTAGCAACTCGACTGGCAGAAAGCTCCTGCCGCGATAATCAGTAGACCGATTACTATCTCCATTGACTGAAGCTATAGTTACGGATTTTTAAATCAGCGCTTTGAAGTGACGTCTTTCTCATACTGCTCCACTTCGGCGATGTAGTTTTCACCGACGGGAACATTGTTACGAACGCAGAATTCGTCGTAAACGGCATTCCAGGGGAGATTCTTGGCTTCCTCAAGGAGGGCGAGACGCTGGAATTTCTTGTCGGCGAGTTCATAGTCACGCAGAGTGGCGATAGGCTCGAGGAGGGCGCGGAGCATGCACTTCTGAGCGGCGCGGCTACCGATAACGTAGGCACCGATGCGGTTGAGAGTTCCGTCGAAGTAGTCGAGACCGTAGTGCACGCGGTTGAGAGCGCCGGCGCGAACGATTTCGCTGAAGAGATCCATAGTAGGATCATCCATGATGGTTACATGGTCAGAATCCCAGCGGATGGGGCGCGATACGTGAAGCATGAGTTCGGGAACGAAGAGGAGCATCGACGATACTTTGTCGGCAACACTTTCAGTGGGGTGGAAGTGACCGGTATCGAGGGTGATCATCATGTTGTTCTTGGAAGCGTAGGCGGTATAGAAGTCATTCGAGCCCACAGTGTAGCTTTCCAGGCCGATACCGAATACCTTGGATTCAACGCAGTCCTTCATCCAGTCATAGCGGTGCTCGAAGATCTGATCGAGAGAATCCTTGAGGAGTTCACGATAGAGGTAGCGGTTAACAGTTATGTCCTTGCTGCCGTCGTGTACCCAGGTGTTCATGATACAGGGATCCTGCTGAGCTTCACCGATTGCCTGAGAGATAGCGCGGCAACGCTTGGAGTGTTCGATCCAGAAGTCGCGGATGCTCTTGTCGGGATTGGCAAGAGAGAGATCGCCGCTCTTGGGGTGAGAGAATGAAGTGGAATTGAAGTCAAGCTTGATGTCGTTAGCTTTACCCCAGTCGATCCAGCTCTGGAAGTGCTCTACGGTGCACTCGTCACGGTCAACGAACTTGCCGCCGAAATCGCCGTAGATTTCGTGGAGGTTCAGGCGGTGCTTACCGGGAATGAGCGACATAGCATAGAGGATGTCGGCGCGGAGTTCGTCGATATTGCGAGCTTTGCCGGGATAATTGCCGTTAACCTGAATACCGCCGGTGAGCGAGCCGCCCTGATTTTCAAAACCGGCTACGTCGTCGGCCTGCCAGCAGTGCATGCTGAGGTGAAAATCCTGAAGCTGCTGGAGCACTTTTTCGGTATCGACACCTACTGCTGCATAGCGTTCTTTGGCAATTTCGTAGGCTTTTGCGATAGATTCTTTAGTCATGATGGTAAGATTATAAGATTAGGTATTATTGGTTATTGTATTATTTTCCTATTACTTTGAGGAATCGGGCATAGGGCTCTTCCCATGCTTCGGGATTCTCGGGGAGGAATGTCTTGGTGGGGACATTCTTTCTCACTACTTCGCGGAGCTCGTCAAGACTGCTGACATA
>JAIDSW010000050.1 GCA_029061025.1 Duncaniella sp.
CGGCGCGAATCCAGTTGGCATTGGGGAGATTAATGCCTATGGGAGTGGCAGGGTAGGAGTCGCCGGCGAGAATGGCTGCAGTGATGACCTTGGCCGAAACACCTTTCACATGAGGCTTGCGGAAGCGGGGATCGACGGGCGAGTTATCCTCAAACCACTGAGCGTTGCCCGAAATCTTCTCGGTGCGGTCGCTGGCCTCGACATTCTTGAAATTGACGATCGATTCCCACGAGCCGGTCATGCCGAGTGGGTCGCCGTAGCTCTCGATGAAACCGTTGATGAAGTCGACCTGTGAAGCTGTATCCTCCACCCACTTGATAGAATAGTCATCAAAGGTGGCCAGATCGCCGGTGGTGTAATAGTCGATAAGACGCTGTATAGTGGCAGCCTGCGCCGGATTTTCGGCATATTTCTTGGCCTCGGTGAGATGGCCGGTGATGCGCTCGATGGCGGGAGAGTAGAGGCCGCCTATCTTGTAGGGCTGCTCCACGACCTTGCCGTCGACTTTGGTGACACGGGTGTTGAGACCGTAGGAGATGGGATTGGCTACGGTGGTATCCTTGATGGCGTTGTAGTAAGCCTCGACCTCGGCCTGGGTCACGCCTTCGTAGAGATTGTTGGCCGAAGTGGCTATGAGATCCTGACCCTCGGCCTGATTCACGCGCTTGGGCATCACTCCGGGATCGAAGATGACCGAGAAAAGGGTAGCGGTATCGGCAGGCTGAGCCTCGGGAGCGAGGGCGGCAACCTGAGCGGCGAGAAATTCGCGCGAGAACTCGGGGGTGAACTTGTCCATCGAGTAGTGGTGATGGATACCGTTGGCAAACCATATCTGCTTCAGATACTTCTCCAGAGCGAGATATTCGGTCGAAGACTTGTCGCCCTGATAGCCGGTGTAGACATTTTCGAGCATATCGCGGATGGCGAGATTGTACTTGCCATTCTGATCCCAGAGAATATCGCGGCCGGCCAGAGCGGCCTCGGTGAGATGATAGATGAGGATACGCTGCTGAGGCGTCAGCTTGTCGAAGTCGGGCACCTTGTAGCGGAGAACCTCGATATCGTTGAAGCGGTCGACGGTATAGTCGAAATCGGCGTCGGCAGTGCCGTTATTGCCGCGGGAGCATGAAGCTGTGAGCATGAGCGCTGAGATTGAAGCGGTTAAAATGTGGCTGAGTTTCATTAGGTATATTGATTTGGGAATGCGGATTATTCTACTTGTATCACGAGTCCTTTGAGATATTCACCCTCGGGATGATATATCGATACGGGATGATCCATGGGCTGTGTGAGCTGGGCGAGCACCTTCACGCGGCGTCCGGTGCGGGCCGAAGCGGTAAAAACCGCCGTGCGGAATTGCTCCTTGGTGATGGCCTGCGAGCATGAAAATGTGAAAATGATGCCGCCGGGCTTTATCTTGGCGATAGCGGCCTCATTGAGGCGGCGGTAGCCTATCATGGCATTGCGAATCGCGCCGCGATGCTTGGCAAATGCGGGCGGGTCGAGCACGATGAGATCATATGCACCGGGCTCCATGTCGCGGAGGAAATCGAAGGCATCCACAGCAAAAGAGCGGTGGCGGGAATCACCGGGGAAATTAAGAGCCACATTGGCGTCGGTGAGCGTGATGGCCTTGGCCGAAGAGTCGACCGAGTCAACCGACAGAGCTCCGCCGTCGAGAGCATATACCGAGAATCCGCCGGTGTAGCAGAACATATTGAGCACCTTGGCGCCCTTGCTGAGGCGGCGCAGGAGAGCGCGGTTCTCGCGCTGGTCGATGAAAAATCCGGTTTTCTGCCCCTTGAGCCAGTCAACATGGAATTTCAGTCCGTTTTCGAGCGTGACATCGGTGTCGTATTTGCCTATGATGTAATCGTTGACAGGATCGAGGGCGGCATTGAAGGGGAGCGTGGTCTCGGATTTGTAATACACATTTTCAATTCCGGCCTGGGGGAGAGCCACAAGGTCGCGGGCTATAGTGTGGCGTGCGAAGTGCATGCCGGGACTGTGGGCCTGAAGCACGGCGGTGTGACCGTAGACCGGTCTATTATACAGCTCTGACGCTGCCGACGCAGAGCCTTGGGTAGATCTCGGGGGGCGCCGGATCAT
>JAIDSW010000051.1:0-4179 GCA_029061025.1 Duncaniella sp.
AGCGTATAGAGGCGCGTGGCGTTCAGACCGAGAATCCAGTCGCCTATCGCACGCGATAGTCCGGCGTAGTAGAGATTGTTGAAATCAGCCTCCGGACGCAGCTTGGCAAAACCTTCGCGTATCGACTCGTCGGTAAGCGACGAAATCCACAGGCGTTCCACGGGGCACTTCACTCCGGCTTTCTGCATCACCCAGCGCTGTATCAGTTCTCCCTCCTGGCCGGCATCGCCGCAGTTTATCACCTTGTCGGCTTTGGTTACGAGAGTCTCTATGACATTAAACTGCCTCTTAATGCTTTCCTGATCGATAACTTTTATTCCGAACTTGGCCGGCAGCATCGGCAAGACTCCGAGCGACCATCGTTTCCACGCCTCGGTATAGTCAGCCGGCTCCTTGAGGGTGCAGAGATGGCCGAATGTCCATGTGACACAATAGCCGTTGCCCTCGTAGAAACCGCGGCGGTCGGCGGTGGCACCGAGTATCGAAGCGATGTCGCGTGCCACCGAGGGTTTCTCGGTGATGCACACTATCATGGAGCGGGAGCGATATTGATTCTTGCCTTGCCGCGCACGGTGGTGAAACCTATGGCCGAGGGCGATTTTGCGCGGGGAAAGTCTATTTCAAGGAGTATCACACCCTCGTCCTCCCACTGGAAATAGCGGCGGAAGTCAACGCCGTCGATATCCGTGGCTTCATAATTACCCGAGGGGGTATAGAGCATGGCATCGTCGATGCGGTTGGAGGTATGAGGCTCGCCGGTGAGCTTGCCATAGACGCGGGTGAGATCCTTGCGGAAATCGATGCTGTCGACAGTGAACGCAACAGGCTCCGATATACCGGCCGGCGCCGACACATAGCCGCGTACCACACCGCTGTGGGCAGCGCATGCCACCGTGACAAGCGCCGCTACCGCAAGCGCGAGGCGAAGTATCACATTGCGACCTGCAATCATGACTGAGGTAGATTTTTCTCGTTAGATTTAGCCTCATTCCACAGCGCGTCCATCTGCTCAAGGGTCATGTCCTTTAGCTGCGTGCCCGTCTCGGCGGCGCGGCGCTCGATGTGGTTGAAGCGGGATATGAATTTGCGGTTAGTCTTTTCGAGCGCATTCTCGGGATTGATATGATAGAGGCGGGCAGCATTGATGATGCTGAAAAGCACATCGCCCATCTCCTCCTCCATATCGGCAGCCGAGCCCGAGCGGGCGGCCTGAGCAAACTCGTCGACCTCCTCCTTCACCTTATCCCACACCTGCTCGCGCGAGGTCCAGTCGAAGCCCACGTTGGCGGCTTTCTCCTGTATGCGATCAGCCTTTATCATGGCGGGAAGAGCCTTGGGCACGCCGGCGAGCACGGAGCGGTTACCGCCCTTCTCCTTGAGCTTGAGCTGCTCCCAGTTCTGCAGTACATCGTCGGTCGAATCCACCTTGGTCTCGCCGAATACGTGGGGGTGGCGGAAGATGAGTTTGTCGTTGAGGGCATCGGCCACGTCGGCTATGTCAAAAGTGCCCTTCTCCTCGCCTATCTTGGCGTAGAAAAGCACGTGGAGCAGCACATCGCCCAGCTCCTTGCGGATATTGACGTCGTCGGATGCAATCAGGGCGTCGCACAGCTCATATACCTCCTCGATGGTGTTGGGACGCAGCGACTCGTTGGTCTGCTTGGCATCCCACGGGCACTTCACCCGCAGAATGTCGAGCGTATCTATCACACGGCCTAAGGCCTCGATTTTTTCCTGTCGTGATTTCATTTTTTCAGATAATTATCCACGCCGGTCTGCAGCCATTCCACGAATTTGGCCACATTCTCGTCGTAGGAATACGCATGATTCAGAGGCTGGCCCTGATTATCGAGTATGACGTAGAAAGGCTGGGTATTGGCGCCAAACTTGCTGCGCTGCAGGTAGCTCCACTTCTCACCCACGGTCTCGAGGGTAAGTTTGCGGCCGTTTTCCTCCACGGTGACGGGCTGAGGCAGATCGCGGCGCTCGTCGACCATCAGCTTTATGAGCACGAAGTTCTCGCGGATGATTCCGCTCACTTCCTGAGTATCAAACACGGCACCCTCCATCTTGCGGCAGTTGACACAGCCGTGACCTGAGAAGTCGATGAGCACGGGACGATTGTTTTGTGCGGCGAAGCGCATTCCTTCGTCATAGTCGCTGAACTCGCGGAACTGACCGCCGGCATAGAGGTTGAGATCCTGAGTGTAGAGCGGCGGCACGAAAGCGCTCACACCCTTGAGGGGAGCGCCCCACAGGCCGGGCACGAGATATACGGCGAAGCTCAGCGATGCCAGAGCGAGGAAGAAGCGCGGCAGCGATACATGGTCAAGCTCCGAGTCATGGCTGAAACGCAACTTGCCCAGCAGATACAGGCCGAGAAGCACGAATATCACCACCCAGAGCGATATGAACACCTCGCGGTCGAGTATTCCCCAGCCGTAGGCAAGGTCAGCCACCGAGAGGAACTTAAGCGACAGCGCGAGCTCCAGGAAGCCGAGCACCACTTTTACGGAATTGAGCCAGCCACCCGAGCGGGGCATGCTCTTGAGCCACGAGGGGAAGATGGCAAAGAGAGTGAACGGTATGGCCAGAGCGAGGGCAAACGCACCCATGCCCACGGCCGGACCGGTAATATCATTCATCGTGGCGGCCTCGACGAGCAGCGTGCCTATGATAGGACCGGTGCATGAGAACGACACAAGCGCCAGCGTGAATGCCATGAAGAATATGCTGAGCATGCCGCTGGTGCGCTCCACGGCGCCGTCCATGGAGTTGCTCCACTTCGAGGGCAGCGTGATCTCAAATGCGCCGAAGAACGATATGGCAAACACCACCAGCAGGGCGAAGAAGAGCAGATTGAACACGGCGTTGGTCGACAGTTCGTTGAGCTTGCTCGCTCCGAATATAAGCGTGATGGCGAGGCCCAGCAACAGATATATCACTATGATCGACGCACCGTAGATGGCGGCGTCGCGTATCGAGCGGGAGCGCGATGATGTCTTTTTGAGGAAGAAGCTTACCGTGAGCGGTATCATGGGCCACACGCAGGGAGTCATGAGAGCGAGCAGTCCGCCCATGAATCCCCAAAAGAATATGTACCACATGGAGCTGCCCGAGAGGTCGCCCGAAGCGGTGGGATCGGTGGTCTCGGCCTTGGGAAGCGTGACGGGAGCCCACCATGCAGCCTCGTCGGCAGCCAAGGCTGATCCACTCTTTACCACGGGAGCGGCTGCATCTTCGGCGGAAGTTTCCTCGGCGGGAGCCTCGGCGTGACCGGCGAAATCAAATGCCTCCTTTGTGGGAGCCATACACGCGCTGTCGTCGCATCCCTGGAAAGAGATATATCCGGCCACATGCCAGGCGGCAGGGTCAGTGATGACAAGTTTCTGAGTGAAGGTTACGTTGCTCTCCCACCACGAAAGCTCGAGATGAAACACCATGTCGACCTTCTTGATGGGCGCTGTCGAGGGGGTGACGCCTCCGTCGAGACGGCAGCCTTTGAGCGTGGTAAACTCGAAATGCGTGGGGCGCGGGCCTCCGTCGGGCAACGTCATTCCGTAGAGATGCCATCCCTTGTCGACCGTGGCATGAAACACGAGCTCGGCCTGAGTGTCGGATTCCTTGTTGATTTTGGAAGTCCAGCGTATGGGATTGACAAGCTGTGCCGCCGCGTCGAGCGACAGCACCGCCATAAGTATCAGCGTAAACGCTTTGAGGATACGGTTCATTTTGCGTAGGGTTTAACTGTTCGGGAGAGTTCTACTGTAGCGGGGGGCAGACAAGTCTCGTCGTTGCAGCCCATGAACGATACTTTCACGTCGATTTTACCGGGAGCGGCGGGATTGGTGGTGGTAAATGGGCGGGTGAAGGTCACGTCGGTATCCCACCACGCGAGTTTCACGCCAAACATGGGGTCATCCTTCTCCACCACTGCCACCGAAGGCTTGAGCGGCGATGCAAAAGTCATTGACGTGGGATGGGAGAATGTGATGGTAGTGGGACGAGGGCCGTCGCTCGACGGCAGGGTAGTGGAATACAGGTGCCAACCGGGGGCGACGGTGGCTTTGAGTGTCACCACGCCTTCGGTGGGGGAAGTCATCTTGACCGACATGCGCCACGAGATAGGCGAAGCGGGAGCCTGCGCGCGCAGGGCTATTCCCATTGCGGCTGCTGCCA
>JAIDSW010000051.1:4189-15170 GCA_029061025.1 Duncaniella sp.
ATAAGCAAGTATCTTTTCATAACTTATGATAATGAATTTCTAAATAGTGAATATATTATGCAAAGATACGAAATTTCCCCGTAAAACAAGACCCCGTTCCCCAATATTTGTTAAGGCTGGGATTGCATATCTCTGAGTGATTTTTCTCTTGTGATGATGGAGCGTAGCCTTAGCTACGTGACTGAAGAACAAGGCAAAAAGCGCCAGAGAGATGCAACTCCAGTCTTAACAAATATTGGGGAACGGGGTCTAAAATCCCGCCGCCACAACTCTATATAAGACACGTGGCGACGGGGTGTGAAGTGCTTTCAGTGGAGCTATCAGCGGCGGCGGTTCTTTTTCTGCTGCTCGCGCAGGGCGGCCTGCTGCTGGCGCTGCGCCTCCTCAAGGCGTGCTATCCAGCCCGATTTTTTCTTGGGCTTGCGGGCATTCTCGGCCATCTTGGCGCGCATCTTTTCCTCGGATACGAAGCGGCGCATGATGTAGGTCTGGAGAATGGTGATGAGAAGCGACAGGAAGTAGTAGTAGCTAAGACCGGCTGCATAGTTGTTGAAGATAAACAGGAACATCAGCGGCATCAGATACATCATCCATTTCATACCGGGCATGCTCGACTGCGAGGGCTGGCTCGCCATATTGATCTTACTGTAGATGATATTGGTGACGGTCATCAGCAGACAGAAAAGCGAGATGTGATTGCCGAAGGTCGAGGATATGAACGGTATGTGGGTGTGCCACGAAATCACGGCATCGGGAGCCGAGAGATCCTTGGCCCACAGGAAGTGCTCGCCGCGCAGCTCTATGGCCGACGGGAAGAAGCTGAACATAGCCACGAGTATAGGCATCTGCAGCAGCATGGGCAGACAGCCCGAGAGCGGATTGGCTCCGGCCCGCGAGTAGAGTGCCATGGTCTCCTGCTGGCGCTTCATGGCGTTTTCATTGCCGGGATATTTCTCGTTGATGGCGTTGATCTCAGGGGTGAGCAGTCGCATCTTGGCCTGCGAGAGGTAGCTCTTGTAGGTGAACGGGAAGAGGATGAGCTTGATGAAGATGGTAAGGAGCAGGATGATGATACCGTAGTTGGTGATATACTTGCCCAGGAAGGTGAACACGGGGATCACGATGAGCGTGTTGATCCAGCGGAAAATTGACCAGCCCAGCGGTATCACCTTGGTAAGGTGCATATCCTCGCCGGGATATACCTCGGTGCTCACCTCTTTCATGAGCGGGTAGAGGTTGGGGCCGAGATAGAAGGTGAACGAGGCGGGATTGGCGAGCGCGGGCGAGTAGTCCATGGTCATCTCCGAGGTAAGATCCTTGATGAAATTCTCGTTATCGTCGAGGATGGTGGATCGGAGGTTGGCCGAGTTGAAATTGGTGCGGGCCATCATCACGGCCGAGAAGAACTGGTTCTTGTAGCCGATCCACTTTATCTTGTCGGTAAATTCCTTTTCCTTGCTGCTGTTTTCCGAGAGATTGTCGACATCGCCGTCGATAAACATGTAGTAGAGACCCGAGTTGCGCTGCTCGAATACTCGACCGGCCTCATTGCGGCGCATCTTCTCGCTCCACGCAAATTCCATGGTGGCTACCGACGACGGGATAATGGCCGTCATGCCCTTCTGGAGCACATCGAGCTTCACCAGATAGCTGCCGGGGAGAAGGGTGTAGCGGAGAGCCCACACTGCGCCGTCGCCCAGATCGAGGCTCATCTCCACGGTGGAGTCGTTGAGCTGCACGGGGGTAAAGTAAAACTCGCGGGTATCGAATCGCTGGGTCGACGAGGTAAGGGTGAATCCGTAGGAATCGGTCTCGGGCGACATCAGGGTGAGCGCCGTGGAGTCATAGCTTTCGTAGTCGCGGAGGGTGGCTCGCGAGATCACGCCTCCCTTGTTGGCGATCTCAAGGCGTATCTTGTCATTGGCAAGCTCCACGGTGGTGGAGTCGCCGTCGAGATAGCGGGCGAATCCGCGGTATTTGGCAGCATCGCGCAGTCCGTTGCGGAGATTATCTACAGCCGCTACAGCTACCGAGGGCTTTATTTCGTCCCAGCGATTGGCGGTCATATCGGTCACGGCCACCCGGGTGTCGCCGGCCTTCACATAACCTCCCAGCACACCGTCGGCGGCGAGCGTAAGGTGGAGATTTCTTACATTGAGGGTGCGTGTACCGGTGGAGTCGGTGGTGCCGAGCTCACGCACTGTGTTGATGATCGTTGCGACTTCGGTGGCATTGATCGAGTCGACCGTGAGGGTGCCTGTGGAAGCTGACGCTTGCTTTTCGGCTTCCTGCATGGCAAGTTGCTCCTGACGCTGCCGCTCAAGCTCTTCGGCCGAGGGGCGGTTGAGATAGGAGAAGCCGAATATCACGGCTGCCATGAGCAGGAGTCCGATTAGGGTGTTTCTATCCATTGCTTTTTCGGATGTGGGGTGTTTTCGGGATTATGGTATCTTAATATGTATTTATTTCTTTTCGTTGTGATAGGCTACAGCCGCTTTTATGAAGTCGAGGAAGAGTGGGTGGGGATTGAGCACCGTCGACGAATATTCGGGGTGATACTGCGTGCCTATATACCAGCGGTGGTCGGGAAGCTCCACTACCTCTACCAGATGAGTGGCGGGATTCTCACCCACGCATTTCATACCGGCGCTCTCGAAGCGGTCGCGGTAGTCGTTGTTGAACTCGAAGCGGTGGCGGTGACGCTCGCTCACCCGCGACTCACCGTAGGCTTTCGCCACATGCGATCCCTCGGCCAGGTCGCAGTCGTAAGCGCCCAGACGCATGGTGCCACCTTTGTCGGACACGGATTTCTGCTCTTCCATGAGGTCAATGACATTGTGGGGAGTGGCGTGATCCATTTCGGTGGAATTTGCATCGGCCAGACCCAATACATTGCGTGCGAATTCTATTACCATGCACTGCATGCCCAGGCATATTCCGAATGTGGGCACATCGTGCTCGCGGCACCATTTCAATGCCGTGAATTTTCCTTCGATTCCTCGCTGGCCGAATCCGGGAGCTATTATCACGCCGTCGAGCCCCGACAGCTTCTCATCCACATCGGCCTCGGTGAGGCGCTCCGAATGTATGTAACGCAGATCAAGCACGCGGTCATTGTAGGTAGCAGCCTGAAACAGAGCCTCGTTTATTGATTTATACGCATCCTGAAGCTCAACGTATTTTCCCACCAGACCTATGGTGACCTTTTCTTTTGCGGCGTGCATCTTGTCGAGGAAGCGGCGCCACGGATCGAGATGAGGCTCCCCCTCGGGCTCGACGCCCAGGTGACGCATCACGATCTCGTCGAGATGCTGGCGTTCCATCTCCAGAGGCACCTCATATATCGACGATACATCGGCGCTCTGCACCACATCGGCAGGCGACACGTTGCAAAACTGAGCTATCTTCCTTCGCATCGGCACCGGAATGTCGTGCTCGGTGCGAAGCACAAGCACGTCGGGCTGTATACCTAAATGCTGAAGCTGCTTTACCGAGTGCTGCGTGGGCTTGGTCTTGAGTTCCTTGGCTGCGGCGATGTAGGGCACATAAGTAAGATGCACCACCACGCAGTCATCGGCCATGTCCCATTTCATCTGGCGCACGGCCTCGAGAAACGGTAGCGACTCTATGTCGCCCACCACACCGCCTATTTCGGTGATGACGAAATCAAAGTTGCCCGTGTTGCCGAGCAGCTTTACATTACGCTTTATTTCATCGGTGATATGAGGAATAATCTGCACCGTCTTGCCCAGATAATCGCCGCGGCGCTCCTTGTCGATCACGCTCTGATATATGCGGCCGGTGGTGATATTGTTGGCCCGGGTGGTATGCACATTTGTGAAGCGCTCGTAGTGACCCAGGTCGAGGTCGGCCTCATGGCCGTCGACGGTCACGTAGCACTCTCCGTGCTCGTAGGGATTGAGAGTGCCGGGGTCGATATTGATGTAGGGGTCAAACTTCTGTATCGTAACCCGATAACCCCTCGCCTTGAGCAGACATGCAAGAGACGAGGAAATGATACCCTTTCCAAGCGACGACACCACACCTCCGGTGACGAAAATATATTTAGTTTCCACGTGTGATAAATCAGGATGTTAGCTAACAGAGTGCAAAATTAGCGAAAATCACTCGGAAAACCGCAAACCCGCCTGAATTTTTATTATATCTTTGCGGAGGGAAATAATAATTTCTGCAATATGAATTTGATTAAGGATATAAAACTGATAATCGAGCAGGCTCGGGAAAATGCTGTGAGATCTGTTGACTTCTGCCGTGTACAGATGTACTGGCATATCGGACAACGGATCGTAGTGGAAGAACAAGGCGGTAACAGCCGTGCTGAGTATGGTAAAGGACTGATTAAAGAGCTTGCCCGGGAGCTTGAGCCGGCTTATGGTACGGGCTTCTCGTATCGTCAACTTAATTTCAGCCGCCAGTTTTATCTGGAATATCCAAAAGTGAACGCACTGCGTTCACAATTCAACTGGACTCAATATCGTGCTCTTATCCAAATACCTGACAAGGAGAAACGTGAATATTACGAACTTGAAGCCGCAAGAAATAACTGGACTGCCCGCGAGATGGAGCGACAGATTCATTCTCAGCTCTATGAACGCATGCTACTCAGCAACGATAAAGAATCAATACTTGCTATGGCGCGCGGACAACGCCGGCCTCAGTCACCGGCTGAGGTTATAAAAGATCCGATGGTGCTTGAATTTTTAGGTCTCGAACGAAAGGCTCACTATTATGAAAACGATCTTGAAACCGCGCTCATCGACCATCTGCAGGATTTCCTTCTCGAATTAGGCAACGGTTTCACATTTGTAGCACGACAGAAACGACTGCTGATAGAGGATGACGAATTTTTCGCCGATCTTGTATTTTACAACCGTCTCATGCGCTGCTTCGTAATTATCGAACTGAAGACAGGAAAAGCCACGCATCAGGATTTAGGACAATTGCAGATGTATGTCAACTACTATGATCGACTGATAAAGACCGACGATGAGAACCCTACAATAGGAATATTGCTCTGCACTGAGAAAAACGACACTCTTGTAAAAATGTCCCTTCCCGAAAATAATAACACTATACTGGCTTCCAAATATCTAACATATCTGCCTACCGAGCAGCAACTGATAATGGAAGTGGAAAAAGTAAGATCTCTGATAGAAAAGTGAATCGGATTTTTCTCTCCCCCGCATTCTTCTTGCGCGGGACGGGGATTTTGATTACATTTGCATTTCAATTTAATATGTAAACCGATATAAGCCCATGCAGCTCACAAGCCTTACCGCTATCTCGCCCGTCGACGGGCGCTACCGCTCGAAATGCGAGCGTCTTGACGAATTTTTCTCGGAATACGCCCTCATACGCTACCGCGTGAAAGTGGAGGTGGAATATTTCATTGCCCTCACTGAAATTCCTCTGCCCGCTCTTGAGTCAGTGCCCGCCGGCTCTGCCGAAAAACTGCGCGACATATACCGCAATTTCTCTCTCGACGATGCCCGCCGCATCAAGGAGATCGAGAGCGTGACCAACCACGACGTCAAGGCCGTGGAATATTTCCTCAAGGAGCATTTCGATGCCATGGGGCTGAGTGAATATAAGGAATATATCCATTTCGGCCTGACTTCGCAGGACATCAACAATACTTCGGTACCCATGTCGGTGGCCGACGCTCTGCGCGAGGTATACCGCCCCATGCTCGACGAGCTGATAGGTCATCTCGAAGCGCGTGCCGACGAGTGGGACTCGATTCCCATGCTCGCCAAGACCCACGGACAGCCCGCATCTCCCACCATACTCGGCAAGGAGATACGTGTATATGTCTACCGTCTCCGCGCCCAGCTCAAGACTCTCGACGAAGTGGTGATAAGCGGTAAATTCGGAGGTGCGACGGGTAATTTCAACGCTCACCTCGTAGCTTTCCCCCACATCGACTGGCGCTCGTTTGCCGCACGCTTCCTCAGCGAGAAGCTCGGCATCGTGCGCGAGGACTACACCACCCAGATTTCCAACTACGACAATCTCGCGGCGCTTTTCGACGCACTCCGCCGCATCAACACCATAATCCTCGACCTCGACCGCGACATGTGGCTCTACATATCGATGGAATATTTCAAGCAGCGCATCAAGGAGGGTGAGGTTGGCTCGTCGGCCATGCCCCACAAGGTCAATCCCATCGACTTCGAGAACTCCGAGGGTAATATCGGTATGGCCAACGCCATCTACGCCCATCTGGCCCAGAAGCTGCCGGTGTCGCGTCTGCAGCGTGACCTTACCGACTCAACCGTATTGCGCAACATAGGTGTACCCATGGCTCACTCGCTCATAGCCTTTGCCTCTACCCTAAAAGGTCTCGGCAAACTGCTTCTCAACCGCGACGCCATCGACCGCGACCTTGACAATACCTGGAGTGTGGTGGCCGAAGCTATCCAGACCATCCTCCGCCGCGAGGGTTATCCGAAACCCTACGAGACCCTTAAGGCTCTCACCCGTGTCAACACCGCCATCACTGCCGAGAGCATAGCAACGTTTATCGACACTCTCGAAGTGAGCGACGAGGTCAAGGCTCAGCTTCACACCATCACCCCCGGTAACTACACAGGACTGAAATGAAACTCGTGGTGCAGCGGGTATCGGAAGCCCGCGTGGATATCGACGGAAAGTGCACGGGGCGCATAGGCCGCGGGATTTGCGTGCTCGCAGGCATACGCACCGACGATACGCCCGACGATGTGGACTGGCTCGCTTCCAAGCTCGTGAAGATGCGCATATTCCCCGATGCCGACGGAGTGATGAACCGCTCGCTTCTCGACACGGGTGGTGAACTGCTCGTGGTGAGCCAGTTTACGCTCTACGCTCTCACCGCCCGCGGCAACCGCCCGAGCTACATCCGCGCCGCCGGCCCCGAAGTGGCTGTGCCGCTCTACGAGCGGTTCATCGCCGCACTCGACCGCGAGATAGCCCCGACAGGTCACAAGGTTCAGACCGGTGTGTTCGGCGCCGACATGCAGGTGTCGCTCGTGAACGACGGCCCCGTGACGATTGTTATAGATTCCAAAAACCGTGAATGATGACCGACACCTCTCAACAAATCACCATGGCTGAAATGCAGCATATCGTCGACCGGTGGATCACCACCACAGGCGTGCGCTACTTCTCGCCCCTTACCAATATGGCGATTCTCGCCGAGGAGACCGGCGAAGTGGCACGCATTATGGCGCGCACCCACGGCGAGCAATCTTCCAAGCCGGGCGAGAAACTCGACCTCGCCGACGAGCTTGCCGATCTGCTCTGGGTCACCATAGCGATCGCCAATCAAAACGGCGTGGATCTCACCGAGGCCTTCTCACGCAATCTCGCAAAGAAATCTCAGCGCGACGCAACCCGTCACCGCGACAATCCCAAACTCGCTTCTAAATAACTCTAACCAACTAAATACATTACTCATCATGGCAGACAAATATAACGAAGTCATCGAGAAATCGCGCGTCACTACCGACGACGCCGTCGTGGCAGCCCGCGTAAAGGAAATTCTTGAAAAGCATCTTGAGGAAAACCGCAACGAGGAGACTCTCAAGAAAATATTCAATTCAATAGACCTCACCACTCTCAAGTCGACCGACTCGCAGCAGTCCGTGGCCAACTTCGTGGAGCGTGTCAACGCTTTCGAGGAAGAATATCCCGCCCTGCCCAATGTGGCTGCCGTGTGTGTCTACCCCTGCTTCGTACCCATAGCCCGCACCGTGCTCGACGTGAGCGAGGTTGATATCGCCTCCGTAGCCGGCAGCTTCCCCTCGGCACAGACTTTCATCGAGGTTAAGATTGCCGAAATAGCTCTGGCAGTGGAAGCCGGTGCCGATGAAATCGACGTGGTGTTCGGACTCGGCGACTTCTTCGACCACGACTACGAGGAGCTCTGCGACCAGCTTCAGGAAATGAAACATGCCTGCCGCAATGCCCTCATGAAGGTTATCCTTGAGACAGGCGCTCTGAAATCGGCCAAAAATATCCGCGACGCATCCGTACTCTCGCTCTACTCCGGCGCCGACTTCCTCAAGACTTCCACCGGCAAGGAATATCCCGGCGCTTCGCTCGAAGCTGCCTACGTGATGTGTGAGTGCATCAAGGAATACTACGAGCAGACCGGCCGCATGGTAGGCTTCAAGGTATCGGGCGGCGTGGCCACCACCGACGAGGCTCTGCAGTACTACACCATCGTGCGCACCGTGCTCGGCGACAAGTGGGTGGAGTCCAACGAGACTTTCCGCATCGGCGCTTCGCGTCTGGCCAATGCCGTGCTCAGCGATATCACGGGCGTAGAAACTAAATTCTTCTGATTCACCTCTCCATCTCATGACCAACCAGCGAAAATATTACATCATCGTCGACGGTGACCGCCACGAGGGTCCGCTGTCTTTCGACGAAATCATCGTTCACCCGCGGTTCTCCCCCACCGCTCCGGTGTGGCGCGACGGCCTCGCCGACTGGGCGCAGGCTCAGCTCATAGCCGATTTTGCCGACTACTTCGCCTCCCGGCAGCCCGTAGAACCTCAGCAGCCGTTACGCCCCGCGACTCCGCCTCCCGGCTTTAACATGCAGCCGCAGCAACCGCAGAATTTCGGCGGTAACCCCACGTCGCCTATGCCCGAATGGTGGTATGCCGACAATCGCCGCGAACGCAAGATGCCCTCGACCTATCTCGCATTTGCCATCATCGTTACGATATGCTGCTGCATTCCCACCGGTATAGTAGCCATAATCTACTCGTCGAAGGTATCGCAGGCCTTCTACCGCGGCGAATATGACCGTGCCGAAAATCTGTCGCACAACGCCCTGCTGTGGTGTCTCATTTCACTTCTGCTCGGACTGATGTGTATGCCGCTGACGGGTCTTATTCAATACGCCGCGATGTTGTGACCCTACTGACCTCCATTTCGCGACCCAATAAAATACTGATAGCGGCGATAGTGATTGTCGCCGCTATCGCTTTTATCTATATCTACACTACCTTCGATCCCTCGGCCGACGGATCATTGTTTCCGCGCTGCACCTTCAAGACCCTCACCGGACTCGACTGCCCCGGCTGCGGCTCGCAGCGCGCCATCCATGCCCTGCTCCACGGCAATATCATCGAAGCACTGCGCCTCAACGCCCTCTTTGTGATAGAGCTGCCGCTTCTTGCCCTGCTGGCACTGACATCACTGTTTACCGACCGCTTCCACCGCTTGCGTCGCATCCTCGTCTCCCGCACATTTATCCTCACCCTTCTCGCCACCATCATAATCTTCACCATCGTGAGAAATCTGGTGTGATTTCCCACGCCTCAGGATTGAAAAGTGTATAAAATCCTTGCCAAAACGGATTGAAAAGTGTACTTTTGCCCTATCAAAACGGATTGAAAAGTGTGGAAATTTAATCTAAAATTCTGATAACATGCTATATAGAAAAATTGAGCCCATCATTTCCAACTACTTTGCTTCTGATACCGACAAGATATTGATGGTAACAGGAGCCCGACAGATTGGAAAATCATTCATCATCAGACATTGCGCTTCAAAATATTTCAGTAATATTATTGAAATAAATCTTGTGACCGATTGGGAAGGTAACAGATTGTTTGAGAAAGTGCGCACTATCGATGATTTCTATATAGCACTCTCCGCTTTTACATCTCATCCTGCCGGTGATCGTAGCGACACATTGATATTTCTCGACGAGATTCAGGTTTATCCTCACCTGTTGACATTACTGAAATTTCTGCGTGAGGATGGCCGGTATAGATATGTGGCAAGCGGTTCACTGCTTGGTGTCACTCTTAAAAAGTCATCGTCAGTACCATTAGGGAGCATCGATATAGTGAAAATGTATCCGCTGGATTTTGAAGAATTCCTTCTTGCCAACGATTTCGGCAGCGATGGTATAAACTCTCTACGCAATCACTTTCAGAAGTTAACTACTATACCTGATGGTATACACAGCAGAGTCATGAATCTGTTTAAACGCTATCTGCTCGTGGGAGGTCTGCCTGAAGCGGTAAATAAATTTCTTGAAACCAGAGATCTGATTCAGGTGCGAGCCATTCAGAATACTATTGCAGAGCTATATCGAATAGATGCAGCTAAATACGACGTGGAACACTCGCTTAAAATTGCCCGTATTTATTCCCTCATTCCATCAAATATGGAAAACAAGAAGAAACGCCTGGTTTATAACTCTATTGAGCACAACAAGGGAAAACGTGCCGACGATTACGAAGAAGAAATTGAATATATTATTAGTTCAGGTATAGCCCTCGGCGTAAATGCAATATCCAATCCGAAATTTCCGCTCAGCGAGACCGAGCAGAAAAAACTGATAAAACTCTACTACAATGATCCGGGGCTGCTAACAGCCGCCTTGTATCACAATAATCCCGGTCCGATACTCAACGAAGAAACCGGCATCAATTTAGGTTCGGTCT
Organism: Duncaniella sp.; assembly: GCA_029061025.1. Taxonomy (GTDB): domain Bacteria; phylum Bacteroidota; class Bacteroidia; order Bacteroidales; family Muribaculaceae; genus Duncaniella. The sequence goes on from JAIDSW010000051.1 coordinate 14,661, forward strand.
ACGAATGCGCCGTAGCATGTCAGCTGGCAGCTAATGATAATGCTTTATACTATTATGACAACCGTAGCCGCGGGGAAGTAGATTTCCTATATGATGACTTTGATTCCCTTTCGGTGGTACCGCTGGAAGTGAAATCAGGAAAAGACTATAAGAGACATGTTGCCATAAGCAGATTTGTGTCAACTGAAGAATACAGTATAAAATATGCTTATGTGTTGTCAAACAGCAATATCGTTGAGGTGGAAGGAAAAATACGCTATGTCCCGATCTATTTCTCACTATTTTTTGACAACCGTCTCTATAAAAATGGTCCTGTATTGATATAAAGTTGTTAAATAAATGTCAGCAACTCCGCTCCGTTACCTCACCATATCAACAGCTTCTATCACCTACCCTACTTATCCACCACTTTTCCACAACCCAATCTCCTGACCTCCTCATATTTATCCCCTCTATCACCATCCCTTACACCCACTACTCCTGCTCATTGACTATATATGTATTATATAT
>JAIDSW010000052.1 GCA_029061025.1 Duncaniella sp.
CGCCTTTATCTGCGTTTCATCATGTTTCAGATCTCTTTGCGACCGCCCTTCCTCCGAAAAGCGAGTGCAAAGGTAGAAAGTTTATCCCAATCTGCCAAATCTTTGTGATAGTTTTAACATTTTTTAGTGTTAATAATAGACCGCAGAGGCGCCGCACAGGAGCGCCCGGCGGGGGAAGGAGCGGAGGACAAACGGCTCGTAACGCGAGATAAATCTCGCATGCACAGACAAATAAACCAACACACTGACGCAATAGTGGTAGCGCTAAAAGATGAGGCGCAGTGGGAAGCGGGTCATAATTTTTGGCTGCCGGCAAGCATGCCGCAGGCGGCGTCGATGTCCTCGCCGCGCGAGGCGCGGATGGTGGCTGTGACGCCAAGCTCATTGAGGCGGTCGCGGAAGGCTTCCATTTTCTCGCGCGAAGCGGGGCGACCGGCAAAGTTTCCGCCTATGGCATGATAGCGTATTAGATTCACGCGGCATTTCACGCCCTTGAGCAGCCGGGCAAGCGCCTCGGCATGGCGGAGGTCGTCGTTGACCCCGTCCCACATTATATATTCGGCCGACAGACGCCGTTGCCCTGAGAAGTCATATTCTTTCATGGCATCAATGACTTTCACGGCGGGATAGGCGCGCTGCACGGGCATCAGGCTCTCGCGCTCCGACGGAAACGGAGAGTGAATGCTCAGCGCCACGTGCACCGACGTCTCCCTCAATAGCCGCTGCAATCCGTCGAGCTTTCCTATCGACGATACCGTGATGCGCTTCGGACTCCACCCCATGCCCCACTTGGCGGTGAGTATCTCGATGGCGCGGAGCACTTCGTCGATATTATCCATCGGCTCGCCCATACCCATAAATACTATATTGGTAAGGTCCTTACTGCACGGCACTGAAAGGATCTGATTCATGATCTGCGCCGCCGTGAGCTGCCCGTGAAATCCCTGACGCCCCGTCATGCAAAACTTGCAGCCCATGCGGCATCCGGCCTGCGACGACACACACAGCGTAGCCCTGTCGCGATCGGGGATAAACACAGCCTCGACGTCGCGGCCGCCCGCGCCTTCAAACAGGTATTTGGCCGTGCCGTCGACACTCAAAGCCTCGGCCTTGGGCGCGGTGCGACCCACGCAATACATTTCTTTAAGTTTCGCGCGCGCATGAAGCGACAGGTCGGTCATCTCGTCGACCGCCACCACGCGCTTTTCATAAAGCCAGCGCGCTATCTGCCCCGCGGCAAACGGCTTCAACCCCACTTCGGCGGCCACGCCTTTGAGTTGCTCGAGATTCATGCCGATCAGCGGCCTCAGGTTTCGTGATTGTTCCATATACCTATTATATATAAATATGCTGACTGCTCAGCCAATGCAGGCGACTTTCGCTCCGCCGGGCGTGACCAACGGTGCAAAGCACCGTCCCTACATTGTACAGGGAATCAGTATCGCAAAATTACATAAAAAACCTCTAAATTACAACCACCCCCAATCCACGCCCCGAAATGGCATTTTAATGAACAAACCACTCGAAAACGTTACAATTTTCACTAAAAATGCCCGAATTTATTGGAAATTAGCCAATATCGTCTTATCTTTGCATCGATTTTCCATGAGTTGTTGTGCGCCGGCCACAGTCCGGCTTATTTGTTGTTATTTCCAATACCTATTTCAAATTATCCTATATGAAAAAATTTTACACATTAATGCTTGCCGCGCTCTCATTTCTCGGAGCATCGGCACAGACCGAAACTGAAGCTCCCGAAAATGATGTAGACCTTAACGAATGGACCTACCTCGGTGAAGGTAGTTATGCTGACGGACTGTTAATTCAATCCATCAGTTACGGTGCTACTCAACCATATTCATACAATGTGCCGGTTTATCAAAACAAGGCTGACGAAAACAAATATCTTTTTTACGATATATTCCCCACAAGCTATCTTGAATATTCGTACTTTACTCAGACCGATGACAAACCCTCACAGGCCATTTTCACCATTGACGGCTCAACAGTAACTGCTGAATATGAAGTTTATCTAACATTCTACTATTCCTCTCCCGTTGAATTTAAAGTTAATGGAACCGGAACTCATAAGGACGGAGTATTTTCTTTCCCTGAAAATGCCGTGAGCGCAAATCTTATGGGTGAGGATATGGCAAGCTTAGCATTTACCGCTTCGCTTTCAGCCGGTAACGAAGGCGGCGAAGAAGGCGGCGAACAGGATATCAATCTCGATGACTGGACACTCCTTGGCGAAGCCGAGTATACCGACGGTATTCTTCATCAGTCTTATGGTAGTGTAGACAAAGTTCTTGATCCCTATCAGGTGCTCGCTTACCGCAATAAGAAAAACGGCAATCAATTCCTCCTTGCCAATGTATTCCCTGAAAACATAATTAAAAATATTAGTCAATGGATTGATTTCGGGCTGTTAGATGGAAAGGAATCAAACCTTATCCTGACGGTTGATCCCACTACCAAGCAAGTAACTGCTGAGTATAAGTGTACTGTTGTTGAATATTGGGAAGGCGAGGTTGATAGCGACATGACGATCGATCAAAGATCTAATGGACAGGGTACGTTTGAAAACGGAACCATTACTTTTGCACCCAAAGCATTTGTCATTGAATTTGAAAACGGATACCACGATTCCGGCGCAATCACCATCAAGCTCCCCGAAGGCACTGAACTTGTAGAGGAGAATGCAAATGCCGCTTCGCTGACCATCACCGTAAAGAATGAAGAAGGCGAGGCCATTGAAGGCGCTTGGATCACATTCCTTGCAGCAGAATATCACACTAATGAAAACGGTCAGGCCGTGATTGAAAATATCGCAACCGATGAAGTATCAGGCAAGGAAGTAGACTTCTCAGTATTTAAAGACGGTTATGTATTCTACGAGGGCAAGGCGGACTTCACCAATGGTCTCAACGCTACTGCCGAGGTGACTCTCGAAGTGGAAAAAATCACGCTCACTATCTCGGTAGTTGACGAAGAATACGAGCCCATAGCCGATGCTACCGTTGAATTCATGGGCAAGACCTACACCACCGATGCTCAGGGCAAGGTCGTGATTGAAGGCATCCTCGGCAACGAAGTTATGGGTAAGGCTTTAGTGCTTACTGTATCTAAGACAGGCTATGAAACCAATAGCAACGATGAATTCTACATCGAAGAAATCCCTGCCAGCGCAATGGTAACCCTTAAGAAAGACAGCACCACCAGCATCTCCATCATCGCATCCGACAGCGTAAATGCCGACGCTAAGGTATACGATCTCAACGGTCGCCGCGTAGCCGCTCCCGCTGCAGGCAATGTATATATTGTCAACGGCGTGAAAGTACTCGTGAAATAATCACCGCAATCTATCGCATAATCATCGGGGCGCCCCTTCCGGAGCGCCCCGATTGCTTTTTTATCGTTACAATCTAACCTAAATAGCGCAGAGATATATGTAAGCATCCGAAAACAGCCGTCTTGATGGGGCAAAAAAATCGCAGGGAGTTATCCTTGCGATTTTTTGTAGCAAT
>JAIDSW010000053.1 GCA_029061025.1 Duncaniella sp.
GCTCTTATCTTTCCGGAGGTGTCAATGAGATTTCAGCGCGAATGCCGTCGGCCATCGCTACAATTTTCATGGTCGCGGGTTTTTATCTGTTCCTTTCCCGCCGCTATGCTGATCGCTCCCGTGCGCGGTTTGTGGCAGTGCTTTCTACCGCTGTGACTGTGACGGCTTTCGAGGTGTTCCGTGCAGCTACGGCCTGCCGTGTCGACATGGTGCTTACGGCATGTATGGTAGGCGCGATACTGCTTTTTAACCGCAGGCGTGAAAAAGTCGGGAAGCCCTCCGTATCGATATTCGGATTGCTTCTGATGGCATGTGCCGTGCTCACGAAAGGTCCGGTGGGCATGTTGCTGCCGTGTCTCATCCTCGGGATATATTTCCTGCTTCGGGGTGACAATTTCTGGCGTACATTCGGTGTGCTCGCTTTCAGCGGGTTGCTGTCGCTTGCGGCATACGCGGCATGGATGTATCTTGCCCTCATGCAGGGTGGGCAGCAATTCGCTGATCTCGTGTGGGAAGAAAACATCGGCCGCATGACCGGCACGATGTCTTATGAAAGTCACGTCAATCCGTTCTACTACAACTTCATCACCATAATAGCCGGCATGATACCCTATACACTTGCCGCCCTGATGGCACTTTTCATCGTAAAGTGGAAAGGAATCAGCCTCGGCAAGGCGTGGGATACGTTAAAGAACCTCCAACCGGTAAGTCTGCTTTCCCTGGTAGTTGTGGTTGTTACGTTGATATTTTATACCATTCCGGCAAGCAAGCGCAGTGTATACCTGCTTCCGCTTTATCCGTTTCTAAGCTATTTCACGGCTCTGATGCTGATAGTGACTGCTGAGAGATCCCGCCGTATCACATCCATCTACTCAGGGCTGCTGGCGTTCCTTGCCATACTCGCCGCTGTGGTCACCGTGATACTCAATGCCATGCCTCTTCAGGATGCGATTGTCGGGCTCAAGCCTGATACCGCCCGCTATCTTGAGGCTCTCGGGGAATGGAATATCTCGTTTGCCGGATGGATATGCATAGCCTGTGCATGTATCGCCGGATTCTATACCTTCCGCAGCATCCGCAGCGGAGACAACGACAGCGTGATGGGGTGGGGCATCGCCTCGACTTTCGCTATCTACTGGGTGATGGCTTCAACAATCCAGCCCGCGGTGTTGAGCAGTAAGAGTGATATACGTTTTGCCCGCGTGCTGCAGCATTATGCAGCCGATGATGAGACGGTGTATCAATATATAGATGATCCTATGCTGCGATATTACACCACCGGATTCTATCTCAATGATCGAGTGGTGCCGATTCAGGGCCGCTCACCCAAGCAGGGATATATTATGATCAACGATAATAATATGGAGTCGTTCAGCAGGGAATATGGTGAAAAATACAAACTTTCGCCGGTGTATACGTCGCCATTCAAGAGCTGCGACACGCGAGGCCTCACTACGATCTATTACTTCAGCTCCGACTTGCGGTAAGCTCCCGGCGGTACACCTCGCGATGCCTTGAAGCATTTGCCGAAGTAATTTATGTCGGCAAATCCGCAGTCGTAGGCTATCTCCTTGATGGAGCGGTCAGTTTCCGTCAGCATCTTTTCGGCCTGGTTCAATCGGCTTTCGCGGATAAATTCGGCGGGTGACACACCCATCAGCGATTTCATTTTGCGGTTCAGACTGCTGCGGCTCATAGTCACTGCGGCAGCCATGTCGTCGACAGTCACTGAGGGATCAGCTATATTTTCAGCAACAAAGGCGGTGACACTTTCCATCAAAACCTTGTCCTCGTCCGATAGCGGAAGATTCTCTACTTCGGGAGCCGGAGCGGGTTCTGTGGCTTCATCGCCTGAAATCGCGACGGCCTCGGTCGGCAAAGTCTTTACAGCACTCAGGTAGGCATTGAGAATCTCGCGCTGCTTACGCTTTATAGCCCTGATATAAAGGAATATCCATATGCAACCGGCTATGAAAAGAATAGCGACGATTACATAGAGCACTTTCGCTAATGTCGTTTCCCAAAACGTTGGTGTAACGACAATGATAATATTATCCTCACTGTCGAGTATGCTTCCCGCCGGCGACGTGGCTCTTACGGCGAGGGTATATTCTCCCGGGGAAAGGTCGAGAAGCGTGAGAGAGTTTTGTTTGCCGAGACTCACCCATTCATCATCACCGAGTTTCACGGAGTATTCTATATCATCGCTGCTGCTAAAATCGAGAGCCGCGAATTTCACTGTGAGGTTTCGCTCATGCTTGTCAAGTACGATAGTCTCGGTATCAGCCGAAAGCAGCTTTTCTTTCTGACCCTGAATTGAAACGGCGGTAAACATTACGGGCGTCACGTCGGGGATGCGCATTACCGAGTCAGGCTTCATTATGAC
>JAIDSW010000054.1 GCA_029061025.1 Duncaniella sp.
TCCATGAGCTGTACCTGCTCGGGAGCAACGATAGGGAAGTCGGCGTCGAGACGCGCTTTCACACGGTCGTTGACAAACTTACCGTCGTCCTCCACGGGAGCGTTGCCCTGGGCGATGATCTTGCCTTCCTCGATTTCGGCGGTCATGTATACGACCTCGTCGTTGTTGAGGTTGACGCGGCCGTCCTTCACCTCGCGGTAGGGAGTCTCGATGAAGCCGAGGTCGTTGATCTTGGCATAGACGCAGAGCGAGGAGATAAGACCGATGTTGGGACCTTCAGGGGTCTCGATAGGACAGAGACGTCCGTAGTGGGTATAGTGTACGTCGCGCACCTCGAAGCCTGCACGCTCACGCGAAAGACCGCCGGGGCCGAGTGCCGACATACGGCGCTTGTGGGTGATCTCGGCCAGAGGGTTGGTCTGGTCCATGAACTGCGACAGGGCGTTGGTGCCGAAGTAGGTGTTGATTACCGATGAAATGGTCTTGGCGTTGATAAGGTCGATGGGGGTGAACACCTCGTTGTCGCGCACGTTCATGCGCTCGCGGATGGTGCGCGACATGCGGGCGAGACCTACACCAAACTGGTTGTAGAGCTGCTCGCCTACGGTGCGCACGCGGCGGTTGCTCAGGTGGTCGATATCATCCACATCGGTCTTAGAGTTGATAAGCTCGATGAGATACTTGATGATGGCGATGATATCCTCGCGGGTGAGCACCTTCACGTCCATCGAAGTGGTGAGGCCGAGTTTCTTGTTGATACGGTAGCGGCCTACCTCGCCGAGGTCATAGCGCTTCTCCGAGAAGAAGAGGTTGGTGATGACCTCGCGTGCCGAAGCATCGTCCGGCGGCTCGGCGTTGCGGAGCTGGCGGTAGATGTACTGAATTGCCTCTTTTTCGGAGTTGGAGGTATCTTTCTGGAGAGTGTTGAATATGATGGAGTAGTCGGAGGTGTTGGCATCTTCCTTGTGGAGGAGGATGTTGGACACTCCCGAGTCGAGAATCTGCTGGATGTGTTCTTCCTCAAGCACGGTCTCGCGGTCGAGTATCACCTCGTTGCGCTCGAGTGATACCACTTCACCGGTATCCTCGTCGACGAAGTCCTCTACCCAGGTGCGGAGCACGCGGGCAGCAAGCTTGCGGCCTACGGCCTTCTTGAGATTGGTCTTGTTGACCTTTATTTCCTCGGCCAGGCCGAAGATTTCGATGATGTCCTTGTCGCTTTCGAGGCCTATGGCGCGCAGAAGTGTGGTCACGGGGAGTTTCTTCTTGCGGTCGATGTAGGCATACATGACATTGTTGATGTCAGTGGCAAACTCGATCCATGAGCCGCGGAAGGGGATGATACGCGCCGAGTAGAGCTTGGTGCCGTTGGCATGGGTGCTCTGTCCGAAGAACACGCCGGGCGAACGGTGAAGCTGCGACACTACGACACGCTCGGCACCGTTGATGACGAAAGTTCCGTTGGCGGTCATGTAGGGGATGGGACCCAGATACACGTCCTGGATCACGGTGGCGAAGTCCTCGTGGTCAGGATCGGTGCAGTAAAGTTTCAGCTTGGCCTTGAGGGGCACGCTGTAGGTCAGGCCGCGCTCCAGACACTCCTCGATAGTGTAGCGGGGAGGATCGATGTAGTAATCGAGAAATTCGAGCACGAAATTGTTGCGGGTGTCGGCAATGGGGAAATTCTCGGCGAATACCTTGAAAAGGCCTTCGTTCTTGCGCTTTTCCGGCGGGGTGTCGAGCTGGAGGAAGTCCTGAAACGACTTGAGCTGCACCTCCAGAAAGTCGGGGTAAGGAAGGGGATTCTTTACCGTCGAGAAATTTACACGGGGTTTTGCTGTAGGAACTGACATCTGTTGAAGTCGATTGGATTATTTCGTAAAAAATTGCACTCTGTAGGAGAATCAATAAAAGGCGTGAATTAACACTATTTAACGCTCGCTTATTATATTGTATATCGCTTTTAGCGCGAAGATGAATGGAAACCCGGCTCTGACGAACCTTAAGAGGGGGTAAACGAGTCTCGGCGGGCGTAACTTTTATTGATAAATAAATTTATTTAGGATTTTTTAATCAAATCCTTAGGCTTAAATACGCAAAAAGGTTAAGAACCTTCCTGGGGAAGGATTCTTAACCATGTGACCTTGAAAGGGGGTCAATTATTTGAGCTCAACCTCAGCGCCTGCTTCTTCGAGCTGCTTCTTGAGACCCTCGGCATCAGCCTTGGAGAGACCTTCCTTGAGTACGGAGGGAGCACCGTCAACCATTTCCTTAGCTTCCTTGAGGCCAAGACCGGTGAGCTCCTTAACGAGCTTAACAACGGCGAGCTTGGAAGCACCGGCCGACTTGAGGACTACGTCGAAAGCAGTCTTTTCTTCAGCGGCGGGAGCACCGGCAGCGGGACCGGCTGCAACAGCTACAGCAGCAGCTGCGGGTTCGATACCATATTCCTCCTTGAGGATCTGAGCGAGTTCGTTTACTTCCTTAACGGTGAGGTTAACAAGTTGTTCTGCAAAAGCTTTTAAATCTGCCATTTTAGTATAGTATTATTTGATTTATCTAATGTGGGTTAAATTGAAAAGTTGAGGATAGAGAGGGTGATGGACGGGACGATGCCCGGGGATCAGTCTTCCTTCTTTGAAAGGGTCTCGAGGATGCCGTGGAGCTTGGTAGCGCCGCTGTTGAGAGCCGAGATGACATTCTTGGCGGGCGACTGGAGCAGAGCCATAACGTCGGCGATGAGCTCGTTTTTGCTCTTGATAGCGCAGAGAGCGTCGAGCTGGTCTTCACCTACATATACGGTCTCTTCCACATAAGCAGCCTTGAGGCGGGGAAGGGTCATGTCTTTCTTGACGAAATCCTTGATGAGCTTGGCGGGAGCGTTGCCCACGTTGGAGCACATCAGAGAGGTTGCGCCATGAAGGGCACCGTAGAGTTCCGAGTAGTCACCTTCCATCGACTCGAGAGCCTTGTGGAGGAGGGTGTTCTTAACAACCACGAGCTTCACGTCGGCCTTGTTGCAGGCGCGGCGGAGGGCGGTAGTCTTTTCGGCGTCGAGGCCGGCGGTCTCTACCAGGTAAAAGCAGCTGTACTCTTTGAGCGTATCAGCAATCTTTTCAATTACTATGATTTTATCTTCCTTTTTCATTGTCAGGTGAGCTTAAAGGGTTATGCGTCGACAGATTTGGAGTCGACTTTAATGCCGGGACTCATTGTGCTCGAAAGATAAATGCTCTTGATATAAGTACCCTTGGCGGTAGCGGGTTTCAGCTTGATGAGAGTGTTGACAAATTCGCGGGCGTTCTGCTCCATCTGCTCGGGGGTGAAGCTCACCTTGCCGATCGAAGAGTGAACGATACCGTTCTTGTCGACCTTGAAGTCGATCTTACCTTTCTTGACTTCTTCCACAGCCTTAGCCACATCGACGGTCACTGTACCGCTCTTGGGGTTAGGCATCAGGCCACGGGGACCGAGGATACGGCCGAGGGCACCGATCTTACCCATGATAGCGGGCTGGGTGATGATAACGTCGACATCGGTCCAGCCACCCTTGATCTTCTCGATGTATTCGTCGAGACCAACGTAGTCAGCGCCGGCAGCCTTTGCGGCAGCCTCAGCCTCGGGAGAGCAGAGCACGAGCACGCGCACAGTCTTACCGGTACCGTTGGGGAGGGTAACGACGCCACGTACCATCTGGTTGGCCTTACGGGGGTCAACACCCAGACGCACGTCGATGTCAAGTGAAGAGTCAAACTTGGTGAAGGTGATGTCCTTAACAAGCTTGCAAGCCTCAGCGAGAGTATAGGTTTTTCCTGCTTCAATCTTCGACTGGGCTAACTTTTGATTCTTAGTAAGTTTACTCATAATTCTATCGGAGATTAAATGTTTTCAGGGAAAGCACCCTTAACTGTGATACCCATGCTGCGGGCAGTGCCGGCTACCATCTTCATTGCTGATTCTACGGTGAAGCAGTTGAGGTCAGGCATCTTGTCTTCGGCAATAGTCTTTACCGTTTCCCAGGTCACTTCCGCAACTTTCTTACGGTTAGGCTGAGCCGAACCGCTCTTGATCTTTGCAGCCTCGAGGAGCTGAATAGCTACGGGAGGAGTCTTAACGACGAAGTCAAAAGACTTGTCAGTGTAATAAGTGATAACTACAGGGAGGATCTTACCTGCCTTGTCCTGGGTGCGGGCATTGAACTGCTTGCAGAACTCCATGATGTTGATACCCTTGCTACCAAGAGCAGGACCTACTGGAGGCGAAGGGTTGGCTGCGCCACCCTTGATCTGCAATTTAATCTGTCCGGCAATTTCTTTAGCCATTGTTGAATTAAATTAAAATTAATGATTCGGTTAAACGATTTCTTGAGCTGGCCGACCTTATTGGTTTCCGCCTCGTAACCGGCATAACGCCATCAGGTCACTCAGTCCATCTCCCGATGCCGTCCTTTCACAACAGAGCCTCCACCGCTTGCGATGAAGGTTATCCCGCTGTGACCTGACGACTCAGGCGCTATTGATTATTCACGCTCTACCTGCTGATTTTCGAGTTCAAGCGGAGTTTTACGTCCGAAGATCTTGACGCTTACTTTCAGTTTCTTCTTCTCGCGGTTCACTTCCTCGATCACGCCGGTGAATCCTTTGAAAGGACCGTCGTTGACCTTGACAGCCTCGCCCACCATGTAATCATTGCCATCGTCGAGGGTCATTTCATCAGCTGCTCCCAGCATGCGGCGCACCTCGCTTTCGCGAAGGGCTTCGGGGGGAGCGGCCTTTCCACGACCACGCAGAAAGTCGATCACATTAGTGGTGTTGCGGAGCTCATAAAGCACCTCGCCCTGAAGATCGCACTCTACAAACACGTAACCGGAATAAAGATTGCGTTCTTTCACAACCTTCTTTCCGTTGCGCACGGTAAGAACCTTTTCAGTGGGAATCAAAACCTGGAAGACATATTTGCCGAGATCGGTGTTGCGGATAGCTGCGTCGAGCACTTCCTTCACCTTCGCTTCCTTGCCGGAGATGGCGCGGAGCACATACCAAGCCTTATTACCTTCAGCCATTGACCGTCTACTTTTAAAGATTATTTACCCAATCCGTAGATAAAGTGCATCACTAAGTCCACCACCTGGTCCATGCAGAAGATTATCGCTGCAATAATGATGGAAGCAATCAGCACGATAATCGCGCTCTTGACCAGCTGGCTTCTTGTAGGCCAAGAAGTCTTATAACGAAGCTCGTCATACGACTCCTCTATATCAGTAAGTAGTTTAAATTTGCTCATTTATGATTTTCTTTTTGGCACGGGTTGAGAGGCTCGAACTCCCGACACCTGGTTTTGGAGACCAGTGCTCTACCGACTGAGCTAAACCCGTATCATTAAAATAAAGCCGGCCGCGCAGTGACCCAAATACGATCGGCGCGCCGACCGGCTTTATTATGATTTATCTTTGACTAAAGATTAGTCGAGGATTTCGGTGATCTGACCCGAACCAACGGTGCGGCCACCTTCGCGGATAGCGAAGCGGAGACCCTGGTCGCAAGCAACGGGGTTGATGAGATCTACAGTGATCTCTACGTTGTCGCCGGGCATTACCATTTCTACACCTTCGGGAAGAGTGATCTCACCGGTAACGTCGAGTGTACGGATGTAGAACTGGGGACGATAGTGGTTGTGGAACGGAGTGTGACGGCC
>JAIDSW010000055.1 GCA_029061025.1 Duncaniella sp.
ATCTGGTTGTGAGGGTGGAGGATGACGTGCGCAGCGGCGTGCAGCCGAAGGGTAAGCAGTCGAGTCTCTATCACTCGCACGGTTGTGACTACACGCGTACGACGGGCATCTGGCAGACGGTGTGGATGGAGCCTGTGGATGCTGCGGGGCTGAAGAATGTGTATATCGTGCCTGATCTTGACAACAGCCGCTTTGTGGTGAAGCCTGCCTACAGGAGTCTGAACGGTCAGTCGATCGAGGTGACGGTGAAGGATGGCGACAAGGTGGTGAGCCGCGCTGTGAAGGGTGCTACTCCGGGGCAGGAGATCGCCATGGATGTGAAGAAGGCTAAGACGTGGTCGCCTGAGGATCCTTTCCTATATGATATCGACCTTGTGGTGAAGGATAAGGATGGTAATGTGATCGATGAGGTGAAGACGTATGCCGGTATGCGCAAGGTGCATGTGGAGGGTGACCGTCTGTACCTGAATAATGAGCCTTATTTCCTGCGTCTTGTGCTGGATCAGGGTTTCTATCCGACCGGTATCTGGACGGCTCCGACGGATGCTGACCTGAAGAGGGATATCGAGCTGTCGATGGCTGCGGGCTTCAATGGGGCGCGGTTGCATCAGAAGGTGTTTGACGAGCGTTTCCACTACTGGGCTGACAAGCTGGGTTACCTGACATGGGCTGAGTCGCCGAGCTGGGGCGGAAATCTCAACCGTGTGGAGACGGCGCGCAATTTCCTGCCTGAATGGGAGGCTGTGGTTGTGCGCGACCGCAATCATCCGTCGATCATCGCTTGGACTCCGTTCAATGAGACGTGGGAGCGCCCGGTTGACAGCGAGGCTGCGATGCAGCATGACCGTATGATCAACGACACTTACGACCTGACGCACAATCTGGATTACCGCCCAGTGAATGATGCGAGCGGTAACTATCATGTGGTGACCGACCTGTGGACGGTGCATTCATACGAGCAGGATCCGGCTAAGTTTGTGGATTTCTTTAAGCTGAATCCCGATGGAACGTATGTGTGCAACGATCCGCGCCGCGAGGTGAAGTCGTCGGGGCAGCCGTTCTATATCGATGAGTACGGCGGCATAAAGTGGATCGACGGGCAGCAGTTCGCACAAAATTCTTGGGGCTATGGCGAAGGGCCGCGTACGCTCGACGAGTTCTACACCCGTCTGGCCGGTCTGACGGATGTGATTCTCGCTGTGCCTTATATGTCGGGCTACTGCTACACGCAGCTGACTGATGTGGAGCAGGAGCAGAATGGTGTATACAATTACGACCGCACGCCGAAGTTTGACATGAACCGCATCCACGCGATATTCAGCAAGACTCCGGCCGGGTTTGCAAATAAGAAGTAAGAGGTAAGGATTCTGATATATTGATCTGCGGCTCAGGATGCTATGGCATCGCGGACCGCAGATTGCTTTTTTTAGATTCTTTTAATGCGGGTATTAGGGCGGAAAGTGTTTTATTTGCAGTCGTTATGACAAAATCTCTCTCTGACTACCTGAATTATCAGAAGTATTTTACTCCTGCCGCGATGTGGGAGAAGATCTCGGCTGTTGCCAAGAAAACGGGCATAGAGCTTGTATATGCCGTGCTGCTGCTTTATTACGTCGCAACTGATCCCGGTACGCCGAAAAAGGATAAGGCAAGGATTTTCGGCGTGATAGGGTATTTTATACTGCCTGTGGATATTGTGCCGGACGCTCTGCCGCTGATAGGATGCACTGATGATATGGCCGCGGTGCTGTGGGCGCTGAAGGCTGTGTGCGACAACATCACTCCTGCCGTTCGCGCCAAAGCGCGGGCGCAGCTGACGCGTTGGTTCGGGAAGGTGGATGAAGCACGGCTGACGCGATTACTTGCGGCCTACACGGGGGAGGGTGATTTAAGTTGACTTATAGCGTAGCTGCGATCTTTCAATCTCTTTTCTGACGTAATCCCTGTACCACCCGGGGGAGATGACTTCGGCGTCGGCACCGAGGGCGAGGATGGCTGAAAGGAAGTCGTCGGTCGGGCGTAGGCGGTACTCAAAGATAGTGTGTCGTGGTGTCGAATCGATGACCTGTTGTGACTTGTGTAAGGGTAGGGTACGGATGTAGTCGGCACGGTGATAGTCGTTGTAAACCTTGATGCGGACTTTCTCGATGTCGTATTCTTCTTCCATGCCGGTAAGCACACCAAAGGCGGCATCGTAATATGCGTCTAAGTCAAAGGTTGGATCGATATCGAAATACTTGTCTGTTGGTTCAATTTTTGCTATCCGGTCGAGTGCGAGATGAAAGAATCTGCCTTCATCCGGATCCTTTGCCAGCAGATACCAGCGCCTTTGATTTACTCTTAGAGCGTAGGGTTGTACATGGTGCATTTTCGGTTCTGAACGATAGAACGGGGTGTAATGGATGTCGATCTCACGATTATGACGCATTGCGTCGAGTATCGGTAACAGGAATTTTTCTCCTGATGGGATTTCTTCATAGATTATTCGACCTTCAAGAGTACGATTCCCGCTAAGCATGTTGTTGACAGCAAATGCACTAAGCAGCCAACTTTTGGCCTGATGTCCGTCGAGATCATGTTCGCTCGTGATGCGATATTTGTATCCGTCACTGGCGATACAATCTATGTTAACATCAAAAAGATCTTGGAGTAAGTCGATATAATAACGGAAAGTTGAATTGCTTAACTTTCCCATTTCATCATCGCCATGCTCTCTCTCCCAGCGGGCAGCTATATCTTTGTAGCTTATGCCGCCGGTGCGGTATATAGTGTCGAGTACCCACAGGCACTTTTTCAATTGGTTCTTTGCCATATTCAGATACAAAATTAGCTAATTCTCATGAATTTGTATTGATTATGCAAAGTAAATGAAGAGGTTGCCAAGAAACTTGGCGAGTAGTTGGATTTCTTTTTTTTTGACAGGTCGCTAAGAATCCCGGCGATCATTGCCATATATTTGCGGCATAAACGAAAAATGAAGAGTTATGATGATAATAGAAACTTGCCGGTGTCCGTCGTGTGGCAAAGTGTTTGTCCGCACAACCGGCGGATTCATTCTAAAGACAACAGAGTGTAAGTGTCCGCAGTGCAGTGAGGGCCGAGTCACTACTTTGTCGCGTTGATACAGATATTTGCAGTCCGTGAAAAAAAAGTTTGCAGATTTCGGGAAATGTTTTTACTTTGCGAAAAAGTTTCATTAAAAAAAACTACCGCGAAGAAAAAGATACAAAACTAACCTGACATAATCGGCAAATCTCATAACGAGACTTCTACGACCCTCTCATAGAGTGCTGTGTTCAAATCCGGAAAATTTAACCCAGTTACCGCTCATGATAAGGCGTGCGACTCTCGTGTACCCGAAAGGGGACACGGACTGCATATCTTATTCATAGTCGGTAACAAGGCGATTTCCGGAGCCGGACACAGCGATATGACAAGATCATGCCGTTAGTGTCCTTTCTTATTTTTAGAATTATGTCAAAAGTATTCAAGATTACTCCAAAGCGCATCAAGCGAACAAATGGGACAGTGCTGACACCGGAGATGACGGTGACGGTAACGACAGCAATCCACACCCTCAATCCGTTTAGTAACGGCGCGAAAGAGGTGAAGGAGGCTTATCAGCGTCTATATGGTTTTGACTATGTCAAGGCCTGCTGCAATCCTAACGACTTTGATTTTGTGAAATTAGATTAAGTCTCAGGAAATATGGGATCTAAAACAGAAAAAGCTAAGGCTATCGTTGAAACAACAGTAAAAGTGGCTGCAGCTGTTGCTACAGTAGGAGGGGCTCTTATAAGTGTTTTAGGTAGCAATAAGAAGTGACGAGTAATCACGTGTTCGCATGTGAATGAAATTGACACAGTGGTGACTTGCTGAATGTCGGAGTTACCACTGTAATTCACTTTCAAATGTCGTTTAGTAAAGTAATGATTTCGTAAAAACGAGGAGACTCATGAGTATAAGAAGCTTCGTAGATAGTAAGATTGATGTCGAGGAATTGGCAAAAGTTTATTCCAGAAATAGTGAAATATTTGTCAAAGAGGAAAAAGACTGTAAGGATGAATTATATACCCTTGAAAACAAAAAGAATATACTTAATAAAGAGATTGCAGGACTTGGAATAAAGAAAGATCCGGGTTATTCTCCAGATTGGGAATCATATGTAAATCCTGTATGCGAAACAATAGGAAAAATATGGGTTGTATGTCTTTTTCTTGTATTCCTTTTTCATTGTCTAATATGGGTAATAAAGCTTCTTTTTAATATATCTTGGGATACATGGGGTTGGACTAAGACCTGTTTCTTTTGGGGACTTGGTGCATTGGCAGTCGGTGCAGTCGGTGCGCTATTAGTGTATTGGGTGGCTTATAAAATTTGGTCGTCTAACAAAGCTGAATATATAGAATGGCGTGATGAATTACAACGTCTGACATCAATTCTAAAAAGTGTTGAAGCAGATATCCATCAATGCAAAACTTCTCTCAAAAATATTGCATCAAACAGACGATCTACATTGCTTCATGCGATGCATACGCGTCTCGGACTTCCAGTTAGATCTATAGATAGTCGGAATTTTGGAGAGATACGTACTCGTTTTTTCGACATGTTGGAAAACAAATCTAAGGTTGATGTAATATCAGATCCTGTAATCAGACAAGATGCTTCCTTAAAATATTATGATGAGAAGTTGAGAATGTTTTTTGATGTCTCCATTCCATCAGAGGCGATATCTAAACAAGTGCTTGGCTCGTTTAGTAAGGCAGTTGAGGTTTCAGGCTCTATGCGAGGGGATGTAAAGATTAAAGAACTTGAAAAAAAATCGATATTATCCTTGAAAGGAAGTGTGTCGTCGTATACTGAAGATTCTCTTGATGATGAAATCGATGATTTTAATAGATTTCTGGAGATGGATACTTCTGGCTTTTTTACTAAGCATGATAGTGCATTGTTGGAGAAACAAGTGAATGGTCTTGAAGAAGTATACGATAAAACAAATGCGTTCTGTCAAAGATATTCAAAAACTGTTGAAACAGTAAATAATGCCCTTGGTCTTGTACGTCTATTGGCATATCGTAACATTTATTTGGGGGCAGAACTTTTAAATATCATAAGAGAAAATGCCGGTGGAGGTAAATTGAGTACGGCATTTGATGCTGTAGAACTCACATCCGGACTGAAAATAAAGAAACTAAAGATTGAGCAATTTTCTACTAAGGAAGCAATTGGAGATATATTAAGTGCAGGAGCTAACGCTGCATTTGATATGATTGACAATGGGCTTAAGGATAAGAATATTAGAAAGGCTGCTCAAGATAATCCAAAAGCTGCTGCCCTCGCTGTGGCAGGAGTAGCAGCGGTAGCTGCGATCAACAGTGGCATTGATGCATGGAAAAAGAGAAATGCCAAAATAGAAGGCTTGATAAAAAAGGAAGAGGCAATAATTTCAAATATGGAGCAGATTGTAGATTCTTACCTTGACAGTCTGGCTTCAAATGAGCGTGCATTGGAACTGATAATGGCTATAATAAAAGCTAATCAAGGTTTCAGGGCAATTTATGACTCTCTTTATCATAAAGTGTTTGTAAGTAAAGATCTACAATCAGTTTCAATGATGGAGTTGAAGCAATTAACACTTGCACTACAAGAGTATAAAAAAATATCAGATTCAAAACTATGAGTTCAATAGAAGATGTCTCCTATACGGAGATTTCAGGTGAGTTACAGCCTACTGCTAACGCTGATTTAGTGGAGTACTCTCCAGCTCAAATGTCCGATATAGAAGGATTCAGTAATATGGTTGCGCAAAATGCGGAGGTTTTTCATCATGCTTTGGATATCACAACGCAGATCGCTGAAGTCTATGGAGAGAGCCAGCGCCTTTCGGCAAGGGTTGATATGGTTAGAGAATACAGTAAGGTGGAATTAGCTAAGACGGCGGCAAAGTTCCAACTTACCAAAGATCTTATAGAAAAGACCTTTTCAGAGCGCAAAGGGGCACTGTCAAGTCTTTATAACGTACTGGATGATGCAATTGAAAAAGGAGACCGGGAGTTAATTATAAATGCTATGCATCAGATTAGCTCAGTTGTCGTAAGCTCACCTTTATCAGATATTCAGAACTTTATAAAGGCTTTCGAGGACAAAGACCAGCCTCTGCTTGACTTCTGACTGTGAATAGATATTTTCTTCGTAATTAATTAAGATTGAGTTATGAGAGTGTTTACTTCGTGGCTTATAGCCAACCTTGAGATTGCATCGATTTTTATTCTTCTGCCTTTTATGTGGTGTGCACTTAAAGCGTATCCAGAGGCACTTGAAAATGCGTCGATGTTCGTTAAGCTGTTTGTTTGCTCGGCGGGAGCAATAATGTTGGGTGGTACACCATCTAAGTCATTTTTTATGGATTTGATAAACTTAGTGCTTACGGTATGCGGCGTTTTCGCAATACTGAGTATGGGGTTGGAGAACTTTCTGCCTTCCCACGCTATAACGATAGGAGTTGCTGCCTTTATACCTTCGGTGATGGTTGCAGTGTTTACAGCGCGAAATTTCTATGATGTAATCTCGCTCAGGGCAATATATTCGAGTAGTAATGCATCTTTATTTGAAGTAAATGCGCTTTATACGTTCAGCAGATTCTGTGTGGCATTCCATCTCTTCGCATACATTGCATCGATTTTAATGATAATGTGGGTATAATTTGTGAATTAATGAATAAAAAGTAAAGTTATGGGTGGACGACAAACTCTCCTTGGTTATGGGAAATATTATGAAAAATATGTAAGAATATTCGAGGGTTCACAACTACTCCTTGATGTTGAGGAGATGATAGGTGGGACGTTAGCGGAGCTTAAGGTGATGGATATGAGGCGTAATCCTGATTTATGGAGCAGGATACATACTATGATTCATGATTGTATGTCGAATATGAGACAGTCTTTTGATGAAGCAAAGAAACATGTGTTCATATCCCCAGAGTTTTATAAGAATGTCTATGAAGGTGTTGTTCAAGGAAATTCGGCGAGAAAGGTGATTCTTGAGTTAAGAAAGAAAATTATTACTGATGTAGTTAATGACTTTGAAAATCAAGAGTCTGCTGAGTTTGTCAAGGAATGGTGGATTAATGAAGCGCCATTGAGGAGTAGGGAGGATTGTGAAATACTTTTAATTCGTGAGCTTTTTAGTAATGTGGAGGATTTTGTTGAGGTTGAGAGGTGGAGTTTTGAGAAGGAGTATTGCTGCATAAATTCGATGCATAAGGAGATAAGGGCTTTTGTATTAAATCAATGCTGGGGTAAGCGGGGGGTGCCTGCAGATGTGAATGTGGGCAGTAAGGATGATGAGTTCGGGATGCGGGTGTATTGTGTGTATCCCGAAGATATATGGGGGACTGATGATATAGAAAAGATACTTAATCCAGATTGGAAGGGAAGGAGAATGGCAGCGTTTACGGCAGCAATCAGTAGCGGTAAGGTGAGGAAGCGAGATAAAATCAAGCTGACTGCTGACATAGAGGCTGAGGTTATCAATGTGGGAGGGTATGGAGGGTATCTGCGAGGTGCTGAAGCCGGTGATCTTCGCACACTGATTTTGAGTGGTGATTTCAACGGCGGCTTACCGGCGGTGCCTTTTGATGTTGGTAAGGTGTGATACTAATAACAGAGTTGTGATGAAAGACAGCAGGGCGATCAAGGAGGTGACGGGGTGGTCGGATGTGATAGTGGACGCGATCGGGTCGGATGAGGAGGCAGCTATATACATTGCGGCCGGGCTTGTGGAGAAGGTGGTCAACGGTAGGGCGGCGTTGGTGAATCCGGCTATCGACGGAAGGGCTTTCAACTGCCGACCTGAGTGGCTGCGCGACCGCCTTAAGGATTATGAGCGTCTGCGTGACTGGAATAATGCTGACCTGATGGGTGAGGGTTATCCGCCGCGTGATGAAAACGGTGATCCGTTTGAGCTGCACCACATAGGTCAGCGTCAGGACTCACCGTTTGCCGAACTGACATGGGCGCAGCATATGGGTGACGGCAACAATGTGGTGCTTCATCGGAAGCGGGAGAGTGAGATTGACCGTCAGCAATTTGAACATGAAAAGGCTGCTCACTGGATGGCGCGTTTCGAGGATTTTAAGGATTGTTATTGATATGCCGTGAAGTGGCATGATGGTACAGTAGTTTTGTTGGACAATAATAAATAAGTAAGTCATGAGAATTAGTTTATACCATCCTTCGGGTTGTCATGGCAATCTTCGGGCTTACTCATCCGTCATTATGGAGCCCCATAACT
>JAIDSW010000056.1 GCA_029061025.1 Duncaniella sp.
CCTCTATTTTATAGCCGACCTTCACGCGCTGACCACCAATCCCGACCCGGCTCAGCTCCATGAGAACGTAAAGAATATACTTGCCGAATATCTTGCAGCCGGTGTCGACCCCGAGCAAGCTACCATATTCGTGCAGAGCGATGTGCCCGAGGTTTCGGAAATGTATCTGCTTCTCAACATGCACGTGGGTATCGGTGAGCTTATGCGCACCACCTCGTTTAAAGACAAGGCACGCAAGCAGCTCGGTATCTCCACCGGGGCCGATTCCGACGAGGAAATCGAGAAGCAGATCATCGGCACCAACTCCAATAAGCGCGTCAATGCCGGCCTGCTCACATATCCCACCCTCATGGCTGTGGACATCCTGATACAGAAGGCGACCAAAGTACCCGTAGGCAAGGATCAGGAGCAACATCTCGAACTTACCCGTCGCTTCGCCCGCCGCTTCAATTCATTTTACGGAGTGGATCTTTTCCCCGAACCTGAGAATTTCAACTTCGGTGACCATGCGGTAAAAGTGCCCGGTCTCGACGGTTCGGGCAAAATGGGCAAGAGCGAGGGCAACTGCATATATCTCGTCGACGATGAAAAGACAATACGCAAGAAAGTGATGAAAGCCGTTACCGACCAGGGCCCCACAGAACCTAACCAGCCCGTATCGGAGCCGGTGGAGAATCTTTTCACACTTATGGAACTCACCTCGACTCCCGAGATCGTGACACACTACCGCGATGCCTATGCCGACTGCTCGATACGCTACGGCGATCTCAAGAAGCAACTGGCCGAAGATATTCTTAAGGTGACCCTGCCTATCCGCGAGCGCTATCAGGAGATACGTGCCAATGATGAATATCTCGCTCGTGTTACCCGCATGGGAGCCGAGAAAGCCCGCGAGCGTGCTGCCGCTACACTTGCCGAAGTCAAGCAGGCAATGGGTATCCGCAAATTCTATTGATATTAATCCCACACATCATAATAATGGAAAATACTGAAAATAATCCTCAGGAAAGCAAAGGCCTGAACTTCGTGGAGCAGCTCGTGCTTGAAGATCTTCAGGCCGGAAAGAACGGCGGACGGCTCAACACCCGTTTCCCGCCCGAGCCCAACGGCTATCTTCACATAGGCCATGCCAAAGCAATATGCATGGATTTCGGAGTGGCTGAAAAGTTTGGCGGAACGTGCAACCTGCGCTTCGATGATACAAATCCTGTCAAGGAAGACGTAGAATATGTGGATTCCATCCGTGAGGATATACATTGGCTCGGCTTTGACTGGGGTAACCGTGAATACTACGCATCCGATTATTTCCCTCAGCTCTTTGATCTTGCCGTGCGACTTATAAAGGAAGGCAAAGCCTATGTCGATGACCAGACCTCCGAGGAAATTGCCGCCCAGAAAGGCACTCCTACCCAGGCCGGTACAGCAAGCCCTTACCGTGACCGCACTCCCGAGGAGAACCTCGACCTTTTCCTGCGCATGAACGAGGGTGAATTTGAAGAAGGATCGCGTGTGCTGCGTGCCAAAATTGATATGGCTTCGCCCAACATGCACTTCCGCGACCCCATCATGTACCGTATCATCAAGCATCCCCATCACCGCACCGGTACGAAATGGAAGGTTTACCCGATGTATGACTTCGCTCATGGTCAGAGCGACTATTTCGAGGGAGTGACCCACTCGATATGTACACTGGAGTTTGTACCTCACCGTCCGCTCTACGATTACTTCGTGGATGAACTTGCCGACGAAACCTACCGTCCCCGTCAGATAGAGTTCAACCGACTCAATCTCACCTACACCATGATGTCGAAGCGCAAGCTGCTTCAGCTTGTCAAGGAAGGACTTGTGGCAGGCTGGGACGACCCGCGAATGCCCACCATTTCCGGATTGCGCCGCCGCGGCTACACTCCGCGTGCGATCCGCAACTTCATCAATACCATTGGTTATACCAAGTATGAGGCTCTCAATGACATTTCGCTTCTTGAGCATGCCGTACGCGACGATCTCAATGCTGTCGCTACCCGTGGCATGGCGGTAATTAACCCCGTCAAGGTTGTCATAACCAACTATCCTGAAGGCAAGACCGAAATGGTGGAGATGGAAAACAATCCCGAAGATCCCGCAGCCGGAACTCACTCCATGCCTTTCACCCGCGAAATCTACATAGAGCGCGACGACTTTATGGAGAATCCTCCCAAGAAATTCTTCCGCCTTGCTCCTGAGGGTGAGGTGCGTCTGAAAGGTGCCTATATCATCAAATGCACAGGAGTCAAGAAAGACGCCGACGGAAACATCGAGGAAATATACTGTACCTACGATCCCGAAACACGCAGCGGCCTCCCCGGCAGCATGCGCAAGGTCAAGGGTACGCTTCACTGGGTATCGGCTGAAAAAGCGGTCGACGCAACAGCCCGCCTCTATGACCGCCTTTTCTCGGTAGAAAATCCCGCCGCCGAAACCGAGCGCGATTTCCGTGAAATGCTCAATCCCGATTCGCTCAAGGTGGTCGAAGGCATCAAGATTGAACCCTACCTCGCTGAAATTGCACGTCCCGGACTGCCGCTTCAGTTCCAGCGCATAGGATATTTCACCCTTGACCCCGATTCAACCCCCGACAATCTCATCTTCAACCGCACGATAGCTCTCAAAGATACCTGGGAGAAGATGAAAAGCAAGTAAATTCTTTCGTTACAGAATAATCTCTGACGCTGCCGCCGGACATCATTCCGGCCGACAGCGTCAGTTAATATAGAATGGAAAATTTACCTATCACATGCTTCAAGCTCGCCAACGGAATGCCCGTGGTGCACTGTCTCAGGCCGGGTGAGGTGGAATATTGCGGAGTGGCCGTCAATGCCGGGTCGCGCGACGAGCTGACTCCTGACCGCTACGGACTCGCACATTTTGTAGAGCATACCATTTTCAAGGGTACTACCCGCCGCAAGTCATGGCACATCATCAACCGCATGGAGGCAGTGGGCGGGGAACTCAATGCCTACACTACCAAGGAAGAGACTTATGTGTATTCCACATTTCCTAAGGGAAACCTCCGCCGCGCCGCCGAGCTTATAGCCGACCTCGTGAAGCGCTCTTCGTTTCCGCGGGCCGAAATTGACAGGGAGCGGGATGTGGTGGCCGACGAAATCAATACCTATTCCGATATTCCCTCAGATGGCATATACGATGACTTTGAAGACCTGATTTTCGCAGGTTCTACTCTGGGTCACAATATACTGGGTACGGTGGAGTCGATATCAGGTTTCACCCCTGAAGTGTGCAGGGAATATCTCGACCGATTTTATACACCGCGCCAGATGGTGTTCTTCTATTCCGGCCCGTCGTCGGTAAGTCAGGTGGAAAAGATCGTGGTTGAATATTTCGGCACGCTATCGCTGCCTGATCATGATCGCGAGCGGTCGATGCCTGTGGAGGTTGCGCAATTCGACAGCGTGAAGGAAATCTCATCACATCAGTCCCATGTGGTAATGGGCACTCGGATAGGCGGCCTCTTTGACTCAGGGCGGTATGCGATGGCGCTGCTTACAAATATACTCGGTGGCCCGGGCATGAACTCGCTGCTCAATGTAGAGCTTCGCGAGCGTCGCGGACTGGTTTATTCCATCGACGCCTCGGCAAGTCATCTCACTGATACCGGCCTGTTTACGATTTATTTCGGCTGTGACCACGATGATGTGGCACGTTGTCGCAGGCTGGTGACCAATACCATTGACAGCATAGCGCAGGGCGGACTCAACGAGCGCCGTCTGGCTCAAGCCCGACGTCAATATGCCGGGCAGCTCGTGATCTCATCGGTCAATGCCGAGCAAGCCACCTTGTCGCAGGGCAGATCCATGTTGTATTTCGGCAAAGTTGCCCCGCTGTCAGCCACATTGGACCGTATCGCGGCAGTGACTGTAGACGAAATAACCTCGGCAGCGCGCCGACTGACCGAACTCTCGGTGCTGACTTTGCGTTAATGTGAAAAATTATTCGTAAATTTGCATCAGATTCTAATGAAAAAGAATATGAATGATATCCGACTTGACAGCATAGAGGAAGCTCTCGAGGATTTCCGTAACGGAAAATTTGTGGTTGTGGTCGATGACGAAAACCGCGAAAACGAGGGCGACCTCATAGTTGCTGCCGAAAAGGTGACCGAGGACCATGTCAATTTCATGATTTCCAATGCCCGCGGCGAGCTTTGTGCTCCGCTGTCAATATCGCGCTGCAAGGAACTGGGACTGACTCATCAGGTAGAAAACAACACCTCGATGCTCGGCACACCCTTTACCGTTACCGCCGACCTGCTCAAAGGATGCACCACCGGTGTGAGCGTCCATGACCGCGCCGCCACCATCCGTGCACTTGCCGACCCTGAATCGGTAGCCGAGGATTTCGGCCGCCCGGGGCATGTGCATCCTCTTTACGCTCAGGATGCCGGAGTGCTCCGTCGCGCCGGTCACACCGAAGCTGCCATTGACCTCGCCCGCCTGGCGGGTATGCAACCGGCTGCCGCTCTCATCGAGATTCTCAATGAGGACGGAACTATGGCACGCCTGCCACAGCTCCGCAAGAAAGCCGACGAATGGGGGCTTAAACTGATCTCGATTGAAGATCTTATCAAATACCGTCTTGCCAAGGAGTCGCTTGTGGAGAAGGGCGTGGAGGTTGATATGCCTACAGCCCACGGTCATTTCCACCTCGTTCCGTTCCGCCAGAAAAGCAACGGTCTCGAACATATAGCCCTCATCAAGGGAGATGTATCCGACGGAGAGCCCGTGCTTGTGCGCGTGCATTCGTCGTGCGCTACCGGCGACATATTCGGCTCGATGCGATGTGACTGCGGCGACCAGCTCCACAAAGCTATGGAAATGATTGAGAAAGAGGGCAGAGGTGCAATCGTATATCTCAATCAGGAAGGGCGCGGTATAGGACTGATGGACAAAATCCGCGCTTATAAGCTTCAGGAAGAAGGGCTCGATACGGTCGACGCCAATCTACATCTCGGTCACAAGGCCGATGAGCGCGATTATGGCGTGGGTGCCAATATCCTCCGCGAGCTTGGAATACAGAAGATGCGCCTGATGTCAAATAATCCCGTTAAGCGTGTAGGTCTTGAAGGTTACGGGCTCGAAGTAGTGGAAAATGTTCCTATCGAGATAGCCCCAAACCGCTACAACCGCCGCTATATGCTCACCAAAAAGGAGCGCATGGGTCACCATCTCGATCTCTGACCTGAATTTTCTGAAATTTTTTTTGAAAAAATCTTGTAAACCATTTGCATGTATCGTGCAAATGGTTTAATTTTGCCATGTAAAAATAAGTGTAAAAATTACACTTATTATTTAAAATCATCTCTTACCTTAAACTAAACATCCAAGTGAACCGGTTAATTATCATGGCGTTCGCAACGGCTGCGGCTATGGCGACAGTCTCGTGTGGAAGCAACGACGCCTCACAACCATCTCTCATGGCCGGAATGAATCCGGCAAAGTTTGAATCAACAGTCGATGGTAAACCTACCGCCCTCTATTGCATAAAGAGCAGCGGAGGCATGGAAGCCGCCATAACAAATTACGGTGGCCGTATAGTGGCGCTTCAGGTGCCCGGAGCCGACGGAGAGTTGCGCGACGTAGTGCTCGGCTTTGACAGTATTCAGGCTTATTTTCCCGAAAACAATCCTCAGGATTTCGGCGCTACAATAGGGCGCTATGCCAATCGCATCGACCACGGGCATCTGCCTGTGGATGGTGACACGATTCAGCTTCCCGTCAATAATTTCGGCCATACCCTCCACGGAGGCCCTTCAGGGTGGCAATATAAGGTGTATAAGGCTGAGCAGCCCAATGATTCCACGCTCGTGCTCACTATTGAATCGCCCGACGGTGACAACGGATTTCCCGGCAACGTGACCGCATCGGTTACCTTCACCGCCATGCCCGATAATAAACTCGACATCAGATATAATGCCGAATCTGACGCTCCCACAGTGATAAATATGACAAATCATTCATATTTCAATCTCTCGGGAGATGCCACCCTGCCCGTAATTGATCACACTTTACAAGTGGCGGGCTCATCGTTTACGCCTGTCGATACCACTTACATGACCACCGGCGAGATACTCCCTGTAGTCGGTACACCAATGGATTTCACTCAACCTAAGAAAATAGGCGAGGAGATCGATCGCACTGATT
>JAIDSW010000057.1 GCA_029061025.1 Duncaniella sp.
GGGGTATTAGCTCATCTGGCTAGAGCGCGACACTGGCAGTGTCGAGGTGAGCGGTTCGAGTCCGCTATACTCCACCCGTCAAGGCGAATCGGAAACAATTCCGGTTCGCTTTTTTGCATAATCCCGCGTGGCGGCTTGCCCGGTTGGCTCGGGTTGTGGATTGTCACGTTGCAACTATTTGAGGGCGTGAAATGTTATTATCAGTAGAAATAACATTGGAATTATGGAAACAACTGACAACAAGGAACTGGTAAAGAAATTTGAAGATAAAGTGCGTGAAGACCTCCGGTCATTTCTTCAGAAAAAGGAGGCGCTTGATGCGCATGTGCCCGAGTGTCCCGACGTGGAGGAACGCTGGGGCGAGATAGCACGCGCCTATATGCCCGACGGGGCGCGCGAATTTGCACAGTATCCCGTGGTGTCGCTCGGCTGGATGATGCTTATAGGCATGGCTATGGCTTATTACTGGGACACTGACTGGGAGCGCTATTCTAAAGAAAAAGACCTCTACGAGAAGCTGCGCGACATGCGCGGATATGACAATATGGATGAGGCCGTGGTGCAGGACCTCCTCGGTTACCGCGACGAGGCGGCCGAGAAGGTGACCGAACTTGTGGCCGAGTGTGCGTCGCGCGTCTACTCGCTACTCAGTCATGAACACGTTGAGCCGGGCACCGAAGCCGCTCTCGGCTGCTATATCGCCGCGCTCCATCAGCTCTACCTCGCCGGCATGGCAATGGAGCTCAACGCCCTCGGCTACCACATGACCCCGCTGCAGCAGGGCTGATACGGGCTTGTTACAAGTAAGCAAAACCCTATACGGGCTGTTTCCCGCTCCGGCAGGAATCAGCCCGATTATTTTTTTATATTTTTCGATAGTAGGGAAATAATAGACGTTTTTTTAATAAAAACTTTGCTTCGGTACGATATTCTTACTAAATTTGATGCGTCAATCCGGAATGACACGACATACTGATTAAAAGAAGAAGCGTTTTGCTTATCTTGCAAATGAAAACCTGAGAAATTTTCAACACGAGCAAGAGATAACAAAGCGGTTCTCACGCTATGGCGTGAGCTGCTGTTTCATATCTCGCTCGTAAGGTTTTCTCAGGACCATCATTTGGAGATATGGTAATGCAGTCCACGCTTCTGTATTTATTGACGGGTCGAAAGGGCTGTAAGACCGACATAAATATTGAAAATATAATATGAAATCTTATGTTAAAAGCCTGCTGGTCGCTATTTTGTGGATGACAGCTTTTACTGCATACGGAAGATATGAGAATGTAAGTCTTGGCACTGTTTCATGGTCAGGAGATACGGACTGGGCATCGAGCTCCCAGCCGTTTAGCAACTCCTATATTGAGGCACAACTCATTGAGAAAGCAAAAAGAATCTACCCCGGATACTCGAATTATTCCGTATCGATAATTCAAAACAACAAACAGCATGAATCAAAAGACGCACCATATACCCGTACAGGTGATGCCTTTCTTGATGGAATGAATGCCGGCAAACTTCTCTTTCGGTACCGACATAACGCTACCGGACAGGTTTACGCTCAAAAGTGGGTGGAAGACCCACAACCTGTTTTTATACCAGCCGCGCCAACTCCTACGCCTGAGCCTGTCTCATCTAAAGAGACAAGTTTTGAGGAGGCGTTGTCTAAAGCGACCGATAAAGCACTTGAGGAGGTACCTTCAGGTTCACGTATCGCTTTTAACAAGATAAGCACGCCACAAGGTATCTCGAAATCAGAAGTTAAAGACCAAATTCTTGAGTCATTGATTGATAATAATTTTAAGGTAGTAGCAAAGGAATATTTTGACACTATTAAAGATGAACTCGAGGATCAACGAGGCGGACAATATAGTGAAAGGACGAAGGTTAAAGATAATAACCTGTCAGCCAGCGGTTATCTTTTGGATTGTAAAATTGATAGCAGTATAATAAGAATTTATATTGTCAATGTAAGCACAGGTGAATATACGAGCACATCAAAAGTCAGCTATAAATAATCCGTTAAATCTTTGAATAGAACATAAGATATTTTTAACCCCGATGACCTGTGAAGGTTTCGGGGTTAATTATGAAGCGGCACAGTCGGCGTAATAGAGAATATGATTATCTTAACACGCCTGTGAGTTATGGGGCAGAAATTTTTTAGTGGCGCAATGTGGGTGTTTTTCAGAATAATTGTCTATCTTTGTTTTTCATAACAGAATAATCAAAAATTCAATCGTATATGCGCACTAAATACAGCAGAGTTCTCCTCAAGCTCTCGGGCGAGTCGCTGATGGGTCATCAGGGCTACGGCATCGATACCGAGCGCCTCAATGAATATGCCCGCCAGATTGCCGAAATCGTGGCTCAGGGCGTGCAGGTAGCCATAGTGATAGGCGGCGGCAACATATTCCGCGGCCTCACAGGCGCGGCCAAAGGCTTTGACCGCGTGAAAGGCGACCAGATGGGTATGCTTGCCACGGTGATCAATTCGCTCGCTCTCAGTTCGGCTCTCGAGGCCGTGGGTCAGCCCGCGCGCGTGTTCACCGCCATCAACATGTTCCCTATCGGTCAGCACTATTCCCACCGCACCGCCATCGAGGCTCTTGACGGCGGCGAGGTGGCGATACTTGCCGGCGGCACAGGCTGCCCGTTCTTCACCACCGACACCGGTTCGGCTCTCCGCGCCATCGAGGTGAAAGCCGACGTGATGCTCAAGGGCACACGTGTCGACGGCGTATATACCGCCGATCCCGAGAAAGATCCCACCGCCACCAAGTTTGACGAAATCACCTATGACGAGGTCTACAACCGCAATCTCAAGGTCATGGACCTCACCGCCACAGCGCTCTGCAAGCAAAACGGCATGCCCATCATCGTATTTGACATGGACACACCCGGAAATCTCGCCAAGGTGATAGCCGGAGAAAAAATCGGTACACTTGTATATTAATCTTAAAAACCTATATATCATGGACGTAAAAGACTATCTTGATCCCGCACAGGAAAAAATGCAGATGGCCGTGGAGTACCTCGACGAGGCTCTCGCCCACATCCGCGCCGGTAAAGCCAATCCCAAAATCCTCGACGGTATACGTGTGGAATACTACGGCAGCGCAATGCCCGTGGCTCAGGTCGCCAACGTGTCGGTGCCCGACGCCCGCACTATCGTGATCACTCCCTGGGAGAAGGCAATGTTTAAGGAAATCGAGAAAGCCATCATCAATTCAGAGCTCGGTATCACACCCGAAAACAATGGCGAGGTAATCCGTCTGGCTATTCCGCCGCTGACCGAAGAGCGCCGCAAATCGCTCGTAAAGCAGTCGAAAGCTGAGGCTGAGCAGGCCAAGGTATCGGTGCGCAACGCACGCCGCGACGCCATCGACGGTCTTAAGAAAGCCATTAAGCAGGGCCTTAGCGAAGATAACGAGAAGGATGCCGAAGCTCAGGTGCAGAAACTCCACGACAAGTATCTCAAGAAGATCGACGAACTCTTCGCCGCCAAAGAGAAAGAAATCCTCACGGTATAATACCCTATCACATCTGCCCTGCGGCAGATGTATACGAATATCGCTCCACTTTGTCACAAGCATTGTGGAGCGAGTCTTTTTTTGTAAAGCGGTGGAGCATGTTTTTTCTCCAAATGCTATTTTGCTCTTCCCGGAAACATCGCAAAGCGATGTCCCTATGTCTGACGCAATATTACAGTCAACTTTTCTATCGAATGGAACATGTAACTCTCGTAGGGACATCGCTTTGCGATGTTTCCGAGAAAGGCTGGACGGTATCTTTTTACAAAGATAGCATCAAGAGCTAATCTTATGGCGATACAAATATATTAGCGAAGAAATCTCACAGCGTAAGATTTTCGGCTTACTCTGATATTAATAATTTCTGTTGTAAAAAGGTGATGCTGTAGATTATGAAATGAAGTGGAATTTGGCAATAAGATAAAAAAGTGTTACTTTTGTGGGATTTAAATCGCAAATCTGCTGCCTTTTCAGCAAAATACATATCAAAATGAGTAACGATAGCTCACAGAGGGCGATTTTCGCCACAAAAATAGGCGCCGTGGCTGCCACGGTAGGTTCGGCCGTAGGCCTTGGCAACATATGGCGTTTCCCTTATGAGACGGGAGTGCATGGCGGCGGTGCGTTCATAGCCTGCTATGTGGTATTCGTGCTACTGCTGGGAGTGCCTCTGCTGTGCGCGGAGTTTATCTTGGGCCGCGGCACTCGCAGCAATATGCTCGGAGCTTTCCGTAATTCTTCGGCCAGCGGACGCCGCTGGGTGGGTGCGGGCTATATGGTGATCATATCATCGATAATGATACTGTGGTTTTATTCAGTGGTGGCGGGCTGGACACTCGGTTATTGCTACGATTCGGTGACCGGCTCGATTGCGGGGATGGACTCCTCGGCGATAAGCGACCACTTTATGGAGATGACTGCGGGCTGGCGCAATGTGGTGCTTACGGTGGTGTTTCTGCTTGCCAATGCAGCCGTGTTGCTGGGCGGAGTGACCAAGGGTATAGAGCGCGCCTCCAATCTGCTCATGCCGCTGCTATTCGTGCTTCTGATGGTGCTGTGTGTCAATTCGCTCTCGCTCGACGGGCTGAAAGAGGGTATGCAGTTTCTTTTTCAGCCCGATTTCTCCAAAATAGATGCCGGAGTGCTGCTCGGGGCGATGGGACAGGCATTTTTCTCGCTGTCTATCGGCATGGGCTGCATGACCGTCTATGCCTCTTATTTCAATAAAGAGAGCCGGCTGGGGCGCACTGCCCTCACTACCGCCGTGCTCGATACGCTCGTGGCCATACTCGCCGGCGTGATAATATTCCCTGCGGTGTTCACCTACGGGTTCTCGCCCGAAAAGGGTCCGGCACTTGTCTTTGAAGTGCTTCCCGCCGTATTCGGCTGCATGCCCGGGGGTATGATATGGTCGGCGATCTTCTTCCTGCTGCTCATTGTGGCCTCGATAACGTCGACGGTATCCATGAGCGAAATTTCGATTTCATACTTTGAGGAGGAACTGAAGATGTCGCGCCGCGCCGCCACGCTCACCTCCACCGCAATCGTAATGACGGGGGCCGTGATATGCGCTCTCAGCTTCGGACCGCTCAGCGGCTTTACGATATGCGGCATGCCGATGTTTGACCTGCTCGACTATGTGACATCCAATATATGCCTTCCCGTAGCCGGACTGATTATTTCAGTTTACGTGGGCTGGGTAGTGCCGTCGCGCTTCTCCCGCGAGCAGCTTACCGACGGTGGCACATATCGCTTTCCGCTCTACGGATTGCTGATGTTTGTGCTCCGCTGGGTATGCCCTGTGGGCATCATACTGATATTCCTCAACAGTATAGGGCTGCTGTAAAAAAATCGCGATTAGAGCTTGAAGCCTATTTTGGGACGTTGTGAGGTTGACTTCTCACTCCGCCCGGCATGAAGTTCAGCAAGGGATTGCTCGATGAGTTCCAGCCGCATTGACGTGTCTTCGTTTATTTCGTTTTGATCCGTCAGCACATCCTCTATATACGCCTTAAGCTTTTTAATGTCGGCTTCGAGTTGCAATACATCCGTTGACAAAGGGAGCGCAATCATCTGCCTGACGGCGACAAAAGCCCTCATGATGCCACGGTTGACCTCTATAGCCGTCTCGCTGCGCAGCACACTCGACAGCATTGCCACACCTAACTCAGTGAAAGCGAATGGCATATACTTGAAATTACTACCTCTTCCGGTTTTCAAGGTGCCAATTTGGCATCTTGAAAGTTCCTCTTTAGTCAGTTCAAACATGAAGTCCTCACCTTCAAAGCGACTTATGTTTCTACGCACAGCTCGCTTAAGCTGGCCGGTTTCGACTCCATACATTGCAGCCAGATCGCTGTCGAGCATTACGCGCTGGCCGCGTATTTCATAGATTTTCGAGCGGATAAGATCAAGTTGTTCCATATCGACGACCGATAGAAGTTACATCGGAAAAATCAAGCCTCCCGGCTACGAGGTGCTGAGAGGCTTTTGTTGAGCCGCGAGTGGGACTCGAACCCACGACCTTTTCGTTACGAATGAAATGCTCTACCGACTGAGCTATTGCGGCTTGGAATTATATGACCGCCGTGGCACCCCGAGGTGCGAAACGACAGTGCAAATATACTAATTTTTTATGGATTGGCGGCTAAATGTGAATTTAATTTTTGCCTTCTTGAAATTGAGACGTGCCATGACGGGCTCGGTGACGTAAGGCGATATCTGAGCCACCACGCGGTTGGTGGTCGGCATCGAGTAGTAGTAATAGCTGTAGTAGCTTGACGATGAAGTGTTTTCGTAGAATGCCACAAGCACCGGAGTGAGCACGAAGTCGCAATCCTCATCTTTGATCTCATCCTTGCTCAGGAGATCGAGCACATAATCGCGCATCGACGAGAAGTCGTAGGAGCGTGTCGAGGTATTGTAGGTGGCATAAAACGATGTCACGTTGTCATTGACCTGGCTTTTCAGGAAGAATTTATCGCGCTCCGACTTCTTCACCATGAGCAGATAGGGCGGAGGAGTGATGCCGTAGTCGTTGGCAACTTGTTCGGCGGGTATCGAGAAGCTGAGCGAGTTGATCACGGCAAGCGGTCCGGCCTTGGCCTTGTAGTCCTCCACGATCTTGCGGGCGGGGAAAGTGAATTCCACGTCGTAGCCCAGCGGGGCCACCACGAGCTGCTCGCCGTCGGCCACACGCGAGGTGATGTCGGAGGAAAGTGTCAGGCGTATGTTGTTGTTGGTGATAATCTCGGGAGTCACGCCCATATATGTGGCCGTGGCACCCACCACGGTATCTTTCTGCTGTCCGGTCACTTCAGGGGGAAGCACGCGGTGGTAATAGACGGTGATAACGTTGTTGTCTACGCGGGTCACGCGGCCAGAGCCGAATGATGAAGTGATATACAGCCCGGGAAACCATGATGCGAAACTCGACGGGGTGTCGAATGTCTCGGGATGCTCCTTGAACTGCGTGTACAGATCGCGACCCAGCTTGACGGGCAGCGTTACGGTAACGTTCTTGAATATCTTGCCATTGGAGTCGGCGCCCGTAAGCTCGGCACCTTTTATGAGGGTAGAGAATGTGGTAGAGCCCCACACTGCCGAGGGATCGTAATAACCCTCGGGGTCAAATGACGAGTAAATGGGCGAGGGAAGCTGCTTGGTGAGCGGGTGGACGGTTATGCCCATAGGCATCGCCGAGTCGCCCGTGAATCCGTCGGCATATATGGCCATTATCATCTTCACGGAGTCGATGTCGTTGACCGTCACATATTTCGTATCGATGGTCGCCGTAGGCATGTATTGGGTCACCACGTCGGAGCTAATGTCGCCGAACCCCTTGGCGCGGAGGCTGCCGAGCAGCTGCATGGTGGTGCGGGAGGGCACCTCGGTATAAGGAGTGGAGTGACCGGTCACGGTGTAGGTCGAGTCCATGATGACGTCGACATTGTCCTGCACGAGCGAGCCGCCGGCCATCGACGTCGAATCGTCGCAGGCGGTGAGCATTACCGCTGCGGCAACCATTGCGAGGGCTGCCATGCGGCGTAGCAGATTGTGAGTAATATGCATTGCTGAGTGGAGCGTAGAGAGATGTTATTCCTCGCCTATGAGCGAGCGGTAAAAAGTATTGTAGGCTTCGATGCGGTCATCCTCTCCGGGGAAGCGGAGAAACGGTTTGCCTGAATTTGCGGCATACTCCACCAGTTCGGCAGCCACGCCGGGAGTGGATTCTATCACGGCGTCGGCATACTCCATGGCGAGCTTGTGAAGCGTGGGAGCATCCACGGGCACGTCGCCGAGCATCGCGAGATCGTCAGCAGTAAATCCGGCAAGAGCAAGTTTCTCGGCAAAGCGGGCGTTGAGCGTTCCCTCAAAGCCGCTGTCGTAGAGCGAATAGATGATCTTCACATCGGAAAATGCCGGGTCGTCGGCATACTTGCGACGCAGATACAGGGGCGCGAGAGCCGATATCCAGCCCGAACAGTGGATAATGGCCGGCTGCCAGCGCAGCTTCTTGGCCGTCTCCACCACGCCCTGGGTGAAAAACATCATGCGCTCGTCGTTATCCTCGGGCGAGAGGTTGATTTCAAGATCCTTGGTAGCGCGCGACTGGAAATAATCGTCGTTGTCAATAAAGTATACCTGCATGCGCGAGGGCTGCAGAGTGGCCACCTTAAGTATCAGGGGATGATCGGAATCGTCGATTACAAGATTGATGCCCGACAGACGGATTACTTCGTGCAACTGATTGCGGCGCTCGTTGATCATGCCGTATTTGGGCATAAACGTGCGCACCTCAAACCCTTTGCCCTGAAGGCCGGTCGGTACATTGCGTCCCAGCAGAGAGAGTGTGGATTCGGGAAGATAAGGATGTATTTCCTGAGAAATGTAAAGGACTTTATTGTTGGTCATCTTGTAAATGTATAATTTAGCACGCAAAGATACGAAAATTTTTTGGATTATTCAGCGTAAATGACCGACAAACTGAATTATAACCTTTTTCTCTACCCGGATCACTCCCACAATATCGTATTTTATAGGTGCGCACACTCTCGCAGCACGCCCGACAGGGCGGTATCCTAATCAGATTCTTTTTGGGGAATTACTGACAATAACATGCCTCCGGCACGGCTTTACCCGTTAAATCGTCAGATCTCACCGTTGTAACTTTTGAATTGGGATAAGTAACACTGGTGATGTACTTCACCGGTTTTTATTAGCTATACCAAATAAAATCTGATTTTTTCGATTTTTATTAGCTATACCAAATAAAAATCGAGGGCCGGGGGTCATACATCCGGGCGTGGGATTTTGTACATTATGGGGCGGGGAGTGAGGAATGCAGTGGAAGAAAGATAAATTTTAGAAAGTTACATTTAGGATAATTTGGCATATATGACTGATATGCTGATAGAGCCAATTTTTCTCAGATCGTATAGCATTTATAGTGCGCCTTTCGAGCTAAATATTGTATCGATAACATATCAAATTTAAAATCATTACTAATTATATCTTTAATTAATGTTTTGATATAACAAAATTTCTATATAAATTTGCATTGTCAATCACGTGATTGGCAGACATTTTATAAGATGCGTTTATCGACGCTCATTTGACAAAATAGAAATCTGGAAAATTTCAATCAGGGTCAAATGATGCAGTGATAGATGCCTTTCGATTGTGATAAATTTTATGTGTCTCCGTAAGGAGATGCGTATTAGTCACATATTTGCGTGAGGCTCTAACTGCTCGTTTCATCCTGAAAGGCATTCCAGAGCCTCTATTTTGTGAGACGGGTAGGTGATACAGACTCTCACGCATTTCGTTTTCAACATTAATTATAGCCGACGAGGAGAGGACCGAGGCATATTACGTATATATGAAAAGGTTATCTTTTTTGTTCTTCATGGTGCTGGCTTGTACCATGTTCGCTAGTGAAGCTATGGCTGCCAAAAAGGTTGCAGTATATGCCGAAGGCGAAATTTCCAAAAACACCAAATCGATTGTTTGTTCTTCAGTTCTTTCACGACTTTCCGGTAATAAGGATTACAAGGCATTTGAAAGAAACTCGGCATTTGTTAATGCCCTTGATAAAGAGCAAGATTATCAAACATCAGGGGACGTTCCTGAAAAAGAAATCCGTTCTGTGGCACAACGAATGGGTGTAGACTATGTCATTGTCATTAACACTATTATTTCTGAAGACGATCAATGCCACATGTCAGCTCGTATGGTTGACTTGGTAACCGGCGAGATTGTCAAGACGGTAAATTTGAAGCGAAAATACACCGGATCTGAGGTATTATCAATTATGGCCAATAATCTTGCATACAGACTTATTAACAAACAATCAAAATAACTAATACTATGAATAGGCTGATTAAATTAATCCTGATATTTATTGCGTATGGATTATCATTATCTGCTACGGCCCAAAGGCAAGTTGCTGTCTATGTTTCAGGCGATCAAGAAGAAGCAATTAAAAAGGTACTCGGTTCAAAGATGGTGACTTATATAACTAACACGGATGGATTCACAGCTATAGAGCGAACTGTCGACTTTCTAAATGCTATGCAGGCAGAACAGGATTACCAAACCTCAGGGGAGGTAAGCAACACCCAAATTGTAAAGTTAGGACAACAATTTGGAGCCAGATATGTGGCTGTTGTAGATGTATCGGAACTGTTTGGTGAACTTTTTGTGTCAGCTCGTCTTATTGATGTGCAAACTGCTACTATTGAATCTTCTTTTGAATCTTCAAGTCAAGCGACAAGTATGTCAGCACTTACGGATCTTGCTAATAAAGTTGCTGATGGTCTTATTCTCGGACCCAAACGTAAGGCTGAAGCCAAGGCGAGAGAAGAGCGAGAAAGAAAAGCAGCGGAAGAACAAGCGCGTATTAACAAACAACGTTTAGCAGAAGAGAATCGTAGAGCTCAATTAAGAGCACAGGCAATCAATAATTTAATGCCGGCAAATGCTATTAATGTAAATGGGAAAATAATGATAAATAAAGTCTTTCCTGCTCAATTTTCTATTGGTGAAGATAACAAAGTTAAAGTGGAATACAATTTACCACCAGGGTTTACCGTCGCGGATGCGACTTTCCTTTCACAATTAGCCAATCAAAATATATTGAGGTATATGCCTAAAGGTTATTATGTGGTAGTAGATTGGCAACCGCATCCTATTAGTGATTATAGTAAATTTAAATATGGGTCTATGGAGGGAGATTGGTATATATCTTCATATTTTAAATTAGAAACAAGCGACAATGTTAGCAGTTTAAGGAATAGATCTAGAATGGTAACAACTAAAAAGAGAGGAGGACGGTTGCAAATAGAGGTTTCAAGAGACGTGTACGCAATCGCCGTTCGTGATTTTTTTACAGAAAGTGAAATTCAAGCAGAAATGAATCGAATATCTAGCCGTTACTAATCATTATTTTTGTATGAACATAAGGTCAATAGCCCTGAGTCTCTGTTTATTATTTCCGCCTTTGATCATGACTGTACAGCTGGCATATGATGAATTGAGAAGGAAATAATGGGATCTCTGTTCGTGTCGGAGACACATCATTGTCTGGAACCCCGCATCTTAAGTGCGGGGGAATGGGCTATAACCTCCCACCCGCGTCCAGGAAGGACGCATTGCGATGACATCGATGCGTAACGCAAATTCCCTTCACACGAAGCGTCTCCCCGAGACGCGATTTTATCAGTCAGCACTGTCCCCCGCACTTAAGATGCGGGGTTAACGACAATAACGCGCCTCCGGCGCTACGCATACACTATATTGTTTTGTGGTTTACCCTGAAAATTATGAGCAAAACCAGATCTTTAGAATTAGCAATCTGCAAATAAACGAGTAAGAGGATACGGATGATATATTAGCCTAATTTCCTTTTCTTAAATCAGAAAAATCATCAACGAAACAATCAATCCCATCCTCTTCGGCGAATTTCAATCGGCCATCAAGCAGTTCTTGTACTTTTACAATAATTGAATTCCTATCCTCTGCGTAGTCTCCTGTTTCTAAATACTCCACCCAATCTGTGGCAGACATATCAATAATATCAAACAACAATGCCGTGACATCCTGATCAGCAAAATAATATGCTTTATCGCATCCGCAAGTCATTAATTGACGAAAGATATTTTGCCTAAATTCCAATATATAATCCTCATTAGGCTTATCATGAGGATTCTTCATAGCTCTAACGAATTGAAACCACCTGCCGGGAAAATTATAGTCAAAATCAATGATTTCTTTTAAAATTCTCAAATAGAAAGATGGTTTCTTCAATCTTTCGCATTCATAGAGTGCAAATGGTTCATCTGTTGCATCACTTAAAAACCAATCGCGTTCTTGATTGTCTACAAATTCTACCTTGTCTATTATATCTGCGAGTGCTGTATATATGTTACGTGCACAATAATGTTCAATAGAAAAGAAAGCGGCAGACCCCGGTTTACAAGAGTTTATTCTCTTTATCTCAATCCAATTATTTTCATTTGAACTTTCTATCCTATTACATGCGGGGTTAAATATCCAATTCTCATAATAACCTACACTGATCGGGCCATCTACCAATGATGATATTCTTTCCGCAGTTTTGACAGGATCTTCCACCGGAAGATTATGATTTGTGCCTATTGCAACAATGTCCCATCCCATATCTCACTTATATGATATTAACTATAGTCTTTTATTTATAACCCATTCTCCTGCTTTGGTAGAACCTTTACGGGAATTTATTCCTTCTAACTAATTTAAGTTGTCTCACTATCTTTTCAACGCCGGCAAGAGATCGGTTCAGCGATGAGGCTCCATCCGGTAAAGCAACCCTCTCGCTTTCTGATAAAATTCAATGCCTTAATATCGTCAATAGTCATGATTTATCAGAATTAAATAATGATTCTCCTTTTGAAGTTAGCTTATAAGCCTGTTTAGCGCTTGTCGGCTTGTCAGGAGCCGTCATCTCTACATAACCTAAGTTGATTAAAGGAGTTAAAATTTTACGTTTAAGTTCATATATTTCTCCAAATTCTATTGCAGAATTAAGAATCTTAGCTCCCAATTCTTCTTTTTTTAGTAGACAAAGTAAATCTATGGTTGCCTGTGAAAGACGAGGCACATTAGGGAGAGCCTTAGACTTATTCCAGACTTGGACAAATATTTGTTCAAGCATTTGCCCAAGTTCATCTTTTTTACTTATAACACTCTGATTAATATATTCTTCGACTTGAACAAATGATTGTCCAAGTATTTGTTTAAGTTGAGAATTATTTGGCCGGATATCGATAATTTGCTTTGGAGACACATTTACGAATGACGGATGACAAGGAAAAGTCATCAGGAAATATGTTCTGTCTTCATCTGTTTCAATAGACGCCCGTCCCGACCCGTTTTCTTCAAGGGATTTCTGAATGGTGGGTATCCCCGTAGCTCGTCCTTCGGTCAAATCCAACTCTTTAAGAAAATCTCCCAATCTTCGGTTTCGGTATCTCCGTGCCTTTAACTTTCGAGCGGCTTTTATCGCTTCTGAACTAATCGAACGGTCAGGACCTGCGTAGCTTAAGATATCAATATGAGCGGGCTCAATTGTAATTTCAACCGGTTCTCTTTCTTGATAGTCTCGATGATAAAGAGCGTTTACAACAGCCTCTTCAAGCGCTTGATAGGGATAATTATAAATTTTGTCAGATTTTTCATCATCTGTAGGTTTCGTAATCTGTTTTTTGATAACGTTAGTGCGCAGGTATGACAAAGTGTCCTTTATCATCCGAGGAATTGGCCCTGTAATCTTTGGGACTTCAACCATTAAATCCGGGTTCTCAACACTTCCTTCCGGAAAAATCACTATATCAACTTGCGTCACGGGGAAGAATTTTTCCGGATGTTCAGAAAACATCATGGCAGCCACATTTTTGATGGAACGGTTTTCTATCGGTCCGACCAACAAATCCATTTCATCCAACACCTCCATTAGCGGCCGCCCTGTAAAATTCCGCGCTAATTTACTTTTTACAGCTTTTAAATACTCATATACTAAAACATCAGAAATATCTTCTATGGTAATCGCCTCGTTGCCTCGTTCATCAAATGGAGTACGGTCGGCCAATTCACGTACCTCATCCAAGGTTTCACCTCTCGCCCACGGCTCTTTCATTTAAGATTTGCACGCAAACTCAAAGATAGTGCTATTTTATAGAGGGAAGTATGTAGTCCCAAGATAAGGTTAATTATTTGATTATAAGAAAAATAAGTGCAATAAAAATTTGGTTAAGTGGAGAATTATTCGTAACTTTAATAGGTGAAAATCAAACAGTTATGAATAAAACGAAACCACTTAACCAAGTCCGTTCGATTGAGGATGAAATAATCAATCTCATCACAAAAGTACAAAATAAATCCAAACAAAAAGAGAGTATTCTAGATCATGTGATGAATTTTGCTGCTTTAGTCCCGGATTTTCGTAGAAACGACAAAGGAAACATCCGCCACCGGCTCAACGACATCATCATTCTGATGATACTTGGACGGACGTGTGGGCATGTCGGACGTGCTGATATAATAGCGTTTGGCAGACACAATCAAAATAAATTCCGTAAAATGGGTATACTGAAGAATGGGATACCCTCGGAGGCGACCCTTTGTCGGGTAGAGAACGGTATTGACGATTTAGCCATGGCAGACAGGATGCAGGCGTTTACTGCGAACTTCCATGAAGAACTGCTCAATGCATGCCGTGACAGGGAAATAATCTGTGTGGACGGCAAGGCGGAGCGTGGCACCATTCAAGAAAACGGGCGTAATCCTGACATCGTATCTGCATATTCGTTCAACACCGGCATTACAATCGCAACGGAAGCATGCCGAGAAAAGAGCAATGAGATAAAAGCTGTCCCAATACTAATCGACAAGATTGACATATCCGGAAAGATTGTCACCGCAGATGCCATGTCGATGCAGAAGGATATCATCGATAAAATAAGGAACAAGGGAGGAGATTTTCTAATAGAACTCAAAGCCAATCAACGCTCACTGCGGTATGAGGTGGAGGACAGGCTTAAGGAACATAGACCGTTGTATTCATATACAGATGGTCCTGAACTTGGTCATGGGAGAATCGAAACCAGAACCTACAACATATATGATGGTCTTGAAATAATCGCCGACAAGGAAAAATGGGGCGGAAACATGACAATCATTGAATATGAATCACTTACAATAGAAAAGTCTACAGGGATACGTACCTCTGAAAAACGGCTTTATGTGAGTAGCCTGCCTACGTCCACGCCAAGGCAGGGTGCAATAGTGCGGAACCATTGGTCTATAGAGAGTATGCATTGGGGGCTTGACGTAAATCTTTTACAAGACAAGATTAAA
>JAIDSW010000058.1 GCA_029061025.1 Duncaniella sp.
ATCCTGACAATCTGCAGGCTGTGGCTGTGGACGGTGACGCTTCGGCTACCTCACTCGTGACAACATCTTTCACCCTCGGCGACAAAATCAGCGAGGTGCGCGCCCTTACGAAGTCAGGCGCCGATAACGGTTTTGAGGCCGTGGACTATTCGCCCGCTGTCGCGGCCCAGAAACCGGCTAGAAAAGTGACGTGGAAAACCGCCGGCCACTGCATCACCATGACCGTGACTCCCGCTGCGGGTCATAAGTTCAAACCCACCGCAGTGTCGTTTGACGCCGTGAAGATCGGCACCGACGGCGGCGCGGTCGACGTGTACTACACGCTCGGCTCAAATTCCGATGTGGCTGTTGCCACCGGCCTCTCCCCTCTCCGCAATAAAATCGCGGCATCCAACTCCACCGGCTATACTCACTACGACTACAGTTTTGCCGACGTGATCGCCGACGGCCAGCCTTTCAGCATCTCGCTCTACATCATGGGCATCAATGGCGCTGACAACAGCTCTGCCAAGGAGATAGGCTTCCGCAATGTCACCATCAAGGGTGCCGTTGACGAGGAGGTCTACGATGTGAAGCAGTTTGTAAAGTCATTCACCTGCACCGGAGCCGCTACAGCAGGCAACCCCGCTACAATAGACCTTCTGCCCCTCGTGGCCAACCTGAAAAACGGCGAGGTAGCGGCTTACAAGACCAAACTTTTCGGCGAGCCTGATGATTTCAACATCACCACCGCCGAGGGTTACACTCACGAGCTCCGCTACGATGGTCGCAAGGCTACCGTCACGATACTGCGCGGCGATGCCGAGGTAATAAGTTTCGGAGTGCGCTTCACCGTCACCAACCGCGGTCCCAAGCCTGAGGCCAAGCCTCTCAACCGCGGCCTGATGTCGCTCAGCCTTTCAGGCGCGCAGATGGGCACGGGCAACCTCGTGTCGTGGCGTCACCGCGAGGCCGACGGCTACGGAGTGAAATATCGCCTGTATCGCGGCACATCGGCCGATGTTCAGGACGTGATGCTCAACGATGGCCTTTATATCATCGACCGCACCAATTTCAATGACCTCGGCGGCTCGGCCGACGATTATTACCGCCTTGAGACTTACGATGCCACCGGTCGCCTGCTCGAAACCGAAGTGAGCGGCAAGACATGGGAAAATCAGGTGTTCCGCATTCCCACCCAGCGTCCCGCCGACCGCATGGGAGCATCCTATACCCCCAACGATGCAAGCTACTGCGACATGGATGGCGACGGAGAATATGAACTGATACTGAAATGGTCGCCCTCCAACGAAAAAGATGCCGCAAGCACCGGCGCTACCGCTCCGGCATATTTCGACTGCTACAAGCTCGACGGTACCCTGCTGTGGC
The DNA here is from genome assembly GCA_029061025.1 of Duncaniella sp. Lineage (GTDB taxonomy): Bacteria > Bacteroidota > Bacteroidia > Bacteroidales > Muribaculaceae > Duncaniella. The sequence continues at coordinate 1,369 of JAIDSW010000058.1, forward strand.
GCATCGACGCCGGCCCCAACTTCTTCACCAGCGCCCACACCATGCAATTTATCGCATGGGACTTCGACGGTGACGGCTACGGCGAATTCATGATGAAAACCGCTCCCGGCACCATCGACGGCGAAGGCAACTACGTGCTTCTCGG
>JAIDSW010000059.1 GCA_029061025.1 Duncaniella sp.
TGATCTGGAAGGCGGCATTTTTGAGTTCGGCGACACACTTGCTGTTGAGGAGGTCATAGTAACCGGCGGGAATCTGAGCCTGAAGCCCGAATACGGCCGCGAGAATAAGGGCGAGAAGTGATGCGGAGCGATGTGTTGACATGGCGTGACGGGTATAAGGGGGTATATATCAGTGTTTTGTTACGTCGACCACCTGCGTGGGAGGCAGGGTGGTGTTGCGGTTGTCCACAGCGGTGATTACTTCATGGGCGAGGTGAATGTAGCTCTGTGCGGCAAGCGAGTCGCCCATAGCTATGGGTGTTCCGCGGTCGCCGCTGTCGGCTACCGACGCCACGAGCGGCAGCTGCGCAAGCAGGGGGAGCTTGAGATGCTCGGCGAGTTTCACGCCGCCTTCGCGGCCGAAGATGTAATAGCGCTCGTCGGGGTGCTCGGCAGGGGTGAACCATGCCATATTCTCGACGATGCCCAGCACTGGCACATCGATTTTATCCTCGAGAAACATGGCGATACCCTTGCGGGCGTCGGCAAGAGCCACTTCCTGAGGGGTGGTGACTATCACCACGCCGGTGATGGCGAGGGTCTGCACCAGGGTGAGGTGAATGTCGCTCGTGCCGGGGGGCATGTCGATCACGAAATAGTCGAGCTCGCCCCAGTCAGCGTCGGTGATGAGCTGCTTAAGGGCATTCGAGGCCATGGAGCCGCGCCACAGCACGGCCTTCTCCTTGTCGACCACAAAACCTATCGACAGCACTTTCACACCGTATTTCTCGATGGGGATGATGAGCGGGCGACCGTTGACATCGTGGATGTACAGCTGCTCGTCCTCGATGCCAAACATCTTGGGCGCCGACGGGCCGAATATATCGGCGTCGAGCAGCCCCACCTTGTAACCTTCGCGGGCGAGTGCCACGGCGAGATTGGATGCGACGGTTGATTTGCCCACGCCTCCTTTACCCGACGCCACGCCTATGATATTTTTCACTCCGGGAAGCACCGGGGGATTCTCAGGCTGAGCCGCCATTTCGGTCACCACATTTACGGTCACTTCCGTTTCCTTGCCTACATGCAGGTGTATGGCGGCCTCGCATGCCTTTACGAGCGACTTTATAAAGGGATTGGTGGGCTTGTCGAAGCGCAGTGAGAATGAGACCTTATTGCCGTCGATGCGTATGTCATCCTCTACCATGCCGCTTTCCACTATATTTTTACCCGTGCCCGGATAGCGCACGGTCGAGAGAGCGTCGATTATCTGTCGGGGGTACATTTATATGATTAATGATTAATGATTATTCTTTTAAATTTTCAATTCCTGTTATCACGCACACACAAAATTAGCATATTTTTTAGCCGCGTGCAAATTTCGATTCATGTATTCGCCGTGGACGCGATGAATCGCGTCCCTACTGCATTGGAATTCAATTTGTTAACGGGTGAAATTTGTGGGAGGCAGAGTATGGCGCGGGGGGGGGGGGGGGGCCGGGCCCGCCGAGGAGGCAGTCGATTGAGTGAGTGAAGGAGAGAGGGAGGGAGGAGGGAGGGGGGGGGG
>JAIDSW010000006.1 GCA_029061025.1 Duncaniella sp.
GTATCTTACCGTCCTACGAACTGAGGCTTCTCGCATTGCCCTATCTATGTCGGACGGCAACGCAGAAGCCCACGCCAGTATATGTAATCTTTTACTACGGCAATATCCCTCACGAGATATGATACCGATGACTAATAATTACATTACCACGGACATCTACCGTTGCTATTCCTTGACATAGATAAAAAGTTTGCGAGACATTTCAGTTCGTCAAGAATCAGCGCGGATAAACGCTTTTTATATGTACATACATCCCGTCCCACTCACCCCGGACCGGGGCTTCTGCAGAGCGGTCTGCGGCAGCAAAATTATACAATAATTTTTAAATTCACAATAGTGAGATGAAATTTTAATGTAGTGACCTATATAGTAGGGGCGATCTCAGGACGCCCAGCAGAGCAAAGAGTTAATTTTAGAGAGTAGCGGAATGTGCATAAATACTGAACTTGTGGTCCCAATCCACCGTCGTAGCGACAAGGTGATAAGTGCATACCATTTTCAATCTCTATTCTCCATTCTCTATTTTCAAATCTAAATTATAAAAGAAGAAAGCAGAAGATATTCACACGGGGGTGAGTATCTCCTGCGAGGGTATTGCGTGAGTAATCAGTGATTACTTCTTGCTGCCGCGGATAGCTGCGATACCGGGGAGTTCCTTGCCTTCGATTGCTTCGAGGAGAGCACCGCCACCGGTAGATACGTAAGATACCTTGTCGGCAAGACCGAACTTATTGATACAAGCTACAGAGTCACCGCCGCCGATGAGAGAGAATGCGCCTTTCTCGGTAGCTTCAACGATAGCATCGGCGATAGCGCGTGAACCGCCGGTGAAAGTGTCGAATTCAAATACGCCGGCAGGACCGTTCCAAAGTATGGTCTTGGCATTCTTGATCACGTCGGCAAAAGCCTTGCGGGATTCGGGACCTGCATCCATGCCTTCCCAGCCTTCGGGAATTTCCATTACCGAGCATACCTGAGTGTTGCAGCCGTCTTTGAAATCGTCGCCGGCTACGCAGTCAGTACCGAGCACGAGGTTGACACCCTTCTGCTTGGCCTTTTCGATGATGTCGAGAGCAAGATCAAGTTTGTCTTCCTCGCAGATTGACTTACCGATATTGCCACCGAGAGCCTTGGCGAATGTGTAGGTCATACCGCCGCAGAGGATGAGGTTGTCGACCTTCTCCATGAGGTTTTCGATAATACCGATCTTGGTAGAAACCTTTGAGCCGCCCATGATAGCGGTGAAGGGGCGCTTAATGTCGCTGAGGATATTGTCGACTGCCTTCACTTCCTTTTCCATGAGGTAACCGAGCATCTTGTCGTCGGCATCGAAATAGTCGGCGATCACAGCCGTAGAGGCGTGGCGACGGTGAGCTGTACCGAATGCGTCGTTTACATATACGTCGGCATACGAAGCGAGAGTCTTGGCAAACTCTTTCTGACGTTCTTTCATTTCTTTCTTGGCGGCATCGTAAGCGGGATCAGCTTTGTCGATGCCCACGGGCTTGCCTTCCTCCTCGGGATAGAAGCGGAGGTTTTCGAGCAGAAGCACCTGGCCGGGCTTGAGAGCTTTGGCCTTATCGGCTGCTTTGGCGCAGTCTTCGGCAAATTCCACTTCAGTGCCGAGCGCTTTGGCTACGGCGTCCTTGATCTGGCTGAGAGAAAGCTTGGCGTTAACCTTGCCTTTGGGCTTGCCCATGTGGCTCATGATGATGAGCGAGCCGCCGTCGTTGAGAATCTTCTTGAGAGTGGGGAGAGCACCGCGGATGCGGGTATCGTCGGTGATATTACCGTTTTCGTCCAGGGGCACGTTAAAGTCAACGCGGACGATTGCCTTTTTACCGGCAAAATTGTACTGATCGATTGTCATTGATGATTGTATTTTAGTTATTGGAATTTCTACCTGCAAAATTAGCGAAATATTTCCGTATTCGCAAAAAAATCCGCCGTTCATCTTCGGGCTTTTGACGCCTTTAAGTTTTTTTTAATGATGAGGTGCGGGGCAATGCGAATTTCTGTGTAATTTTGTAAAAATTTTACCTCATGTCATCAGTTCCCACCGAAAATAAGCCCGTGCCTGCCGCTGCCGGTTCCACCGAGAATCTGGGCATAAGCTCCATAGGCAAACTACTTACGCAGTATTCCGTGCCGGCGATAATAGCTGCAGTCGCCACTTCGCTCTACAATATCGTCGATTCCATCTTCATAGGCCGCGGTGTAGGAGCGATGGCTATAGCCGGTCTTGCAATCACCTTCCCGCTGATGAATCTTGTGGTGGCTTTCTGTACGCTCATAGCTGTGGGTGGTGCTACCATCAGTTCGATATTCCTCGGCCAGAAGAATTATTCCCGTGCGACCGATGTGGTCAACAATGTGATGACGCTGTGTCTTATCCATTCGGTAATTTTCGGCGGAATCACATATCTGTTTCTCGATGAAATCCTGATGTTTTTTGGCGCGACTGCCGAGACCATTCCTTATGCACGGGAGTTCATGCAGGTGATTCTCATGGGTACGCCCATAAGCTACGTTTTCATCGGACTTAACAACCTTATGCGCGCAACAGGTTACCCGCGCAAGGCAATGATCTCGGCGCTTATGTCGGTGGTTGTCAATGTGATACTCGCCCCGCTTTTTATATTCAAGTTTGGCTGGGGCATTCGCGGCGCTGCCGTTGCAACGGTGTGCGGTCAGAGCGTGGCCTTCGTGTGGGTATTGTGTCACTTCCTTTCATCTAAAAGCTCCATTCACTTCAAGCGCGACAACAAGTGGTTGACCGGCGCTATCATTAAACGCATCTATGCTATCGGTCTCTCGCCATTCCTTATGAACGTGACGGCATGTGTAGTGGTGATATTCATAAATCACGCTCTTCTCAACTACGGCGGAAGCGATGGAAATCTTGCCGTAGGAGCATATGGTATAGTCAACCGCACCACCATGTTTTTCGTGATGATCGTATTCGGTGTTACCCAGGGTATGCAGCCTATACTCGGCTACAACTATGGCGCTCATAATTTCGACCGCGTAAAGAAGACACTTCGCTTCGGAATATGGCTCGGAGTTGCCATTACCTCATGTGGCTGGCTGGTTACCGAGCTTATGCCTGATACTGTAAGCTCCCTGTTCACTATCGACGAGCAGCTGATAGCCATTGCTCGCGAAGGATTCCGCATATATTTCATAGCCTATCCCGTAGTGGGGTGTCAGATCGTGATTCAGAATTTCTTCCAGAGCGTGGGTAAACCCAAGGTCTCGATATTCCTTTCGCTCACCCGCCAGCTCATATTTCTTATACCGTTTCTCATCGTGCTTCCCCGAAAATTCGGTATCGACGGCGTATGGGCGTCAATGGCGGCAAGTGACTTCATAGCATTTGTATTTGCTGTCGTCACCCTTTGGATATCCATGCGAAATACCGATAGAAAAATCCGCGAAGGTCTCCTTTGATATGATACAGGATATTACAGTTACCACAGATCCGCGCACGGCTTCCGACGAAAAATTCCTCATACCGCTTGCCGCGCGTAAACTCAATATAGCTCCCGGTAGAGTAAAGAGGGTAGTAATAGCCCGCCGGTCGATTGATGCTCGCCAGCGCGATGTGAAAATCAATCTGGCACTGAAAGTGTACGTTGATGAATTGCCTGAAAACGTATCGCTTTGTGTGCCTGAGAGATACCCTGCATTATCGGCTGATGCGCCTCAGGCCATCATAGTGGGAGCGGGCCCGGCCGGCTTGTTTGCCGCCCTGCGTCTCATTCAGCTCGGTGTAAAGCCGGTAATACTTGAG
>JAIDSW010000060.1 GCA_029061025.1 Duncaniella sp.
AGAATTTTTCCATAAGAGTCTCATCATTTTCAGCCGCTGCTTCCACGAGAGCGTGATGCAATTCGTTGGCGCGCTCAAGTTCCTCAGCCGGAATTTCCTCAATAGTGGGAACGCCGCCCTCGGGACCCCATGAATACTTCTTCATGAGAAGCACGTCGATCATGGAGTTGAACTGCGGGCCGGCATTTAACGGATACTGGATAGTGACGATCTTATTGCCGAAGTGCTCGCGGAGCTGCTCCATCACCTTATCATATTCAGCTTTTTCGCCGTCGAGCTGATTGAGAGCGAAGATAACGGGCTTTTTAAGTTTCTGTGTGGTGCGGAAGATATTCTGTGTACCTACTTCCACGCCATACTGAGAGTTGATGAGAATTACACCGGTATCGGTAACATTAAGAGCTGTGATGGCATTGCCTACAAAATCATCAGCACCGGGGCAGTCGATAAAATTAATTTTCTTACCCAAGAATTCAGCATACATTACGGTAGAGAACACCGAATATCCATATTCTTTCTCAACGGGGAATGAATCGCTGACAGTATTTTTTCCTTCTACAGTACCTCTGCGTTTTATAACTCCACACTCGTAGAGCATAGCCTCTGCAAGTGTGGTTTTACCCGAGCCCTTACTTCCGAGAAGGGCAATGTTTTTAATTTCGTTGGTTTGATATACTTTCATGATATCAGTTTTTATGGTTGGTATTAAATTTGAATTTCTTGTTTTATGCCGCAAATTAGTAATAAATTCCGAAAGATAAATACTAAATAGATATGTTTTATAACATATCTTTAAAATATTCACTTTTCTTTCTTATTAATATATGTATATAGGCCGGTATTTGATATATTTTTTGTAACTTTGCACTCCGATAATGCAGTATTTTCATTGACTGTGCTGTGATATAACGAATTAGACCGTTTGTGGCATCATTTTGCAGATTACTGCTCCTTTGCTGATGACCGCTTGACGGCGACTCAATAAAAATGACCGTTGAAAATGGATAATGATAAGAAAACAATAATGTCGGTAGGACAAATCGAGATTAACCCCAATGCCCGACTGACGCCTCCTGATTACGACGACCTGCCGATACTTGCCATGCGCGATATTGTGCTGTTTCCGGGTGTCACCTTTCCCGTGTCTCTCGGTCGCGAGATGTCGGTAAAGGTTGCTACAGCCGCAAGTGAAAAAAATATCCCGGTGGGTGTTTTCTGTCAGAATTATGCTGGTATTGAAAATCCCGGCATCGAGGATCTTTATGAGCTCGGTGTGGTAGCCCTGTG
>JAIDSW010000061.1 GCA_029061025.1 Duncaniella sp.
TAATATCTGACGGGCTCGAAAACTGCAAACGTTTCTCATGGGCGAAAATGGCTGAGGAATATTTGAATCTGTATAACCAACTCCTTTTATAAAATTAAATCCGATCGACAGACTCAGAATTTAATCGGGAATTTCAAAATTCAAAATCATGACTGTCTCAATCATCACAGCGACATATAATAGTGGCAAGACCGTCAAGGATACATTTGACAGTATCCTGGCGCAGACGTATGATGACATAGAGTATATTGTGGTAGATGGCGCAAGCACCGACAATACTATGGACATAGTGCGTATGTATGAGCCGAAGTTCAAAGGCAAGATGAAATGGATTTCCGAACCCGACGAGGGTATCTATCATGCCATGAACAAGGGTATCGCCATGGCTACGGGTGATATTGTGGGCATTCTGAATTCCGATGACTTCTACTCGTCAAATGATATACTGGCTACCGTGGTAAGGGAAATCGCTGATGTGGATGCCGTGTATGGCGACATTCACTATGTGCTGCCCAATAATCTGAATAAAACCGTACGTGTCTACAGCTCAAAATCATTCCGCCGCTGGATGCTGCGATATGGCTTCATGCCGGCTCACCCGTCGTTTTACTGCTGGCGGAGGGTATATGATGATTTCGGATTATTTGATCCTTCGTTTCATGTAGCATCGGATTTTGAATTTCTTCTTCGCGCCATCTTTATCCACGATATTTCCACACGCTACCTTCACAAAGATTTCGTCACTATGCGCAAGGGTGGTGCCTCTACATCGGGATTCAACAGCCATAAGCGCATTTTGAAAGATCATCTGCGCGCTTATAAGAAAAACGGAATCTTCTCGTCGATTTTCCATGAGGCAGTAAGATACGCGTATAAATTCTGCGAGGTAAATCTGTTTAAGCTGAAGCAGAAACTGAAGAAAGGCCGGCGCGACTGACGGTGCCGTTGAAAATATTGTCCGCCCCTGTCGAATTGAGTTTCGGCAGGGGCGGATGACTTTATGGTTACAAGGATTTATTTTCCTTTGGCTGCGACGTATTCATCGTGATAAGCATCGAGAATCTGCCTTACGGCCTTGCCTATCACTACGTAGTCGTCTGTGGTCAGATTGGCGAGCGACGCGCGCACACTCCAGTCGGGACCGGCAAAACCGCTTCCGTTGAGGAGTACCACCGAAGTTTCCTTGGCCAGGCGGAGCACCACATCGAGAGGCTGGTAGGTATCAGCAAGCCACTTGCAGAAGTCGTCGCCGTAAAATTTCTTGCCCCATACCATTATGTCGATTTCAGAGTAATACCCTACTCTGTCCTTGTCAGGCACGAGTGTAAATCCGGCCGATTTCCACAGCGCATCCAGTCGGGCATGTATCATCTCCTGCATCTTATGCTTGTAGTCATCGTCCTTGTCGATCAGGCAGAACAAGGCAAAGAGTGCCATCTGCACCTGCTGGGGAGTGGAAAGGCCGGCAGTGTGGTTAAGAGCCACTGCGCGCGAATCGGCCACGAGACGATCGATAAATGTAATGCCGTCAGGATCAGGAGTAAGGGAGCGATAACGGTTGAAGAGATCCTTACGCTGTATGTCGGGAAGCGCCGCGATAAGACGGTCGTAGATATTTTCCTTGGCAAGTCCTATCACCGCCAGACGCCAGCCGGTAGCTCCGAAATATTTCGAGAATGAGTACACGCAGAGCGTATTGGCCGGGAGCTCATACATAAGCGAACGGAAATCCTTGGCAAATGTGCCGTAGACATCGTCGGTCACAATCATCAGATTGGGATTATCGTGCTTGACGATATCGACGATGCGATCCATACAGTGCTTCGAGAGCTTGTAGGATGGCGGATTGGACGGGTTGACAAGACACAACAGCTTTATCGACGGATCGCGAAGCTTGTCAAGCTCCTCATCAGGATATTGCCATACGTGAAGCCCGTCGGCATCCATAAGCTTCGCCTCGATATTCACCACGTCAAACTCATATCGGTCCAGGCCCGGGATTTCGAGGTAAGGTGTGAAGATAGGTGTCATCAGGGCTATGCGGTCATGATTGTTGACCAGATGATTGGCCTGAAGCGAATCAAATATGTAACACATGGCCGCAGTGCCTCCTTCGGTGGCAAAGAGGTCATATTCGCGGCCAAAACCTGGCGCCTTGTTGCCCATCTCCTGAGCCATATAGGCGCGGATGATGTCCTGAGTATGCTCCAGTATCCTTACAGGTGTGGGATATTGGTCGCCGATTATGGCCTCGGCCCATTCATAAGCCAGCGAGTCAGGCTCGATTCCAAGTGTCTCGATGCAATAATCGATTGCATCGGCAAGCATCGTGGCACCCGGACGGGTGGAATTGACCATGAGGTAGTGTTTCAGTCGGTCCATCGCTCCGTCGCTCTGCGGTATACCTGCTATACCCGGATCGGCTTTATATGTGCGCTCACACTCGGTAAGCGCCCACTCACCGAGCAGGAAAAATGCCTGACGAGGCACGGTGGCAATCCAGTCGGGATTACCACGACCGGCGTTCAGGAACTGGCCTGTAGATTTGCGGGCATCCTTTTTTGCCAGTTTAATTAGTTCGTTTTTGATCTCAAACGGGCTCATCTTCGCGAGCTCGCGTTCTTTCTTGGCTGTAGAGTTCATTATAGTGTAGTTTTTTGAAGTTTACGTTACATCACGAATACCATTACAAGGCCGCAAAGTATCAGCAGCGTATTGCCTATGGCATATGTTATGGTATATCCCATTGCGGGGACGGTGGATTGCAGCGAATCCTGAATGGCACCGAGGGCTGCTGTAGTGACGCGGCTTCCGGCCACGCACCCGAGATTGATAGCGGGATGAAACTTGAATATCTTCGCACCCACCCATAGGCCAATGAGAAGGGGCACCGTCGTGGCTATTGCTCCGGCTACGAGCAGCTGCCATCCCACCTGCTCCAGACCTGACACGAATGTAGGCCCGGCAGAGATGCCCACTACCGCGATAAACATATTAAGTCCCACGTTATTGAAAATCCATACGGCCGGCTCGGGAATGCGGCCGAATGTAGGATGCTTGGAGCGTAACCATCCGAGCACGAGTCCGGCAATCAGTGCGCCACCGCTCGTAGACAGACTGACGGGTATACCGCCAATGTGGAGCGTTATAGCACCGATGATAGCTCCTATCGCAATACCGAGGCCAATAAATACCATGTCTGACGCCGTTGTGGGCTTGTCGGCATAACCAATGAAGGCGGCTGCGGCATTGACCGCCGGAGCAGGACCGTTGAGCGTAAGCATATCACCGCGCTCCAGACGTGTCTGAGCCAAAACCGGGATTTCCACTCCGCCTCGCTTTATGGAGCTGATTATTACGCCGTGGGAGTTGGGTGAACGGCGGAAATCGTCGACCGTCGTGCCTGCCACATGCTTTGAAGCCACCATGACCGGAATCTGTTCGACGGGAAACGACAGCAGCGCTTCATCGGAAATCTCCTGACCTATCCACGATTCATCCTCAATGATAAATTCGCGTCGGCCCGAGAGCACCACTTCGTCGCCCTGATGCACCATATAGTCAGGCGCAGGCTGCGAAACTATATCTTTACCTGTCCTCACCCGCTCCACAAAAATGCGTCGGCCTTGCGACTGGAGATAATCTTCAAGTTCCTTGACGGTGTGGCCTGATGTGAAATAGTCATTTTCAGCCTTGTAGGCTCGATATACCACCGGAGCATAAGCATTGACAAGTGCGGGATCGGAAGCAGCGGGGTCCTGATTCATGCTTCGCTCGAGATCTTCGGTCTGCTGACGCACCTTTTTCAGTCCGCCGAGCATCATCGGGCCAAGTGTGCCAAGAATCCATGCCGAGCCAATCGTACCGAAAATATAGGTCACGGCATACGCTACCGGCACAAGATTGGTCCATTGGGTCTTTTCAGCCGCGGAAACCCCGAGTGTCTGAATAGTATCATCGGCCACGCCTATCACAGCTGAGACAGTCTGCGCTCCGGCAAACAGGCCGGCCGCCTCTCCGGCATTGTAATGAAACAACTTGGCAACCACTATGGTAGTAGCGAGCACTATGGCACACATCACCACCGCAAAAGCCACCTGCTTCAGTCCCGATCCGCGCAGCGATGCGAAAAATTGTGGACCGACACTATAGCCTATCGCAAAGAGAAACAACAGGAAAAACACCTGCTTCAACGGCCCCGGGACAGGAATATCGAGCTGACCCATGAGCACACCCACGAGCAGCACAGAAGTCACGGTGCCGAGCGAGAATGATTTATATTTCAACCGGCCAATCCAAAAGCCGATTCCGAGAGTGAGAAAAATGGCGATTGCAGGGTTGTCGCGCAACGTCTGCACAATCCAGTCGATAACTTCCATAGTCGAGCGGTGATGTTAATAATTTGAGTTGTTCACTCTATTATAACCACCGCCCGGCTGTGAATGTTCGGTTTGCAGTATAATTATATACTTTGATTTATTGCCTCGGCAATACTTTTAAAGACAGACTTTATTTCAGAAACAGACTGACGACAGACGGCGAATGCTCGTTTGAATCTGTCAAACGGTTTCATTTCAAACCGTGCTGCAATCTCATCAAACTTCGGCAATACAGGTTTATCTTTATGTTTTCCCTCACTCATTACAAGGCGGAAAGAGTCACCGTCAGGCTCAATATCAAGCGTTACATCATACTTGCAATTATCGCAATATAGGCCGGAGTTATCGGAATATTTCCACACATAACTCCAGCGATCGCCAAGACAATGAGAGCCGAATAATTCGCCGTGATATATAAGATAATAATCTGACGATGTACGCTCCTTTCTTAACAAGACATAAAGATTATAATTGTAAATCAGCACATTGGCACGCTCCATGCGATCCCACCATTCGGGTTGGTTTACAAGTTCTTTGAATTTTCCGGCCTTCTCCGAGTCACTTTCGATTATTTCATCAAGAGTTCTGCTTTCATCGAGTAAATTTTTGATCTTCACACTATTATCCTCATTGTTAATAAGTGAATACCAGTGTTCGGCCTCGTTGCAGAATGTATTGATACCCTTACCCGGATATTTTATAGGATAATCCGAAAGATTCAGACATAGTAAAGCCCGGCGCAGCGTGTTAAGTTCATATCCTCTGTAATCAGGCCATAGCGACTCAAATCTGTCGACATAAAATTCCATCAAGTTCTTATCACCTGCCGCCCAATCAAGAAATCTTGATATTCTTCCTCGGAATATATTGTTATTCTCGGCTCGGGCAAGTAAACGCTCTATAGGTTGACACACCGCGAGATCACACCCGTCAAGCCATAGGTTGAGCTGCTCATTCTTGCGGCGCTCATCGGCAGGCATATATGATGAGCTGAAAATATCAGCAGGTTCAGATTTTGTCATAGCCTCCACATTAGCCATAGCCCTGTAGGCCGGAGCAATACGATCGGCATTATTGACATCCGTATTCCTGTATCGTGCATTATTACGGAAAACATGAAATACCCGCAGAATATCCTCATCCATGCAATCGGGAAATTTCATCACGTATTTCACCGTAGGGAGCAGTGAAAACAGATCCTTCTCGGAATAACCGTCGGTGTAATCGGGACGCGCATCGTCATCATAACGTTTTTCATAACCGTCGAGATTGTACACCCGCTTGTAGGCCTTAAAAGTGTCCTCGATTACATTAAAAGGTATATCCTCAAGTTGTATCTTTTCAATGTTGCCACGAATAGAAATATATTCATCATCAGAGGTTGCCTGCATGAGTTTCACTACTCTCACAAACTGTTCAAAGCCCTCGTCGGACGTATGTTCGGGTCTTGCCGATTTATTGCGATTGATCCAAAACCATTGCTCCATATCTTCCCATTTTGTTGCTACGTCGGCAATGGATCGGTTGGCCCGGATCACCTTAGGCTTAACATTCTCATTTGAGGTAAGTGGTTCGCCGGTGGTATTTATTATCACAAACGTCTCCTCTCCGTCGCGACGATTGTTCATATCCACATACAGAAATTCCACCTTATCGAGCATGAACGAGGCAAAGCCCTTAATCATCTCCGCATCAGGATCATTGCCGAGCACACTCTCTATGGTTTTCAAAGCCTCCAGCATGCTCTTTATCGACGGATCCTGACGATAGCTATCCAAAAACCAAGGTTGATTCTCTATTTCCGAGGCATCTTTGATATTTCCGTTGCCAAGGAAATAATAATACGTCAGATCCGAAAGAAAATACAGCGAGCTTTCGCGAATTGCATAAAGCAGATAAGGCTCTCTGTCGTCATTATTAAGCTCGAAGTCCGAGATAAGATGCTGCTTAATTATGTCTTCACCGGTAAGGCGGTAAAGCTGACCCAGCAAAAGGAATATGGTGGTCAACCGCTGCTGACCGTCACACAGCTGCAAGTGCTCGGCTATAAGATTATTATCGACATAGCCGTAGATAAGTCCCAGTGTGATAGGCTGATCCCGGTCGAGTTTCAATAACGAATCTACAAATTTCTCCACGAGATCCGAGTCACCCCAGCAGTAGTCACGCTGCAGATCAGGAATGATAATCTTTTCATTTATGCCCGAGAAGAAATCTTTCAAGGGATACTTTTCTCCGTTGCGGAGCAACTCATGCTTCTTCATTTTCTATATTACTTTCTGAGGTTGAGATATATTCTGAATAGGCTGCATCGAAGTCGGACAGCTCTTTTCTCTGACGTTCAATTATCTCATCTTTCGTCCACTTTGAGGATGCGAAAACCGAAATGGTATGAATCAGATGACGACTCTCAAAATGGCGGTTACTTTCTCCCACGTTGAAAAAATCATCTTTTTTCTGCTGAAAATCTTTAGCACCGAATTGTGAATTATCGTCTCCGTAAAGGAGCACAAGGTTACCTATCCGGTGTTCGTTCACATAATCTTCATCACCGGGCATGCCTCTGAATATTTCGCAAGCGTCCTTATCTATTTCCTTACCCTCATGGTTAAGGCACACGTCGGGTCGATCGGGATTGTAGTGACCGAATTTCGACTTGGGATAAATGTGTTCGATGGAGCGGCAGCTCCATATATCGAAATTGAATTTGCGACCTTTCCCCTTGTTTTGGTTACAATCTTCAAGTATGTTGCACCTGAGGAGCCATCGGCTTCCGTCTTCATAATATGTTTTATAAATGATACCGTCGAGTGCGTCACGAAATTCTCTGATCTTATGGTTGACCTGTTCACCGGTTTTATCTCCGGTTATCTCGCTATGGTTACAGCCAATCACTGCCAGGTCCAAATAGCGTCGCAGTTTTTTCATCTTTGCGTCGGAATGAGTCGATTCCTCGGTATTGAAATACCATCGGAGAAACGTGAATCTTTCTTCGGCACTTTGCTTCATGCGCAATATAGCTCCTATATAATTATAGGTCACTGCATTATAAAAAGCATCCTGAATCTGACGTTGCTTCATGCGGAGCGAGCGAAACACCTCTTTTGCTTCCTTGATTTTGTTTCCGGTGTACTTGTCAAGTTTTCGACGGAATGACTCAAACGAGACTTTTTCGCTGCCGAGATACAATGGCAATAACCATCCGAGCTGATTGGTTGTATAAAAGAACTTCTTGACATCCTCCCTGTTCCACCAGTGCAGCCAACTATCCCACTCGCGCGCCATACGTCCTCTTATGTCCCGACTTTCCACATCCTTGATTTCATCAGACGGTAAGGATGCACGGCGTAGCAGTTCTGCCTTTATCAGTTCCTCCTGCTTCATTTCTGCCTTGCTGCCATTCATCATCGTAAAGATCGTTTCTGCTTTATCAGGGACGATCTGCACACATAGAAACTTGACATGATTGAGAAGATAATTCCTAAACTTCTCTTTATCAATATCAGCCAGTACCTTATGAAATATACTCAGCGTGCGTTGAAAGAAGAATATGTCCTGGAATTGACAGTCCTTATCCTCCTCTTTCCATTGCTCTGTATCAAGTTTCTTAAGGAAATCGTCGCTTTCTTTTCTTATTACATAATGCAATTTGAAAGCGCCCTCATAACCGAGAAACTTCAACAAGAGATAGAAAAAGGTGGTACGTTGCTGACCGTCGATTATAGAAATTCCGCTTACACTTGCTGTGTATGTGATACCCTGAAGAAAAACATCCCTTCCGGAATTGAATCCATCAAGCAATGAATCAGTAAGATACTCAACTGAATTCTTTGATTTTTTCTCTCGTGCTTTTCCCCACACATATCCGCGCTGGAAATCAGGAATGAAAAATCCGTCACTACCATTCTCAGCCGGTAGTGACAGATATTTTTCCAATGTGATTGTATTATTTACTGACATTTGCCTCACTGTTTAGTCATAGTTCTAATTTAGATGAGTAGCAGCCCACCGGTAATCATAGGCAGCAAGTATTACATCGGCTATTGTCTCTATCACGGCAATGTCGGAAAATAACGCTTCACTTTTGAGATTTATCCAATAGACTGCATTAGCCGATACATGATCCGGCAGCCACCCCTGATCTACTCGGAATTTCATCTCTTGCGAAAAATTATTGAAATATGTTCCAAGTCCTGATTCAGGATATGTGCGACCCTCAAAATAATATACTTCCTTCAACAGGGGAGATAGGCTGCGATCTATTGAATTCATTGCCTCACCGAGTTTTTGATTTTCCATCATATCTTCGAAAGTTTTTCCGATTAAGTGTTGCGGACGCTCAACACTGGTAGCGAGCGTAATTTCGCAAGCGATTTTATCGTTGGCCACTTTCGGACGGAATATTACTTCCATAGATTTATTATCAGGATAATATACAAATAGGCCGCCGTTTCCGGTGTTTCTTTTCTGTTGAATTCTGGGAATATCGGGTCGCTTAGCTTTAATTAATTCAGAAACTTTCTTGTGGAGAATGTCTATAAGACGTTTTTGATTAACTTCCGATTCAGCTATAGGTTCACTGATTCCGGTTACTGATGATTTATCGATCATGGCTCTTAAATTATTTTCAAAATCTGTATTTTCAATATCATTGTTAGTTGCTACCGTTGCTTGAATCAAAACAAGAAGATTACGGATATCGTTATGTCGCTGTGATAGATAACTATCCACCGAACAGGCCGCTTCAAGGATTTCTTCCCATCCAAAATTTTCCTCTTCTTCCTTTGGAATATGAATATTCATGCGGGTAGCGATTGCTTCATCCCATTTCAAGAAGTTTGGCATTAAAGCCAACATCTTGTAAATCTTCGGATAGCACACCTGAATGGATACTATCGCAAAGTTTGCAATACGTCCTGCACGCGTGTTGACAAAATCATTATAATCATCTTTCCCACACTTGGAAATACATGAAAGAAGTGATAAGGTGTTGATCAATCGTTTTATCGAACGAGGATTCTTTCCCACGGAGTATTCTACAATTTGCCGAAACGGCTCTTTGATTCGACCATCTCCCTTTTCTACACCGCTGATATAGCCGATACTCACAAGAGAATCCAAAACGAAATCCATAGGACGATAACTGCTCACCGGAAGAGAAAACGGCACCTGAATAATTTTATCAAAAAACGACCGGAACTCACGTTCATTTTTATCGGTCAATTTCCCGAATTTTGGTTCAAGACCTTTCACTACAACCTCGTAATCAATAGCCAGCACAAATATACAGCTATTTAAAGTGAACACATTTTTAAGGAGTTCAAGAATTTCTACGGCGACAGGAGGATTCAGACGGTCAAGATCATCTACAAACACTATTACTCCTCGCTTGTTCGAGTCCGAGATTCGGTTGTCTATCACTCGCTGCAGCTCGTCCCGCAACTCTGACAAGGAAGAGTCTTTTTCCTCTCCCGGAAGATCCGTAGACACATTAGCCGCTTCTATGAGAATATTCATCCCCGGAATCATTTTGATTGCTTCCCGTCCTCCCCGATATAACGCTCTCATGACTTTCGATACTTTCTTTTTGGATTCGGTATTTTCTCCTGTCAATTCGCTAACTAACCGTGCAAGAATTTTATATACCGTCATCTCCGGCGAAGACATCATTGAGTATTCCCATGTATTTATATTCACGCCGAGAAATGGCGCGTTGTCATCGGAACAAAGAGCGCGTCCCAAACGGTTCATCAGGGATGTTTTTCCACTTCCCCATTCTCCTTGCAATGCGATTGTAATCGGGGCTGATGAATTTTCAATAAACTTGATCAATCCATTTACATACCGTTCGGTTCCAAAGTCATTAATATTCTCTCCGAATGGAGTATCCGAAAGTGATGTTTTATTATCTTGTTTCATGGTTACGTGATTTTTTGATGGCTATGTTATTTTAGTGGTGAATGCTTCCCTTTACCTGATCCGTTAGGGTGGCGCGTACAGTAG
This sequence comes from Duncaniella sp., assembly GCA_029061025.1. Lineage (GTDB taxonomy): Bacteria > Bacteroidota > Bacteroidia > Bacteroidales > Muribaculaceae > Duncaniella. The sequence goes on from JAIDSW010000061.1 coordinate 10,383, forward strand.
CTGCTTGTCAAGGATGATAAACTGCCGGCGCTTCTACCGCAATACTTGCAAGTATAACTGCTCTTGATTCCACCTTCAAACGGAGAATGTTTTCCCTTTCCTGATCCATTAGGATGGCGTGTACAGTAGCTGCTCGTTAAAGATGAAATAGAACTTGCGGTGGTTCCACAATATTCACAAATATATTTTGAAGATTCTTCACCTTCGAATATTACATGTTTCCCTTTGCCGGTGCCGTTTGGATGACGTGTACAATAAGCACTGGTAAGTGACGATGCAGAACTTGCTTTTGTTCCACAATATTTACAATAATAGTTTGCCATCTTGATTTCTCAAAAAATATCGTGCATCCGACTGACGGGCTTCAGCAATCTCCGGTTGTATCAAAAAGAGGACACAACACTCTTTCTCGGCATCTCTTCGGTAAGGCTCTGGTAAAGCCGTCGGGTCAAGAATTAGAAAAAGCAGCCTGTGCCCTCGGTGGAGGACGCACCGGGCAAGCTTTGACCGTTTCCTTCGACCCTTCGTTAGATTTACCAGATTTAACCGAATCGAGATATGGTCATTGCATGTCAATGCAAATCGTTATGTTATTTGTAGTATAATAGTTTTTTCTCGAAGCACATAAT